>JACQOP010000008.1 GCA_016202485.1 Chloroflexota bacterium | reverse complement strand
GTGAATCCCCAGGTGAAGGCGGCTTGGTTGAGCATGTACATCGCCCATGCGCATGCCACAATCACCCAGCCGTAGAACAGGCGTGGTCTCCCTGGGCCCATTGATTCCATTCCGATGTCCCTACGTGGCGCCGGCAATTACCTGCTGGGCGGCGGCCAGGGCCACGCCAGGGGCCACTTCGTAGCCTTCCCCGGTAAGGATGGTCTCCAGGGCTGAGAGGAGGGTGAAGACGGTTGATGGGTAAGAGTTCTCGCCCATGAGTCCGACACGCCAGATTTTGCCTGCGACTGGCCCCAAGCCGCCGCCAATCTCTATGTTGTACTGCCGCAGCAGGGCGGTGCGCACTCTGGCGTCGGTTACGCCTTCTGGGACTCTCACGGAGGTGAGGCAGGGCAGGCGGCACTCTTCCTGGGCGAAGAGTTCCAGGCCCAGGGCCTGCAGGCCGGCGCGCAGGGCGGCGGCGTTGCGCTGGTGGCGCTGGAAGCGGTGCTCCAGCCCTTCCTCCAGAACGACGCGCAGGCCCTCCCGCAAGCCGAAGATCATGGAGATGGGCGCGGTGTGATGGTAGGCGCGGTCCTGGCCCCAGTAGCTGCTCAGGAGGGACAGGTCAAAGTACCAGCTCTGCACCGGGGTCTTGCGGCCGGCCAGGGCCTCCTGGGCGCGGGGTCCCAGGGTAAGGGGAGCCAGACCGGGAGGGCAGCCCAGGCACTTCTGGGTGCCGGCATAGCAGACATCCACGTTCCACTTGTCCACGGCTACCTCCACGCCGCCCAGGGAGGTGACGGTGTCCAGGACCAGCAGGGCGTTGTAGCGGTGCACGATGTCGGCGATTTCCGGGACGGGGTTGAGGACGCCTGTGGAGGTCTCGGCGTGGACCAGGGAGACGGCCTTGACCCTGGGGTGCTTTTTCAGCTCGGCTTCAATGGCACCGGGGTCCACGGCGGTCCCCCAAGGGGCTTCCACCTTGTGGACGGTGGCGCCACAGCGGGAGGCGATTTCTGCCAGGCGCGCGCCGAAGTAGCCGTTGATGGCCGCGATGAAGGTGTCTCCTGGCTCCAGGATGTTGACCAAGGCGGCTTCCATGCCTGCGGTGCCGGTGCCGGAGATAGGGATGGTCAGGTTGTTGGCAGTCTGGAAGACCAGGCGGAGCATTACTTTGACGTCATCCATGACGCTGATGAAGTCAGGGTCCAGGTGTCCCAGGAGTGGAACGGACATGGCGCGCAGGACCCTGGTATTGACGTTGCTGGGGCCTGCTCCCATGAGGAGACGGGCAGGGGGGTGGAACTCTTCCATGTATTTGACCATTGATTGAAGTCCTTCAGGCGTTAGAGAACGTTGGACGTGCCGCCGTCTATGTTGATGGATGTGCCGGTGAGGTAGCTGGCGCGCTCGGAGGCCAGGAAGCAAATGACATCGCCGGCCTCGCGGGCCTCGCCGACGCGGCCCAGGGGGACGTTGCGGGCGCGCTCGGCATAGAAGGCATCCAGGGTCATGCTGGGGTTTTGGCGCTGGATGTTCTCAACGCGGTGCTCGTGCTGGCCGCTCTTGATGACGCCGATGCAGACGGTGTTGACCAGGATGTTGTATTTGGCCAGGTCTTTGGAGAGGGCCTTGGTGAAGGCCAGGCCTGCGGCGCGGCTGACGGAGGTGGGCATAGAGTTGGCCCCTGGCTGCTTGCCGGCCAGGTTAGTGATGTTGATGATGCGCCCGCCGCCCTGCCGCTTCATGTGGGGGATGGCGGCCTGGGCGAAGCGGACGGCGGCGTAGAACTTCAGGTCCATGTCATAACGCCATGCCTCTTCGTCCACGGCCTCAAAGTTGCCGCCGGCAGAGGTCCCGGCGTTGTTGACCACGATGTCCAGGCGGCCGAAGGCTTCCACCGTCTTGTTGACCACATTCTGGATATCTACTGAATTGGTCACGTCGGCAGGGATACCCATGACCCTTGAAGCGGTCTGACGGCTGATTTCCGCGGCGGCGGCGTCCAGCACGTCCTTGCGGCGGGCGCAGATGACGACGCCGGCGCCCTCCTGGGCGAGGCTGGCGGCGGCGGCTTTGCCGATGCCCTCGCTGCCGCCCGTAACGATGGCTACTTTACCTTTGAGGCCGAAGTCCATGCTGGAGTCCTCCTTTGGAGGGATAGGTCTCTCTCTATGGGAAGCGTCCGAGCTAAAAGGCGCAAACTTGCACCATTATAGCACTGGTAATCCATAGCTGAAGGAATGGCCTTTCACAAAAGGGCGCGTCAGTTCAGGCGGACGCCTTTCATGAGGAAGCGCTCCTGCATCTCGGCTACGTTGTCGTTCACCCCGGCCTCTATCTTCGGAAGGAGGAGGCGCAACCGTTCCCGGGCCGAGAGGGCTTCCAGGACGGCCTGCTGCTCCAGGGGTTCGCCCCTGACCACAGACGCGATGAAATAGCTCAGCTCAACGGGGTCTGTGGGCGAATCTACCCTATAGCTCCAACCGCCTTGCAGTCCCAGGAGGGTGCGGATGTAGGCTTCTCCCTTTCGGCGGATGTCTTCAATTTCGTTTGTGGAGATAGGTGGGTCGCCCTGTATATCCACGGGATGGGTCACCCAGGCCTTTTCATAAGGCTTCCACTGGGTGATTTCCCGGATGCGGAAGCGGCGCTCCCCCAGGACCAGGAGGTTGTAGCGGTCGCCTTCCAGGGGAGTGACCCGGCGGATGCGGGCGATGGTGCCCACGAGATGGGGGACGGCCGGCTCGCCCACCTCGGCGCCCTCTTTGATGAGGCTCACGCCAAAGCGGGAGTCAGCCTCCAGGCAGTCGCGAAGCATGGACTTATAGCGGTCCTCAAATATCTGAAGGGGGAGGACCATCTGGGGGAAGAGCACGAGGCCCAGGGGGAAGATGGGGAGCTCACGGGGTGGTGAAATCATAGCAACAAATTCTCCTGGGGATTAGTATATGCGGCGCTGCCATGTCAGGCTAGGGGAACTTCCTTGACAATGGGAAGGGGTGAAACTACATTGGGGGGACTCCAGGGAAGGTAGTGGTCCTCATGACGGAAGCGCGTTATCAGTTTGGGCGGGTGAGCAGCATCCGGGCGAGCGCCGTGGGCCAGCCGGGTTCCCGGCGGTTCCGCCTGCTTGTTGAAGCCCAGAACGGCGCGCGTGCGGTTGTATGGATGGAGAAAGAGCAGCTCTTCCGGCTGGCAGTCGCGTTGAAGCAGGTGGTTGCCCAGGTGGGGGAGTTGCAGAGCCGCAGGCAGAGGGAGCCGCGCCTTGTAGAACCCGCGTTAAGTCCTGTGGAGCAAGTGGAGTTTCAGACAGGGCAGATGGCCGTTGGATATGATGAGCGGCTGGCGCTCTTCCTCTTGACCGCCAGCGAGGCGGAAGAGCCGGAGCGGGGACTCCCCAGGCTTTCCCTGCTGGCCGACGGCCGGACCATGAGTACACTGGCCGACGAGGCCCTTGAAGTGTGCGCTGCAGGACGCCCGCTGTGTCCCCTGTGCGGCGCTCCCCTGGACCCTGGTGTGACCCATATCTGCCCTAGGCAAAACGGCCACCATACGGTGCTTGGAGAGACGCGGGAGCTGTAGGCTAACGATGGACACTGGGGTCACCATGCCACCTCCTGAAGTTGTCCAGTTAATGACGGAAGGGGATATCCACGACTGCCAGGTCACGCCTCAAGGCTCCAACTACACGTACTTTGCCTGTGTTGGCAGCGGGGTCTCCCAGGTGCGTGTGGTCTACAAGCCCTGCAAGGGTGAGGCGCCGCTGTGGGACTTCCCGGGCGGGACACTCTATCTGCGGGAGTATTTGGCCTACCGGTTGAGTGAAGCCCTGGGCTGGGGCCTGGTTCCTTATACCATCGTCCGCGATGGCCCCTTTGGTGTTGGCTCGGTGCAGATGCTGGTGGACGCCCACCCGCAGGCCAACTACTTCACCATGCGGGAGAGCCACCGGGAGGCCCTCCAGCGCCTGTGCGCCTACGATGTCATTGCGAACAACGCCGACCGCAAAGCGAGCCACTGCCTGCTGGGCCCGGAGGGACGCTTGTGGGCCATTGACCACGGTATCACCTTTCACTGGGAGTACAAGCTGCGGACGGTGATCTGGGACTTTGCCGGGGAGGCAGTGCCCCATGACATTGTGAGGGACATGGCAAGGCTGGCGGAGAGGTTGGCCTCATCGGGAAGTTTCAGAGACGAGGTGGCGGGCCTGCTGAGCCGGCAGGAGGTAGACGCGTTCCGCCGCCGCCTGGAAGGGCTGGTGGAGCACCCGGTCTTCCCATACCCCGGCCCCCGGCGGTCGGTACCCTGGCCCGTGTTTTGAGGAGGGGCCGCTGAGTGGTTCCCCTTTGGTGGGAGCATGAGTTTGCTTCTGGCTTACGGTCTTGCGTTGCCGCTGTTGTT
>JACQOP010000025.1 GCA_016202485.1 Chloroflexota bacterium | reverse complement strand
GGTGAGGCCCAGCTCCTCCACGGCCTCTGCGGTGGAGCCGCCGCCCACCACGGTGATGGCGTTGGTCATGTCGGCCATGGTCTCGGCGATGGCCCGCGTGCCCGTGGCAAAGGCCTCCCATTCAAACACACCCATGGGGCCGTTCCACACCAGGGTACGACACTGCCGCATTCCCTCTGCGAAGTACCCCACTGTCTGAGGCCCGATGTCCATTATGAGCCCGGCGGCTGGGATGTTGTCCACGTCCACAACCCTGTGATAGGTGTCGGAGTTAAAGGTATCTCCCACCACAA
This sequence comes from Chloroflexota bacterium, assembly GCA_016202485.1. Taxonomy (GTDB): domain Bacteria; phylum Chloroflexota; class Dehalococcoidia; order Lucifugimonadales; family JACPCL1; genus JACPCL1. Next base: position 18,061 of record JACQOP010000025.1, on the reverse strand, counting down.
CGTCCTTGGGAAGGAACAGCTTCACCCCATTGCCGTTGGCTTTCTGCAAGATCTCTTGGGCAACACCCAGGCTCTCCTCCTCTACAAGGGAAGTACCGACCCTCAGCCCCTGGGCCTTGAGAAACGTGGCAGCCATGCCGCCGCCAATAAACAGGTAGTCCACCCGAGGGATAAGGTGGTTCAGCACGGCGATTTTATCACTGACCTTTGCCCCACCCATGATGGCCCCCAAGGGGCGGGCCGGCTCCTCCAGGGCCGTCCCCAGCATCTTTAATTCCTTCTCCATTTGGAGGCCTGCATAGGTCGGGAGGAATTTTGTAATAGCGTTGATGGAGGCATGGGCACGGTGGGAGGCCCCAAACGCATCATTCACGTAGATATCTGCCAAAGAGGCGAGGGCCTGGGCAAAGTCATCGTCATTCTTCTCTTCTTCCGGGTAGAAGCGCAGGTTCTCCAGCAGAAGGACCTGCCCCGGCTCCAGCTCCTTGGCTGCCTGCTGGACCATGAGGCCAATGCAGTCTCGGACGTGGATGATGGGTTCGCCTAGTAGGGCCTCAAGGCGAGGAACAATGGGGGCAAGGCGCATGTCCTTTACGACTCTCCCATTGGGACGGCCCAGGTGGGAGCAGACAATCAGGCTAGCGCCACGCTTTTTGAGGTAGCGGATGGTGGGCATGACCGCCTGGATACGGGTGTCGTCAGCGATGACGTTGGTCTTGGGGATAAAGGGGACGTTGAAGTCCACGCGTAATAGGACCCGTTTGCCGGACACCTGGGCATCTCTTACCGTCTTTTTTCTCAAAGCTTCACTCCCTGGCTGAAGTATCACACGACTGACAGCTAGCGCCGGATAGCGCTCGTCCGCGTAATCAGGCGCGGAGACCCAGCCAGCGTGCTACATCCAAAATCATTCCCAGTGCATAGTCTGGTGCGCTTGAAAGAGAAAGGTCAGCCAATGCTTTATTATAGATATCCGCTGCAGCCGCCTGGGCCTTGTCCCTGGCTCCCAGACCATCCAGAATCGCCCTGACCCGTTCCACATCCGGCGGCTCCAGAACACGCTTGAAGAACAGAGTCCCCAACTCTCGCTTCACGGGCAAGGAAGCCTGCTCAAACGCAAGGATAATAGGATACCCCTTCTTTTTGTTCAATACGTCCAGCCCCAAGTCTTTCCCTGAAAGTGGACTACCCCATAGGGACTGGATGTCTTCCTGGACCTGCAAGGCAACCCCCACTTCTTCCCCAAAGGCGCGCCACCGCTCCGTCAAGGTCTGGTCTGCGCCGGCGCTCAATGCACCCATCCCCAGGGCACACCCAATCAAAGCGCCCACCTTTTCCCTAGCCATCCGCAGATAGGCTTCGGGAGCAATGTCTACCCTCTCCTGGAAGACCATCTCCTGGTACATGCCTTCGCACAGCCGCAAGCAGGCCTGGTCTAGAGTCTGGAGTAGCTGCAAACTGTGCCCAACACCAGGGCCGTCCTCTCTATCGCCCATAAGGCAGAGGCGAGCCAAGGCGTGGAGGCCGTCGCCCGCATTGATGGCCTGAGCAGGGCCCCAGACCCACCAGACCGTCGGGCGATGGTGACGGGACTGGCTGCCTTCCTGAATGTCTGCATGGACCTGGGTAAACTGGTAGGCCAGCTCTACGGCCACAGCACAGGGGAGGGCCTCCCTTGGCTCGCCGCCCGACGCTTCACAGGCAAGGAGGCAGAGGGCGGCGTGCAGGCGCGGCTGAGGGGGTTGGGTCTCCAGAGGCGATCCTCGTTCATCCCGCCAGCCAAGCTGGTACTCCATCAACCGGTACAGGGGAAACGACCGCTGTGAAAAAAAGGCGCGTAGGGCCTCCTCCAAAAGCGGCGAGAGCCTCAGGAGTGGCGATGGTATTTGGAGCGTGGATGGCGGCCCTTCCATATTTGTCACAGTAACGGTCTATTCCACTGGGCCGGTGTAGATTTTTCGGAGGGCTTCCAGGCTGATGGCCCCTACCCTCACGACCTTCAGGACGGGGCTGGTCACATCTACAATGGTAGATGCCTCCCCAAGAGGGGAAGGGCCTCCGTCTATCACCATGTCCACGCGGTGGCCTAGTTGCCGCCGCACTTCATTCGCGGTCGCAGCAGGAGGCCATCCGGTAAGGTTGGCGCTGGTGCCGGTAATGGGCCTGCCCAAGCCCCGCGCCAGGGCAATGGGTACCAGGTGGGCCGGTACTCGCAGGGCAACGGTATCGCGCCTGCCCGTGACCATGTCCGATACCAACGCAGACCGGCGCACCACGAGTGTGAGGGCCCCAGGCCAGAAGTGATTGGCAAGAAAGAGGGCGCTTTCTGAGACTTCTTCAGCCACCAGCGACAACTGCTCCGTGCCAGACAACAAAAGGGGCAGTCCCATCTGCTGGGGTCTGCCCTTGATATCCAGCACCCGCTGGACGGCAGCCGCCAAAGCAATATCTGCCCCCAAACCATAGAGGGTGTCCGTGGGAAATGCTACCACGCCTCCAGTTTTCAGACACTCTACTCCCGCATTGACCTGGTCAGTGAGGGTGGCAGGAAGCGCTTGGGAGCTTAAGAAGAGGTTCAAAATACACCAGTGCTCCTTGGGGGTTTCCTTGACTGAGTATACCACAGGTGCTACCCTCACCTTAATCATTTACAAGCTAAGGCCAGGAGGGTGATGCCACCATGGAACAGGAAGTATCGCCTGCCAGCCGGCGGGTCGCCACCAGTGACGACCTAGAGGTCTCCACCTATTTGGAGATCGCCAAAGAGAAAGAAGGCCAGCAGCCTCTCCTCCAGGATGCGCCAAAGGGCAAGGGAGAGGCTGTTGTGATTATTGACTTCGGCTCCCAGTACAGCCACCTCATTGCCCGTCGGGTGAGGGAATGCCATGTCTACTGTGAGCTTGTGCCTTTCACCGCCACTTGGGAGCAGGTGGCCAGCCTGAACCCCAGAGGCGTCATCCTATCCGGCGGCCCCGCCAGCGTGTACGAACCAGGTGCGCCCCAAGCGCCCATGTGGGTATACCAGAGCAAGCTGCCGGTGCTGGGTATTTGCTATGGGATGCAACTCATTGCTCACCAACTTGGCGGCAAGGTCTCGCCCAGCGCCAAGCGGGAATACGGCCACGCTGTCCTGCACCAGAACGATACGAACGCCCCCATACTGGCAGACCTTCCTACCAGCCTGCCAGTATGGATGAGTCACGGAGACCACATCACAGAACTACCGCCGGGGTTTAGAGCCCTCGCCTACACGGAAAGCTCCCCCATCGCAATGATGGGAAGCGACACTATGGTTGGCTTGCAGTTTCACCCGGAAGTGGCCCATACCCCCCAAGGGATAGATATCCTCCGCAACTTCCTGTTCAAGGTGTGTGGACTGCGGGGTATATGGACAGCCGAAAACTTTGTGAGCCAAGCTATCCACCGCATCAGAGAGCAGGTCGGTAGCGGCCGTGTCATCTGTGCCCTCTCAGGAGGCGTAGATTCGGCAGTGGCGGCCAGCCTGGTGCACCGCGCCGTGGGCGACCAGTTGACCTGCATCTTCGTGGACAACGGCCTGCTACGGCGGGACGAGGGGCGACGGGTGGTGGAAGTCTTTGGGCGGAATTTGGGACTGAACCTGCTCCATGTTGAAGCCTCAGAACGTTTCCTCCGACGGCTGAGCGGTGTGACTGACCCTGAGCAGAAGCGTCAGGTCATCGGTGATGAATTCATCCGCGTCTTTGAAGACCAGGCTGCCGAACTGGGAGAGGTGGATTTTCTCGCCCAGGGAACCCTGTATCCCGACGTCATTGAAAGCCAGACAGCAGAGAACCAGGCAGCGGCAAAGATAAAGACTCACCATAATGTGGGCGGTTTGCCAGCTTCCATGCACCTGAAGCTGGTGGAACCCCTCCGCTATTTGTTCAAGGACGAAGTGCGGGACGCAGGCCTGGCCCTGGGACTGCCGGAGGAAATGGTGTACCGCCAGCCTTTCCCAGGTCCGGGCCTAGCCATTCGCATCCTCGGCGAGGTAACCCAGGACAAGCTGGAAGTCCTGCGGGCGTGTGACTGGATTGTTATGGATGAGATTAAAGGCGCCAACCTGTACCGGGAACTCTGGCAGAGCTTCGCAGTGCTCACGGATGCCCGGAGTGTTGGCGTCATGGGTGACTTCCGGACCTACGGGCATGTGGTGGCGATCCGGGCAGTCACCAGCCAGGACGCCATGACCGCCGACTGGGCGCGATTGCCCTACGAAGTCCTCGCCCACATTTCCAACCGCATCGTGAATGAAGTAGCCCAGGTCAATCGCGTCGTGTACGACATCACCAGTAAGCCACCAGGCACCATAGAGTGGGAATAAACTCTCTCTTGAAAAAGAAGAAACCAATGGTAAAATGTAGTAGCATTATACAACTACCGTCTGTGTATTATGACCAATGAGCTAGAAGGGTACCTTAACGTCCAGGAAGCCGCCCAGCGCATCAAGCGGTCAACGGAACAGGTCCGCCGCTACCTTAGAGAGGGCAAACTGGAGGGGAAACGCATTGGGGGCCAGTGGTTTATCCGGGAAAGTGTCGTCGCATATCTGGTCAAGCCGGAGGAGAACGCGGTAGAGGCACCTCTAGTATCGGACGAAGAGGAGATGATTCCCATGATAGCGAAAGAGAGAAAGGCGTTGTTTGAACGCATCAGTGCTAGGAGATTGGCCATCAACGAGCGCTGGGAAAAAACAGGCGTTACGGTGGATACCGCAACTTTGGTAAACGAACTGCGTGAGGAGGCCAGCTAGCCTTGGCCCTGCGTTGCATTGATGCAAGTTGCATGGTGGCATGCTTGGTCCCTGGCGACCAGTCGTACGAAATGATGCGGGCTTGGGGCGCCTTTGAATCGGGGGAGGACCACTGGGTTGGCCCTCCCCTTTTGTACAGTGAGACTGTGTCCGTCATCCGCCGCCTTGCGTTCCAGGGCCTGCTCACCAACAGCGAGGCAAAAGGCATTGTGCAGGACTTCGTGGCGCTGGACATCCCAACGCCTGTGCCCAGAGGCTTATACGAGCTAGCTTATGACATCGCCGAGCGGTATAGTGTCTCCCGCGCGTATGATGCATGCTATGTAGCTCTGGCGCAAATTTACACTTGTGAGCTTTTGACCATGGACAAGCGCCTCCATAAACTGGCACATAGAGACTACCCTCTTGTACGGTTGATGCCCTGATGAAGCTCTTACTGATTGGTTCTGGCGCTCGCGAGCACGCCATCGCCTGGAAGTTGGCCCAGAGCCGGCATACAGGGATTCTTCTTGCTGCTCCGGGGAACGCAGGTACGGTTAGCTTGGGAAGAAACCTGCCGGTCTCTGCCACTGATGTCCTGGGACTGCGCGACCTGGCCCAGAGGGAACACATCGACCTGACAGTTGTTGGACCGGAGGCGGCGCTGGAAGTAGGTGTTGTGGACGCCTTTCAGTCGGCAGGCCTGCTCATCTGCGGCCCCACTAAAGCTGCTGCCCAGTTAGAAACGAGCAAGGTCTTTGCCAAGGAGTTCATGGCGCGGTATCACATCCCCACAGCATCTGCCATGGCCTTTGACGATTATAACGAGGCCCTACACTTCCTGGAATCCCATGACGGGCCCATTGTGGTAAAGGCTGATGGCCTCACCGCAGGGAAGGGAGTAACAGTAGCCAAAGACAGACATGAAGCCCTAGCAGCTTTGGATGCGTACATGAACCAGCATGTCTTCGGCGATTCCGGTGCACGTGTGGTCATTGAGGAGTTCATGGAAGGACGCGAGGTGAGTGTCTTTGCCTTTACCGATGGGGAGCGCATTGCACCTCTGGTCGCCGCCTGCGACTACAAGCGCGCCTACGACAATGACCTGGGTCCTAACACCGGCGGTATGGGCAGCTACAGCCCCCCGGAGTCCTGGGACGAAGGACTGCAGACGGAGGTCTACACTCGGTTCATCCATCCCACCATTGAGGGCATGGCAAGGGAGGGACGGTCATATCGGGGCGTACTCTATTGCAGCCTGATGCTGACCAAGGAAGGCCCCAAGGTGGTAGAGTTTAACGCCCGTTTGGGCGACCCTGAGGCCCAGGTTGTTTTGCCCCGGCTGAAGTCCGACCTGGTGGAGCTGGCCCAGGCTATTGCTGAGGGGGACATCTCCCACATCCCCGTGCGCTGGGACCAAGGCGCCGCTGTAGGAGTGGTGGTTGCCTCTGCTGGGTACCCTAGCGATTACCGAACCGGATACCCTATTCAAGGCCTTAAAGAAATAGAGCGACATGCTCTGGTGTTTCACGCAGGCACCAAACTGGAGGGTGAGGCTATCCTCACTGCTGGTGGACGCGTGCTCACCGTGGTGGGTACAGCTCCTACCCTCGCAGAGGCCCGGCAAAAAGTCTATGCGTCTGTCCAGAAGGTACACTTTGAGAACGTCTTCTACAGGAAGGACATCGCTCTCAGAGCAATATCCTAATAGAATGTCTGCCATGAGTATGCACGCTGAACCGCGAATTCCCCAACGGGTATTTCAGAGGTATGTAGAGCAGTTTAAGGCCATCAGAGAATCGGAAGCCCTCAAACGGATACGGCAGCGGAAATGGGGGAAGGTGGAGCGTGCCAAGTCGCTCATCCAGGAAGACACGCTGCGTGAGCTTACCCTTGCCCAGGCCGAGGAACTGTACCGCTGCCTGCCCGTGCCCCAACAGGGGCGTTCTGTTTTCCTGACCAACCCTATAGAGGAGATACGAGAAGCCCTTTCTTTTCTCCTTTATGAGCAGCTCATGTATGAAATCCGGGTGTATGAGTTCCTTGACCAGGGCGGCTGGCTGAAGGGTGGCAACCTCTCCTTGGCGGCGGCATTGCTCTGCGCCAAAGACTCTGATTTGTACGGACCAATCAGCAGCAATACAGAGAAGGGACTGAAGGTCCTGGAAATGGTCCCCATCTTTGACAAAAACGAAAGCCAGGCCGGCCGGTTCCAGAAGCTGCAGGAAACCCTTTTTTATCTTTACCGCATCAGCGGTCTTCATGACCTCCGTGAGACCGATGACTTCTTAGAAGCCCTCGCTAAGGGGATATTGAAGCCTTCGGCAGGTTAGCCCGTTCCTCCCGCTCGCAGTCGCATCACTTCTTCCCGCAATGCGGCCAATTCCCTCAGAAGCAAGTCCAGCTTGTCCCCCTGTCGCTCGGTCTCTGGTGTGCTGTCCCCTTTGGTAAGGAAGGAAGCCAGGTTAGCTGTGACACCACTGTAGAAGGCAATGCCTGCCAGCATGACCACAAAGGCAACCGCCCGGCCTGCCAGTGTAACGGGGAACATATCACCATAGCCCACCGTCGCCATAGTCACGACCGACCACCATAGCGCATCCGGGAAACTCTGGATGTTTGCGCCGACATGACCTGCCTCTAATGCGGGCATGATAGTGGCAGACATCATGACCAGACCAAGACCATAGACCAGCAGGAAGTCCACATGGACCAACCGGCGGAAGCCAAACACAGCTCTGGTCCCAAAGGTGAGGAGGCGAATCAAGCGCAGAGGACGGAAGAATGGGATCGCCACTATCAGCACATCTATCCAGTGGCCCCGCAGGTACTGAAATCGCTGGGGTGCAATAGCTAACTTGATCACCAGGTCTATGGCAAACAAAGCCCAGATAAAGTAATCCAGGGCCCGTATGATCTCATTCTCCCTTTCGGAAAGGTCCCAAAGCAGTGGCCCCAGGAGCAGCGGGATCATGCAGAATGCCAAGATGAGCAGGGGGAGCTCGGTTACACGCTCAATTCGCTCTAGGAGCACCCCCCGGCGGATGCCATTGGCCCCATTGGATACATGAGAAACCCCTACACCTTTCATAGAGCAGCCTCCTTGCGATGAAGCTCTGTATTAGTAGCAGCCTCTATATTTTGATTTTAGCTGTGCATTGCTTCAGCAGGGGTCAACCAGGGCATAACTATACTCTCTCAGGCAGCCTATTTCAGCCATGAATGGGTAGTCCTGCATTTTAGGCCATTTTCAGGAAGGACCCCTCCCGTTTCAAGGAGCGTTCAGGCCCCCTCCTTTATCCTGATACTGAGTGATGGGGACACAGACCGTCGCTTAGGAATAAATAAAGGAGGTAACCATGATGCAGGCAATTAGCAGATTCGCAGCGGTCGCGGCCATTGCGCTGGGGTCGCTATGGTGGCTATGGGCATTACCTTTGTGGCCATGGGTCTGGATGCCCGGGCCGAAATCCGCAACGCCCTCGTGAGGGAGCAGGTCTACACCGGCAATGATGCATTGGAGCCAGGGGTGCTGGTAGAAAATACGCGCACCGCCCAGATGCAGCAGGACGTGATTGAGGCCCACACCTTTGGCCGCTGGGGGCCCTATGCCCAGATGAGCCGTGAGGACCCAAACCGCCAGGCCTATTTGAACGGCCTTACCTTGCGGAACTCACTGAACCTGGCCATCATAGGCTTCGGAGTGGCTGATCTGGCCATAGGCGCCGGCGCTATCGCCATCGTACTTGGCATCATCATCGCAGCCCTGGTCATACCAGTCCACTACCTGGTGAGCCAGATGGCGGCTCAACCACAGCAGGCCAGGCAGGGTAGGACCGTCCTACCAGGGAAATCCATCCTTGAGACGCCATAAGTATCCACTACTGGAATAGAAGCGGCGCCTTCTCACAGGGTGCCGCTTCTTCTATTTTCCCCCGGCAGGCTTGCCGGCTAATAAGCTGCCTGCCGTCTGGGGTTCCTTGAACAGATAGTTTCATCTTCCAGGCGTTTATGGTAGTCTACATGACAAAAGGCGCAGGCCCAAGCAAGCGCAATAAGCGAAGGTGAAGCATGCTGGATTACAAGCCTAATATGGTCCTCTCTCAGAAAGAATATCAGGTCATCGGAACCCGCCCCCGCAGGCATGATGCCCTGGATAAGGTCACCGGGTTTGCCCGGTACAGCGCAGACATCCACCTGCCAGGTATGCTCCACGCCCGAATTCTTCGCAGCCCGTACGCCCACGCCCGTATCAAGGCGATTGACACAAGCAAAGCGCAGACTCTCCCTGGTGTCAAGGCAGTGCTCACCGGTAAGGACTTCCCCAAGTTGGAAGCACGGATTGCAGACACTGGTGAAGGCGGGCCTGCCAATGTCATCTTTCTCAGCAACAACTGTATGGCCCAAGATAAGGTTGTCTACCGCGGCCACGCCATAGCTGCAGTCGCGGCCACGGACCCAGTCATTGCCGAGGAGGCCCTCAGCCTTATCAAGGTAGACTACGAGGTACTTCCTCCCGTCCTTGATGGGCGGGAAGCCATCAAGGACGGCGCCCCTATCCTCCACGAAAGCCTCTCCCCAGGCCGCCCTCGCCCTGCCGACCAGAAACCTACGAACATCGCCAACCGTATTGAGTTCAAGCTGGGCGACCTTGAAGAAGGGTTCAAACAGGCCGATATAGTTGTTGAGCATGAGACCCACACCAAGGCGGTTCATCAGGGCTACATTGAGCCCCAGTCGGCCACGGTCATGTGGGGAAAAGACAACAACCTTACTATCTGGTCCAGCAGCCAGGGCCAGTTCATGGTACGCGACCAGACCGCTTCCATCCTGGATATGCCAGTCTCCCGCATCAAGGCTATCCCCATGGAGATTGGCGGCGGCTTCGGGGGCAAGCTCCTGGTGTACCTGGAGCCTGTGGCGGCTCTCCTCTCAAAAAAGACGGGCGGTCTGCCCGTAAAGGTCACCATCAACCGTACTGAGGTCTTTGAGGGCACTGGTCCCACCTCAGGCACCCACATCAAAGTAAAGCTGGGCGCTACCAAAGAAGGGCGCCTGGTGGCTGCCGAAGCCCATTTGTTGTACGAGGCCGGTGGTTTTCCTGGCTCCCCCGTTGGCGGCGGTGCCCGGTGCATGATGGCCGGCTATGACATCCCCAACGCCTACATTGAAGGCCTGGACGTGGTCATTAACCTGCCCCGTTCCGCAGCCTACCGAGCCCCCGGCTCTCCTGCCTCAGCCTTTGCCATGGAGACCGCAATAGACGAGCTATGCCGAAAGCTGAACATGGACCCCTTGGAGTTTCGTCTGCTGAATGCCGCCAAGGAAGGCACGCGTCAGGTTACCGGCCCAGTCTTCAGCAAAATCGGCTTCCTAGAGACCCTTCAGGCTGCCAAAGACCATCCTCATACTCACGCCAAGCTCTCAGGCCCCTACCGTGGGCGCGGCATTGCCAGCGGCTACTGGCCTAACGCCAGCGGTCCGGCATCGGCCTGCGCCAGTGTCAACTCCGACGGGACCATCAGTCTCGTGGAAGGTTCCCCAGATATCGGCGGAACACGCACCACTGCGGCCATGCACGTAGCCGAGGTCCTTGGCCTTCCCGTGGAAAAGGTCAAGCCTACCGTGGGCGACACCGATAGCATTGGGTTCACCTCTCTCACCGGAGGCAGCGGCGTCACCTACAAGACCGGTATAGCCTGCTACGAGGCCGCCCAGGATGTCAAGCGCCAGCTTATTCAGCGCGCCTCCACTATCTGGAATGTTCAGCCTGGAGATGTGGAATACCTCAAGGATGGCAGCCTTCAGCACAAGTCCGATCCCAACCTGAGGATGACCTTTGCCCAGCTTGCCGGCCGCTTGAACAACACTGGCGGCCCCATCGTAGGCAGGGGCACCGTGAACCCAAGGCAAAACGGCAATGCCTTTGCCACCCATGTTGTAGACCTAGAGGTAGACCCGGACACGGGCAAGGTCACCATCCTGCGCTACACCGCTCTTCAGGATGCCGGCAAGGCCATCCATCCCACCTACGTGGAAGGCCAGATGCAGGGCGGCGCCGTTCAGGGCATCGGCTGGGCGTTGAACGAGGAGTACTTCTACAACAATGAAGGGCGCATGATGAACGCCAGCTTCCTTGACTACCGCATGCCCACCTCCCTGGACATGCCCATGATTGACACCGTCATCGTAGAGGTGGAAAATCCAGGCCACCCCTTCGGCGTACGGGGTGTCGGCGAGGTGCCTATCGTCCCGCCTATGGCAGCCATCAACAACGCTCTCTACGATGCCATCGGCGTTCGCTTGAACGAGCTGCCCATGACGCCCGCCAAGGTGCTGGCCGCCCTCAAGGCTGCCCAGTCCACCAATGGCCATAGGAATGGCCGCCGGTAATAAAATGGCCCAGGTCTGGTTGTATGCTTCGTTACGCCAATACACCAATGGCAAGACACACCTACAGGTGCCCGGGGCCACGGTGCGGGAACTGGTGCAGGGCCTGGTAGAACAACATCCACCCCTGGAGGAGGCGCTCGTCTACGAAGGCGATCTGATGCCCGGCATTGCCGTGGTGGTGGATGGCGTGACCTCAAACCTTGGTATGCTGGAACCAGTGGAAGAGAATAGCGAGGTCCACTTCCTTCCTGCCATTGGCGGCGGCAGCGCCTTCTAAATCAATAGGCCCAACTTTGAACAGGCGGGGCGACCGCGGAGTCGTCCCGCCATTCTCTTTTTTTGCCTTCTCTTACCCCAGCGCTAGGCTGAAGAGGGATGGTGGACTGACGTGGGTACCAGCCTCCTGTGCAATTCCACAGTTGTGAAGCCTTATACCCAGAGAGAAAGTGCGGTACAATAAGAAACACCGCATAAGCAACAAGGGCGGGTATATCAAGAGGAACACATACACTCTCCGGGAGTGCCGGCTTGAAATCTATCCCCTCCGCCTCAGGTTTTCCATTTGCCATTGTCTTATTCCTTCTCATGAGTGCCCTATCTTTTTCTGCTTGCAGCCTTGTCTATGACCCAACTCCTACCCCCACCTTTGCAATGCCCACCGCCACCCGCACACCATCGCCAACCCCAACGTCAACCCCAGGAGCGGCGGATCTGACAGCAACTCCCAATCATTCAGAGGAGGCCCGCGTGGCACAAGATGGCTCAACCGTTGACGTTCACTATACCGGTACATTGGATAACGGCGAGCAGTTTGATAGCTCCATAGGCAGCGAACCCCTCACCTTTGTGGTCGGCAGCGGCCAGGTCATCAAGGGCTTTGATGAGGCGGTCCGGGGCATGACAATTGGCGACAAAAAGACCTTCCGCATTGAAGCGGAGGAAGCCTATGGCCCCCGCCAGGAGGACCTGGTTTTTGACATTCCCAAAGCCAGTGCCCCTGCAGACCTAGAGACAGGCGACTATGTGCGCTTCTCCAACGGCGCCTCTGCCGTCGTCGTAGAGGTCACCACCGACCACATCAAAGTAGACGCTAATCACCCCCTGGCTGGCCAGGCCCTTACCTTCGCTATAGAGCTGGTAGCGGTCAGGTAGCGGACCCTTCAGCCCTAGAGACCTGTGTAGTACCAAGCGCACCCCGGAGGAAGGCTATGCCTCTCGTAGGCGTCGTTATCGGCAGCCGTACCGATGAACCCCTGGTGCAGGACACCATCAAGACGCTGGGAGAGCTGGGCATTGAGCACGAGCTGGTGGTCATGTCCGCGCACCGCACACCGCAAAAGGTTGCCGACTACGCACAGTCGGCGGCCGGCCGGGGCATAGAGGTCATCATCGCTGCCGCCGGCGGTTCTGCGGCCCTCCCTGGCGTCATCGCCTCCTGGACAGACCTGCCCGTCATCGGCATCCCGCTGCCCACCAGCGAGCTGAAGGGCGTTGACGCCCTGTACGCCATCGTCCAGATGCCTCCAGGCGTGCCCGTGGCCTGCGTGGCCGTCGGCGCATGGGGAGCACGCAATGCTGCTTACCTGGCAGCAGGCATCCTTGCCCTCAAACATGATAAGATTAGGCAGGCTTACGCCATCTATCGCAAGAGGCTCCGCGAGGGTTAGAGCGTGTTGAGTGAAACACCCCAGGCCATACTGTTTGACTTGGACGACACCATCATCGCTTACGACGCGCACACCAATGCCCTGTGGCTGTCAATTTGCCAGAGGTTCGCCCCCTGCCTCAATGACCACACCGCTGACGATCTGTTTGCGGCTATCCGCAAAGTAGCAGACTGGTACTGGAGCGATCCTGAGCGCCACCGCAAGGGCCGCCTGGACGGACTGACCGCCCGCAGGGAGATTGTCGCCAGCGCAGTTTCAAGCCTGGGAATCAAGGACACTGCCCTCGCCTTCAGTATCGCAGACACCTATTACCAACAGCGGGAGGACTGGACTTCCCTGCTGCCGGGGGCAAAGGAGACTCTCGCCTTTATGAAGGAGCGTGGGATTAGACTGGCCCTGGTAACCAACGGCGCCGCTGAGCAACAGAGGCGAAAGATCCAGAAGTACGGACTGGAACCCTTCTTTGACTATATCCTCATAGAGGGTGAGTTTGGGACAGGCAAACCGGCCAGGCGTGTCTTTGAGTATGCCCTCCAGAGGCTCCATACACTTCCCCAGCAGGCATGGATGGTGGGGGACAACCTGGAGTGGGAGGTGCCGGTTCCCCAGCAGCTCGGCATGTTCGCCGTGTGGGTAGATTGGCGGAAGCAGGGCCTCCCGGAGGAAAGCCCCTTTGCACCCAACCTGATTGTCAACAGCATTGCACAGCTACCAGACCACATGCCTGCAGGGGCCACCCAGTATGGCTAGTAACATCGCCGTCCTGTGCGACTTTGACGACACTGCCGCCGTGGAGAACGTGGCCCACCTTATCTTGGACCGCTTTGCCCGTGAGGAATGGCGGCACCTCGTTGCCCAATTCAGGGAAGGCACCATCATCCCCAAAGACTACTTTGAGCAACCCTTCAAGTCGGTGCGGGAGAGCCGTGAAGCCTTGAAAGCCCACGTGCAGCAGACGGCCCACCTGCGGGACGGCTTTGTGGAGATGGCCCATTACTGCCGCAGCAGGGACATTGACCTGGCTATCGTCAGCCACGGCCTGGACTTCTACGTAGAGGCCCTGCTGGAGCGGGCGGACCTGGGCTGGGTGACCACCTACCCCGTCAACTCCCAGTTCACCGATAAGGGCATCCAGTTCATCTACAACTACACCAAGCCCGGCTGCGACGACTGGGGCAACTGCAAGTGCGCCGTCGTAGACCGCTACCTCTCAGTGGGCAAGCGCGTCTTCTACATCGGCGACGGCGCGTCCGACTTCTGCCCTGCCAGGAAGGCCGAGCTTGTCTTCGCCCGCAGCCACCTGCTGGAGATGTGCAAGAAGGACGGCCTGCCTTACCGGGAGCTGCGGGACTTTAGGGATGTGGTGCGGGAGCTGGAAACGATGTCGTTCACAAAGGAGTAGAAGATGACAACTAACACTACCGCCACGGTTTGTCATGATTGCACGACTAGGTTTACTCAGTATCAAAGACATCTCTCCACCCAAGACCATCTCACACACCTGATAGTAATTCCAGGTAGCAACAACGAAACTAAGTCAAACGGTTGGCCAAACTCTGGAGAACGGACTAGGATTGCAAAATACCGATGTGAAAAATGCACCCAAAATTGGGAACATACAATGATTGACAGAGTCAGCAATCCTCGCTATGAATCGGCGCTAAAGCCGATAGACGGTGATGGGCGACTGGTGGCTATTCCCTAGATGTTGCGCTGCTCACACAGCATGGAGACTTGATATGATAGACCGCTACGCGCGCCCGAAGATGAAGCGGGTCTGGTCCGAGGAGAACGAGTACGACAAGTGGCTGGCCGTGGAGCTTGCCGTCTGCGAAGCCTGGGCCGAGGCCGGCACTATTCCCCAGGCGGATATGGCCAGGCTGCGTCACGCTACCTACAACCTGGACCGCCTCAACGAGATCTTCGCCCGCACCCACCACGACATGACCGCCTTCACCCGCTCCATCACCGAGACGTTGGGGCCGGAGGGCCGCTGGATCCACCTGGGCCTCACCTCCAACGATGTCATTGACACCGCCCAGGACATGCAGATGGTGGAGGCCGCAGACCTGCTGCTAGGTGAGCTTGACGCCTTGCGGGAGACCATCCAGCGGCGGGCCTGGGAGTTTAAAGACACCCTGATGATGGGGCGCACCCACGGCATCCACGCCGAGCCTATCACCTTCGGCCTGAAGCTGGCCCTGTGGTGGGACGAGCTGAACCGCCACCGCGAGCGCCTGCTGGCGGCCAGAGAACAGGTGGCCGTAGGCAAGGTGTCCGGCGCCGTGGGCACCCACGCCACCGTGCCACCTAACATTGAGGAGCGTGTCTGCCACCACCTTGGCCTGCGCGTCGCACCAGTGTCCAACCAGATCATCCAGCGGGACCGCCACGCCCAGTACGTGACGACCATGGCCCTCATCGCCGCCTCCCTGGAGAAGTTCGCCACAGAGATACGCCATTTGCAGCGCACCGAGGTGTACGAGGCCCAGGAGCCTTTCAGCGAGGGCCAGACCGGCTCTTCGGCCATGCCCCACAAGCGCAACCCGGAGCTGTCCGAGCGCGTCTGCGGCCTGGCCCGCTTGATTCGTGGACATGCGGTGACAGCAATGGAAAACGTCGCCCTCTGGCACGAGCGGGACATCAGCCACTCCTCGGCGGAGCGCCTCATCCTGCCCGACTCCACCATGGCCCTTGACTACATCACCAGCCTCTTCAACCAGATTATGGGTGGCCTCCGGGTCTACCCGGAGCGTATGATGGAGAACATAGAGTCCACCCTGGGCATCATCTTCTCCCAGCGTGTCCTCCTGGCCCTCATAGAGAAGGGCCTCAGCCGGGAGCAGGCCTACGAGGTCACCCAGCGGGGCGCCATGCGCGCCTGGGACGAGCGCAAGGACTTCCGCCAGGTCATGCGCGAAGAGCCGGAGGTGGCCTCGCGCCTGAAGGGCAAGGCACTGGAAGACCTCTTTGACTACCGCTACTACGTCCAGCACGTGGACGAGACCTTCAAGAGGGCGGGAATATGAGAGGGGACACATGGTATCGTCTCACTGTCATTAGATGAAGCTCGCGCTCTTGGGCTGTTGTAAGCTACGGAAACGATTGGAGTTTAACCTAAGGAGGAGGAAAACTATGCCCTACGTGGTGCTCTACAAGGTGGACTTGAACCGCCACATAGGGGAGTACCGGTACGATGTTCTATGCAGGCAATGTGCCGAAGAAGACGACCTCCTGGAGGAGGGGGAACCCATCTCCGGCATCGCCGAGGTGTCCAGTGTGCAGGAAGCCGCCCGGACCTACTGGCCCCATTACAACACCGGTCTAGTGTGTGAGCACCTGCAAGACCATGAGACGGAGGTGAAGCCCTGACCAATAGAATGCCAGTGCGCAAAGACGGTTGTCCAATGGCTTCATTATTTTTCACTAATCTATTGTCAGGTGTTGAACGGGTCGTTATTGAACGGTTGACTCAAGGAACTGTTACGAAGATTCTCCTACAAGCCACTCAAATACATTGTTGAGAAGCTATGACCATGACCACCCTCACCACCACCAACCTCCCCAACCCCTTCCACCGCGGCAAGGTGCGCGACACCTACGACCTGGGCGGAGGCCTCCTGCTCATGGTGGCCACCGACCGCATCTCCGCCTTTGACGTGGTGCTGCCCACCGGCGTGCCGGAGAAAGGCGTCGTCCTCTCCCGCATGTCCGCCTTTTGGTTCCGCAAAACGGCTCACATCATCCCCAACCACTACATCGCCATGGCCAATGAGCCCGCGGCCCACCCTCACCTCCCAGCAAACCTCCCGCTGGAAATCGCTCGCCGCGCCATGGTGGTGCGCCGCGCCCAGCGCATTGACGTGGAGTGCGTGGCGCGCGGGTACATCGCCGGCTCCGCATGGGCCGAGTATCAGGCCAGCGGCGCCATCTTCGGCGCGCCCGCTCCCAAGGGCCTCAAGGAGGGCCAGGAGCTTTCCAAGCCCATCTTCACGCCCACCACCAAGGCCGAGGCCGGCCACGACATGAACATGACCATCCAGCAGGTCGTAGACATGGTTGGACCGGCGCGAGCGGCTGAGCTTGAGGCAAAGACCATCGCCGTGTACAATTTCGCCAGGGAGTACGCCCGCCAGCGCGGCGTCATCATCGCCGACACGAAAATGGAGTTCGGCCTGCTGAACGGCCAGCTTATCCTTATAGACGAGCTCCTGACTCCCGACTCTAGCCGCTTCTGGGACGCCACTGCCTACAGCCCCGGCAAGTCCCAGCCCATCTACGACAAGCAGTTCGTCCGCGACTGGCTCAACAGCGCTGGCTGGAACCACGAGCCGCCCGCGCCTGCGCTGCCCTCGGCTATTGTGCAGAAGACCGTGGAGCGGTACAAAGAGGCCTACGCCCGGCTCACGGGCGAGGACCCATCCCACATCTAGGAGTAGCTACCTTGGCCGCCAGACAAAAGGAACGAAGAAAGCAAGCAGACCGCCGCACCTACCAGCGGGAGCAGCGCCGGGAGCGGAGCGACGCCCGCAAGCGCCGCCGCCGCTTCCTTTACCTGGGCATCTCCGCCGTCATCGCCGTCATGATCATCGCCTCCTTCGCCATCTCCTCCCTGCCGGGCCGGGGCGCCCAGAGCAGCGGCTCCAAGCAGGCCCAGTACGTGAAGGGCGTCGGCGTGGAGCAGGTGCTCTTGCCCTCCGCCAACCATGTGGATGGCCGGACCGTCACCTACACCACCGTCCCTCCCACCTCGGGCGACCACTGGGGCATCACCACCCAGTGCGGCTTCTACGAACAAGAGATAAGAGACGAGACCATCATGCACAACATGGAGCACGGCATCGTCATCATGAGCTACAACCTGCCGGACGCCGCCGACGTGACGAAGCTCAAAGACGTCCACAACCGACTGAAAGATAGCCAGGACTGGCTGGTCACCCGGCCTTACGCTAAGCTGGAGCCAGGCGAAGTGGCCCTTTCGGTCTGGGGCATCCTGGACAGGTTCAGCGGCGTAGACGAGGAGCGCATCAAGCGCTTCTTTGACGCGTACAAAGGCAACCTGCTCAGCCCAGAGACCAGAGGCCTGGGCCAGGGCATCCCCTGCACCACCGCCCAGCGCCTGGCGCCGTAGGACTCTCTAGAGGGAAGCCCCTCTGGGGCTTCCTTGAAAGCAAAATGTATCTCGCAAAGGTTTACGTCACCCTCAAGCCCACGGTCAACGACCCTCAGGGCCGCACCGTCCTGGGCG
>JACQOP010000022.1 GCA_016202485.1 Chloroflexota bacterium | reverse complement strand
GGCGTAGCGAGAGAGGGCCTGGGATACCGGCCCTTCATCTCCCACAAGGAGGACACGCACGCCCAGGTCGCGGGCTGCTTGGACCGCGCCGGGGACGACCTCAGAGGGACCGTAGTCCCCGCCCATGACGTCCAGGGCTACGGTGAAAAGGGCTTGCCCAGCGTCCTCGGATGGAAGCTGGCCCTGTTGGGTGTTGACCATAAAGATGAGACCTCGCTCTTATAGTAGCTCTTTTTTTGTCAGAATGCGGGTGAAGCGTTCGCCCTAAACTGGTCGCTTTCAAGTATCACTAGGGATTCTCCTGTCAGCACTTCCTGGCCGTCAGCCTTACGCAGGCCGACGATACAGGTGACCAGGCGGTTGCTGTTCTCCGTGGTCACCTTCGTTACGCTGCCGTAGGTGAGCAGGTCGTCGCCGGGGTAGGCGGGAGCTCGGAAGCGCACCCGCAGCCGCCCCGATTCCAGCCAGGCGCGGCCAAAGGCCTGGGCCAGCATTTCCGAGACGAAGGCCAGGCCGAGCATGCCGTGGGCCACAACCCGCCCAAAGCTGCTCTGGGCGGCGAAGGCCTCATCCAAGTGGATGGGGTTCAGGTCGCCGGAGGCGTGGGCGTACTGGGCGATTTGCTCCAGACTTACGTACTTGTGCAGGCAGGGCAGTTCCTGGCCCTCAGTCCAGGCCATGCTAGCCAGCCTGTCCCGGGGTTAGCAGTGTCGTCTTACCCTCCATGACAGGGTTGCCCTGGGCGTCGGCCACGGAGAACTCCACGGTCCAGAAAAGGCCGTCACGGCGCTGGCTGCGCTGGGTAACCCTGCCCTTGCACGTTACCGCTGCCCCTACAGAGGCGGCGGCGAGCACCGTCACCTCCTGGGCCAGGTGCATCGTTCCTGGCGGCAAGCCGGTAACTTTCAGCAGTTCTGCAAGCGCAAAAGCCGCCAGGGCCGGTGGCGGTGCAAGGTATGTCATGCCGTAGAGCAGGTTTGTGTCGCCGGCAGCCCGCAGGTATTCTGCGATGCGCGTCGGGTCAAGGGCAAGCTGCATTGGGCCAAGCTCCTGTCCAGCAGTAATGGCGGCATTCATTGGCAGACGTTCTCCTGTGGTGTGAGACCAGACTGGATTATAGCCCCCGCTGTGAGAGGGGTTCAAGGACAAGGAGCTGGTGAAGGAGGTCTTTGTTGACACTGGGCCACAATGGCGCTGACAATGAAGCTATGATCCAGGTACGTAAGAAGGCAGACCTTTTTTACATTGATGGCGAGTGGTTTCAGGGGTACTGGCACTTTTCCTTTGACCAGTACCACGACCCCCTGAACATGAACTTCGGCGCCCTGCGGGTGTTCAACGTGGATACCCTTGTGCCAGGCGGCGTCTGGCCCATGCACCCCCACCGGGATAACGAAGTGGTGACCTACTGCGCCGGTGGTGTCTTCCAGCACGGCGACAATCTGGGTAACAGCGGCCTGCTCCATGTCGGCGATGTGCAGCACACCACGGTCGGGCGGGGCATGTGGCACACCGAGGTCAACGCCTCCCAGACTGAGCCGATGACCTTTGTGCAGATGTGGTTCGTCCCAGAGGTGCGCGGCCTGCCGCCATCGGTGGAGGTGAAACATGTGGAGCCAGAGGAGCGGGTGAACAGGCTGCTGCCCCTGGTGTCCAACCGGCACGAAGGCGCGCTGCCCATCCGCCAGGACGCCGAGGTGTACTCCTCAACCCTGAAGCAAGGCCACACTGTGGAGCACCACATGCTGACCGGCCAGGGGGCTTACCTGTGCTTGCTGAGCGGCGCGCTGGAGGCCAACGGCCAGGCGCTTGCCGCAGGGGACGCCACGAAGGTTACGGACGAGACATCGCTAAGCCTGAAGGCGGTTGAGGAAGCACACCTATTGCTGGTGGTGGTGCAGGTGTGACCTAAGCCCAGCGTTTTCCCTACGTGGAACCAAGGAAGGAGCATTATGCCAAAGGAGTTCATCAACCCGCCAACATTGTCCAGGCCCACGGGGTACACCCACGTGGTGAAGGTGGGTAACACGGTCTACATTGCCGGGCAGGTGCCCATCAATGCCCGGGGTGAGGTGGTGGGGGTTGGGGATGCAGCGGCCCAGTCACGGCAGGTATTCGCTAACCTGGAGGCAGCGGTACAGGCAGCAGGCGGGACAAAGTGGGACTTTGTGTCTATCATCGGATACCTGGTGGGCAGGGAGCACCTTCCGGCTTACCGCGAGGCGCGGGTGGCCTTCTTTGGCGAGAACCCTCCTGCAAGTACACTTCTCATCGTGTCGGGTCTGGCGCAGCCGGAGCTGCTGGTGGAGGTATCGGCGGTGGCGGCACTGGGCTAGGCCAGCCGGGCCAGGAGCCAGCCCAGGGCCAGGAGCGGCACGGTGTAGGACAGATACCGCAAGGACCGTTCCGGCGTCTGCAAGAGAGTGGCTATGGAAAGCTCCTCCCGGCGGCCATCCCTGTACTCCAGAGCACCTGAGGCATGGGCCACCTTGCGCCGCAGGGTCCGGCACTGGGTGCTGAGCGTTCGCTGCACCAGGGTCAGGGCCAGGCAGGCAGCGGCTACGACCAACGCCTCCGCCCGGATGGTCTCGGCATTGGCCCAGTAGCCGGCCAGGGCTGGGAACGCCCCCCAGGCGAAGGCGAACCACAGGTCGGTGTGGAAGCGCCCCTTCCAGACCTCCAGATTGTACGCCAGCACTACAAAGACACCGAAGGCTACGAAGGGGGTGACCCACGGGCTTATCCTGAGGCCGGCGTACAGGCCGATCCCCACTGCCCCAGCCAAGGCCAGGCCGCTGACGGCCTTGAGCGCGGCATTGGGAATGCTGGTGGCCAGGGGCCTGCCTTGCAGCTCGTCCAGGGCGTGAGCGGCAATCCCCACCGCCAGGAAGAAGGCCAGCACCGTCCACGCCAGGCGGTCCAGGTGCAGGACTGGCGCCGCCGACGCCCCCAGTACCACATAGCTGAGATGCCAGATGGTGTAGGGGCTGTGCAGGAGGGTTATGTATTCTCTCCAGCCTCCTGTTCCCAGGGCGTAGTAGGCCGGCCTCGGCTCATCATGCAACGGCGCCCTCCTTGCGGCCCCACATGACCACGGCCCCACCCAGGGACAGCAGCTTGACCTTGGCATCCTTCACTCCCGCCGTGGCCCACATGGCGCCCAGGTCTCCCAGGCTGTTCCGCTTGTAGAAGGCCCGAATACTTGGGCCGAGGAAGGTCCCGACCTCCCGCCAACCGGGTGAGAGGAAGCGGGTGGCCAGGGGCATCCAGAGATAGGAGTGTGCCATCCACAGGGGCCGGATAGCCGGATTGGGCGGGACGTAGAACTCCAGGGACGCCAGTTGTCCCCCTGGGCGCAAGACCCTGGACAGCTCGTGCAGGACGGCCAGGGGGTCTTGCACGTACCGCAGGAGGTAGCTGAACACCACCACGTCAAAGGCAGCACCAGGGAAGGGCAGCGCCTCAGCCCGGCCCTGGACAAGGGTGACGTTCTGCACCCGACGGCGGCGCAGGTTGTCCTGGGCTGCTGCCAGCATCCCATCGGAGAGGTCAATGCCGACGACCTGGACCTGGCTGCGCTGTGCGATGTCCATGGCCACCAGGCCGGTGCCGGTGGAGACGTCCAGGATGCGGCTCCCCGGCGGCAAGTCCAGGCGGGATACTAGGAAGCGGTGCCAACGACGGTACTGGCCATAAGAGAAGAAGACGGCTGGCCTCTCATAGGAGGAGGCGATGCCGTTGAACAGGTGAAGGGGCAGGTGTTCTTGCGCTGGCATCCCGTCAGAGGGGGGTGCTTTGGTCTTCGCCATGCTGTCTTCCTCCCATCTCGGTGGTATGTCGCTTGCCGTAGCAGGCGTGGTTTGTTCCACCCACTCGCCTGTACGTGGGGGATACCCCCACACCCCCAGTGAGGGGCTGCGCCCCTTGCATCCCTGCTAGGGCCTGTCGCGGAGCCAGCGGGCGGCCTCCTTGGCGTGGTAGGTGATGATGATGTCGGCGCCGGCGCGCTTGATGGCGGTGAGGGCTTCCAGGGTGGCGCGGCGCTCCTCCAGCCAGCCGTTGGCGATGGCGGCCTTGAGCATGGCGTACTCGCCGCTGACGTTGTAGGCGGCCACGGGATGGTCGTAGTGCTGCTTCACCTGGGCGATGATGTCCAAGTAGGGC
>JACQOP010000027.1 GCA_016202485.1 Chloroflexota bacterium | reverse complement strand
CCTGGGACGAGCGCAAGGACTTCCGCCAGGTCATGCGCCAGGATGCGGAGGTGACCAGCCGACTGAAGGGCAAAGCCCTGGAAGACCTCTTTGACTACCGCTACTACGTCCAGCACGTGGACGAGACGTTCAAGCGCGCGGGGATATAGCTGGCGACATGCTAAGCGAAGCGCTACAAGACGTTCTGCGCCATTTCTTCACAGAACATGCTCAGTTTAAGGAATTTCTTCAGACCATTGAACATCAGGCTTTGGAAGAACACATTATTGGCATACTAAATGTTTATGCAAACGACAAGAACTCATCTACTCTACGCGCGTACATTAGCTTAGCTTTAGCTGGCTATACGCCGTCGTTAAAGAAACACGAGGCCGATGGGCAAAAGACTGTCGAGGGCATAAGCTATTTAGCGGAAGCAAAACCACGCAATTATGACCCAGAGCAAGATGAAGAAAATGGCGATAACAAACCATCGAAACCGAGGAAACTCAATTGGGGGAGGTAACTTTACAGATTATAGTCCAGAAAGACACAAAAAGAACATGTTAAACAAGCAAAGTATTGTAGTAAGTGGATTTGTAAGAGGTGTTCTTGCATATGTAATTGAATTCGCATATGCTTGTCCACCGCTTGTTACCCACATTGAGGAAAAGATTACCGAGAAGTGGCCCCAATGGAGAGAGCCCAATTGGCAGCTCCCTCCAAAAGAATACATTAGAAGCCTCGAATTCACATGGAAAACGTATGAACAGTGCCCTGTGACTGTTCACTATCGTGATGAAGGCTTTCTCACTAAAGAGTATCTCACGAGATATTTCCTAACTTGGATAAGGAACTTGCAACTAAATGGTAATGCATAGCACGATAGGTTTGAATAACACTATTGTTGGTGATGTTCTGGAAGTCTTACGATTGCTTCCAGGGCCTACATTTGACGTTGGCGTGACTTCTCCTCCTTACAACAAAGGAGAGCGCCACAAGGGCTGGCTGGTTGACAAAGTCACGTATGCAAACAATTCCGACCGTCAGGATGAAGCTGCGTACCAAGCCGAGCAAATAGCCGTCCTGGACGAAATCTACCGCGTTACCAAGCCCGGTGGAGCGTTTTTTTACAATCACAAACTGCGCTGGGATCGTGGGCAGCTCCTCCACCCTTACGCCTGGGTGAGCAAGACCGAATGGGTCGTGCGCCAGGAGATCATCTGGCAAAGACGCATTGCAGCCAATCTGCGGGGCTGGCGGTTCTGGCAGGTGGAGGAGCGTATTTACTGGCTGCAAAAACCCAGGTTCTCTGGAGACAAAATTGGTCCAGAGCTTGCTCCCCGTCATGCGCTCATGACTTCCATTCGGGATATGTGGCCAGAACAAGACCCGAGCCATCCCGCGCCTTTTCCCATAGAGTTGCCTGCCCGCTGCATCCTCTCCATCTTGGATGGAAAGCCTGGGGCCGTGCTTGACCCCTACGCAGGCATTGGTACAACCCTGGTGGCTGCAAAACTCTTAGGATGCAATTACTTTGGGATTGAGATTAGCCCTGAATATGCCGCCACCGGAAAAGAGCGTATCGCAAATGCGGAGAACGAACGTCCCCGCCTTGAAGCCGAAGCAGCACTTCATAAGGTAGAAATGACGTTCCAAGAGCGCAAGGCAAAAGGACTCAGCCGCAACCGTTTTGCCAAGCAAACCCAACGACCTGTGGCCCCTAGCTTGTGGGATACTAATGGCAACGCCATGACAGAAAACGGCAACGAGGCATCATGACCACCATCACCACCACCTCCCTCCCCAACCTTCTGCACCGCGGCAAGGTGCGCGACACCTATGACCTGGGCAACGGCCTGCTGCTCATGGTCGCCACGGACCGCATCTCCGCCTTTGACGTGGTGTTGCCCAACGGCGTCCCGGACAAGGGCTTCGTGCTCTCCCGCATGTCCGCCTTCTGGTTCCGCAAGGTGGCGCACCTCATCCCGCACCACTTCGTCGCCATGGCCGATGACCCAGCCGCGCACCCTTACCTGCCGGCCAACCTGCCGCCGCAGATCGCCCGCCAGGCCATGGTCGTGCGCCGCGCCCAGCGGGTGGACATTGAGTGCGTTGTCCGCGGCTACCTGGCTGGCTCCGCATGGGCAGAGTACACTGCCCAGGGCGCCATCTTTGGCCAAGCTGCGCCAAAAGGGCTGAAAGAGGGCCACAAGTTTGAAAAACCCATCTTCACGCCTACCACAAAAGCAGAGACAGGCCATGACCTGAGCATGACGCACCAGCAGGTGGTAGCTATGGTCGGTGCCGCTCGTGCGAAGGAGTTGGAGGAGAAGACCATCGCTATTTACAGCTACGCCCGTGACTACGCCGCCCAGCGCGGCATTATCATCGCCGATACGAAGATGGAGTTCGGCGTGCTCAATGGTCAGCTTCTCCTCATTGACGAATTGCTGACGCCGGATTCCAGCCGCTTCTGGGACGCCGCCGCCTACCGCCCAGGTCAGTCCCAGCCGAACTACGACAAGCAGTTCGTACGTGACTGGCTCAACAGCACCGGCTGGAATCACGAGCCTCCGGCCCCGGCGTTGCCCCCGGACATCGTGGACAAAACCGTTCAGCGCTACAAAGAAGCCTACGCCCGACTGACAGGCGAGGCCCTATCCCATTCATAGGAGATTCCCGTGGCTGCAAGAAACAGGACAGGTCAGGCAGAGCGCCGTGCCGCTCAGCGAGAGCAGCGGAGAGAACGGGCCGAGGCCCGCAAACGCCGCCGCCGTATCCTCTATATGGCAGTTTCAGGCTTCGTCGCCCTCCTTGTTATCGCTTCCTTTGTCGTGGCCGGCCTTCCCCAGGGGGCAGCGACCATCTCCGCCTCTAAAGCCCCTGCCTATGTGGAGGGCGTCGGTACTCAGCAGACCATCATGCCTTCGGCCTTGCACACCGATGGCGTCACCGTTGCCTATAACACCACACCACCCACTTCCGGCAATCACTGGGGCAGGACCGCATCCTGCGGCTTCTATGAGGAGGGCATAACCGACGAAATCATCGTCCACAACATGGAGCATGGCCAGGTCATCCTCAGCTATAACCTCACAGAGGCGGCAGACGTAGAACGCCTCAGGCAGGTAGTGAACAGCCTGAGGGACCAGCAGCACTGGCTGGTGACCCGCTTTTACCCAGAGCTGGAACCTGGGGAAGTCGCTCTCACCGTCTGGGGCATCCTGGACCGCTTCACCGGCATAGACGAAGACCGCATCAAGAAGTTCTTTGACACCTATAAGGGGAACCTCCTCAGCCCCGAGACCCAGGGACTGGGCCAAGGTATCCCCTGCACTAGTTCCGCCCAAGTCCTCCCATAGAAAGCCCCGTTATGTACCTGGCCAAAGTCTTCGTCACACTCAAGCCCACAGTCAGCGACCCCCAGGGCCGCACTGTGGCTGGTGGGCTGAAGAGCCTTGGATTCGCTTCCGTGGCCGATGTGCGTGTCGGCAAATATCTGGAAGTGCGCCTTCAGGAAGCAGACAAAGCCCAGGCCGAATCTAAGGTCAAGGAGATGTGCGAGAAGCTCCTGGCCAACCCTGTCATTGAACAATACCGCTTTGAAGTGGTAGAGCTGTAACCTATCCAAATACCAGGGAACTGAGAGAGGCCAGCCGCTGGCCTCTCTCAGTTCCCTATCTGGCCTACTAGCAGAAAGCGGCTCCCTTTGATATACTCCTTCGGGTGCTCTGCCAACTGTGGAGCGATCTTTTGGTGGGGAGTCAACATGCCGGGATATGCGGTGATTGGCGGCCAGTGGGGCGACGAGGGCAAAGGAAAGATTGTAGATTTTCTGTCCCAGGACACCCAGTATGTTGTACGCTACTCCGGCGGCAATAACGCCGGCCATACCGTCATAAACAAACTCGGTCAGTTCGCCTTGCACCTGGTGCCGGCGGGCATCTTTTGGCCCAAGGTCACCTGCGTCATTGGCAACGGTGTCGTCGTAGACCCCGGCGTCCTCCTGGAAGAAATAGCCACTCTAGAAAAGGCTGGCGTCAACACCTCCAGGCTCCTCATCAGCGACCGCGCCCACCTGATCATGCCCTACCACGTGGCCCTGGACCAACTGGAAGAGCGGGCCAAAGGGTCCCAGGCCATCGGCACCACCGGCAAAGGCGTCGGCCCTGCCTACATGGACAAGGTGGGACGTGTAGGGATTCGCGTGGGCGAACTCCTGGATGTGGATAATGAAGAGGTCTTTCTCCCTCACCTGGACCACGTCCTCAAGCAGAAAAACGCCATCATCACCAAGGTCTACGGTGGCGAGCCTTTCTCCCTCGCCGAAATCTACCAGAAATGCCTGGAATGGGGCGACCTCCTCCGCCCCTACATACAGCCAACGGAAATGGTCCTGCAGGAGGCAATTGCCAGCGGTGACAACGTCCTGATTGAAGGGGCCCAGGGAGCCATGCTGGACATAGACCATGGCACCTATCCCTATGTTACCTCCTCCTCTCCCTCCATCGGCGGCGCCTACACCGGCCTGGGCATTCCGCCCCAATCCATCGCCGGCTCCCTCGGCGTGTTCAAAGCCTACACCACCCGCGTAGGCGGCGGCCCCCTGGTCACCGAGCTCAACGACGCCACCGGAGACAAAATCCGCGAACTAGCCTGGGAGTACGGGGCAACAACGGGCCGCCCCAGGCGCGTCGGCTGGTTTGACGGTGTGGCAGCCCGCTATAGCGCCAACCTCAATGGCTTCACATCTATCGTCCTGACTCGCCTGGATGTCCTGGACGGTTTCCCATCTGTCAAGGTTTGTGTGGGGTATCAATTGGATGGAAAGGTCGTGGACCGCATCCCATCCAACGTTGCCATCCTGGCGCGCTGCCAGCCGGTGTACGAAGAGTTTGAGGGTTGGGACCAGCCCACCGCCTCGGCCACCGAGATGGAAAAGCTGCCGCCTAACGCCCTTAAATACGTGCACCGTTTGGAAGAACTGATCGGCGTGCCCATAGACCTCATCTCCACTGGCCCCCGCCGGGAAGAGACCATTGTGAACCGGCCCTTCATCAAACGTTAGGCCGGAGCAGATAAGCGGGTTTTTCAGCAGCCAATCTAGTGAAGAAGGAGCATCTCATGAAAATCGTGGTTTTTAATGATTTCAAGGTTGGTGTGGTGCGAGCCAGTTCTGTGGTTGATATTACCGATGTCATCAGCGACATACCCCACATCCGGCCCGACCAGTTGGTCAACGGGCTCATAGAGCACTTTGACCAGTACAAGGGTAAGATTGAGCAGAAGGTTGCCAGCTCTCAGGGCGTCCCCCTGAACAGTGTCCTGCTGCGCTCCCCTCTGCCCAAACCTCCAAAGCTGGTCTGCATGGCCGTCAACTACATGGAGGACGGCACTCGCAGTGAGCCGGCCCCTATCAACGCCTTCCTCAAGTCGCCCACCTCCGTCATCGGTGACGGCGACACCGTTGAACTGACTGTGGATAATCCCACGGTCGTTGAAAACGAGGCAGAGCTGGGCCTGGTCATTGGCAAGCGCGCCAGCAAGGTAAAGGCAGAGAACTGGCGGGAGTACGTCTTTGGCTACGTCAACTTCATTGACGTCTCCTCCCGTGGCCTGGGTGCGCCCGGCATGGACAACTTCTTCCCCACCAAGTCCCAGTACACCTCTGCCCCCATCGGCCCCTGGCTGGTCACCGCCGACGAGATCCCTGACCCCCAGAACATCCAGGTACGCTTCTGGGTAAATGGCGACCTGAAGCAGAACTACAACACCAACGACATGGGCCATAAGATCCCCCGCGTGGTGGAATGGACCTCCTACATCACCACCCTCCTGCCCGGCGATGTCATCGCCGCCGGCACCAACCACTGGGGCCTTGGCCCTCTGCATGACGGCGACTTCATAGAGATGGAGACCGAAGGCCTTGGCCGTCTTCGCCTGAAGGTGAAAGACATCCGCCAGCGCCAGTGGGTGCGGGAGACCCACCGGGAGCGGCAGGCCAAGGGTTTGCCCGCGCAGGCGCCACGCATCCAGTAAGCCTCGCCCTGACGACGCCTTTCCTACACCATTCCAATAACACACCCATCCATAAGGAGCAGCTATGAAGCTGGTATTCTTTAACGACTTCACCCTGGGCGTCCTGCAGGGTAACATGGTCCATGACGTGTCTGCCGCTGTGGAGGACGTCCCCCACGTAACGCCTCAGGACCTAATTCAGGGCGTCATCTATCACTTTGACGTCCTGCGCAGCAAGATTGAAGCCGAGACCTCCAAGTCTCGGGGCATCCCCCGGAGCCAAGTGCGCCTTCGCTCCCCCCTCCCCCGCCCCACCCACATGGTCAACATGGCCGTCAACTACCGGGAAAACGGCGCCATAGAGCCACGGCCCATCAATGCCTTCCTCAAGTCCTCGGAGTCCGTCATCGGCAACGGCGACACCCTCATCCTGCCACCGGAGAAAGCTACCATCTTCCACCACGAGGCAGAGTTGGGCGGCGTCATCGGCAAGCCCGCCAGGAACGTCAGCGCCGCCAACGCCTACGACTACCTCTTCGGCTACGTCAACTACGTAGACGCCTCCGCACGGGGCCTGGGCAACGGCTCTTTCTACTGGGGCAAATCCTGGGACACCTTCTGTCCCATGGGCCCCTGTATCGTCACCGCCGATGAGATCAAGGACCCTCAGAACCTCCAGGTCCGCATGTGGGTCAATGGTGATCCCCGCCATGACTACAATACCAGCGACATGGCCCATAACATCCGCCGCAGTGTAGAGTGGGCCACCGGCATCACCCTCCTGGAGCCAGGAGACGTCATCGCCTTCGGTACCAACCACCAGGGCATCGGCGCCATCCAGGATGGCGACCTCGTGGAGATGGAGATTGAGGGCCTGGACCGCCTGACTTTCCGCGTCAAAGACGACCTCCACCGCGAATGGCCCCGCGGCATTGACCGCAACATGGCCGACCGTGTCGCAGGCCGCACGCCCCCGGAAGGCGCCGGCCAGGGCGGCAGGCGGTAGGCCCAGCGGTAAGGAGGGCCAAGCCTGAGGAGCAAGAATGACCCTTGGCGACCCCATTGGGGCCTCCCTTGGACGCCCCAGCCTATTACATGTGCAAAGAGGGAGTCCCGAGTCCATCGGGGCTCCCTCTCCAGTCACAGGAGGTGACGGCAACATGACACAACCACAGGAAGGGCCATACTGCCGCGGTATGGTCGTGGTGGCCCACGCCGACGACGCCGAGTTTAGCTGCTCCGGTACCGTTGCCAAATGGTGCAAGGAGGGCATGGAGGTGGTTTACGTCATCGTCACTGATGGCAGCAAAGGCGCCGAGGACCGCTCCATCACCCCTGAGCGCCTGGCAGAAATCCGCCGACAGGAGCAGATAAATGCCGGCAAAATCCTTGGCCTCAAAGAGGTCGTGTTCTTGGGCTACCCAGACGCCTACCTCCAGCCCACCCTGGAAGTCCGTCGCGACATCACCCGTGAGATTCGCCGCCACCGCCCCGACATCCTTATCACCCTAAACCCTACCCGCACTCTCTCAAGCAGCTTCTATATGGGCCACCCCGACCACTTCGCCGCCGGCGAGGCAGCCCTCTCCGCTGTCTTTCCTGCCGCTCGCGACCATCTCACCTTCCCGGAGCTACTGGCCGAGGGCCTGGAACCCCATAAGGTGCGCGAAGTGCTCGTCGTCGGCCACGACCGCCCAGACAAATGGATTGACGTGACCAGCTCTCTAGAGGTGGCCCTCAAGGCCCTCATGGCCCATGCAAGCCAGATTGGTCCCGAGGCCGCTGAGCGCATGAAAGCCTGGCGGCAAGAAGCAGGCAGAGGGCAGGGTATGCAATACGCCGAGGCCTTCAAAAGCATCCTGCTCAGTTAGTGTCCTGTCTCAGAAATCTGCCCAATCACTTCCGGAAAACATAAGGGGCTTTACCCCTGCGTAGGGGATTCCTGGGGGTGTCCCCCAGCGCTACGGG
>JACQOP010000026.1 GCA_016202485.1 Chloroflexota bacterium | reverse complement strand
CGCGACACCCAGGACCACAAGGAGGGCGTCCGCGCCTTCCTGGAAAAGCGCCCGCCCCAGTTCAAGGGGCGTTAGGGGACAATGCTTAGGGGAGTAGTGTGACGTGAACTCCCTTTGGCCACCAGGCCTACACACCTGGAATCGTTTGCCGAGGACAAGAGGATCCCATTGATGCCGACCGACGCGTCCCATGGTAGCCCTATGGTGGCGTATGCTATACTCTATGTGACAACTTGTCATGTTGACAGGATCGGAGGCGCGGTGGCCAGCATTCTGGGAGTAGGAGAAGCCAAGAAACGGTTCTCGGAGTTAATGAGCCGCGTGGCATACAGGCAGGAGCGATTTCTGATTGAGCGGCATGGTAAGCCTATGGTCGCCCTGGTACCAGCAGAAGACCTGGAGCGCTTGGAGCACGAGCCCCCCGCGTCCAAAGGACTCTTGGCCGCCGTGGGGGCCTGGGCTGGCTACGAAGAACTGGACAAGGTAATAGCGAGCATCTATCAGCAAAGGGAAAAGGCCCAAGACCGGCCGGTGGTCTTGGAGAACTAGCTGTGTACCTTTTTGATACCGATGTCTTGAGTCACGTCCTTAAGCCTGCCCCCTCACCTGCTTTGATCGCCCGGCTCGCCATGGTGCCCCCAGGCCAGCAGTTTACCTCCGCTATCACCGTGGGCGAGATGGTCTATGGCGCGTACCGTAGTCCACGACCACAATACTTCCTGCAGCAGTTACAGGAACGGGTCTGGCCCAACGTGCGCATCCTTTCTTTCAACCAAAGCGCCGGAGAGACCTATGGCCGGCTCCGTGCTGAGCTTGAGAAGGTTGGAACGCCCTTGGCCGAACCAGACCTGCGTATTGCCGCCATCGCCCTGACTCATGACCTGACCATGGTGACCGGTAACGTACGCCATTTCGCACGCGTTCCAGGTCTACGAGTAGAAAACTGGCTGGCCCCTCCATAGGAAAGAGCCAACCTCCTGTCCCATGAGGCTCTATGAACACCTATGCCAGCCTGCGCACCGCTTCCCTTGGCCTGCCGGGAACCCCCCGCCACTACTACCCCTTGGGCGCGCTCTTGAACACCTGCAACCCTTCCTACCCGTCCACCGAGCCGTCAAAGTAGTCCCTCCGTACCCGGCTCCGGGGCACTCCAAGGGAGCGCACCACCCGTTCCATATTCTGCACCATTGCCTGGGAGCCGGACAAGAAAAACAGCCGGTCCTTAAAATCCGGCGCCTCCTCCTTGATGACCTCGGCGGTCACCCTGCCCGCACGCCCCTTCCAGCCGGCAGGGGCGGCCTCCCGGTCCGTCAGCAGGTACACCGAGCGCAGGCCCAGGCAGCCTGCCTTTGCAAAGGTGTCCGCAAACAGAACGTCCTCCACCTTCCGGCAGGAGTACAGCAGCACGATATCGCACCGGATGCCTTTGTCCACAATGTGCTGGGCCATGCTGCGGAAGGGCGCGACGCCTACGCCACCCCCTATGAAGACCAGAGGCCTGGTGAGGTCCTTCGGCAGGACGAAGTCCCCCGCCAGCCGGGTCGCCGTCACCGGCGAACCCTCAGGTAGCGCCGCCAGCGCCCGCTTGAAGCTGCTTGCCCCCCAGGGAACCCGCATGGCAATGCTCACGTCCCCTTCCGTGGGTGACGAAGTGATGGTGAAATAGCGGCGCTGCCCCCGTCCATCTGGGTGGGCATGAGGCACGGTCCATTCCATGAACTGGCCTGGAGCAAAGGCGAACCGCTGCTGGGGCCGCCCAAATGCAAAGACCCACGTGTCCTCGCCGGCACGGTACTTGCCCTTCAGGGGAAGCGAAAGGCGGTACTTGGGCCGGACCAGGAAAGAGACCACATTCCCAAGGCACAGCGCTTGCTCGGGAGTGAAGCCGAGGGGGAGAAAGCGCAGCTCCGGCGTGGTGTACAGTAGGGCGAGGAAACCTACATAAAGGTTCCTGGTGAGCCTGGGCGAAGGAATGGTGATGGGGTCCGTCATCATGAACAGGGCGAAGAAAAGCAAGGCCGCCTGCACCAGGCTCAAGCGCCAAACGCCGGGCGCCGACGCCACTGAACCGGTGTCCAGGATCTCCGCAGCGGCGCTGATGCACAGGGAGACCGCCAGGAAGGTGAGGACCACCCCGGTCCGGCGCGTCTTGAGCATGACCACCGCACCGAACAAGACCACTCCAGGGAGCATAGCCGCCGTCCCAACCCACCAGGTGGCCGCCATGTCCGGGAAGAGCAGGGCCAGCGCCACCAGCGCCACTGCTGCCGGGTTGAACAGGTGCTGCTTGTCCACCGTTACCATGTATTTGGACGCAACCGCTGCAACACTGGCCGCCGCCAGGAAGACCCAGTGGCCCCCCAGGCCAATGGGGACAATCAGCGCCAGGAGCAGGGCGGTAATCAAGGTGGACTGGGGGTTCGTCGTGGCCCTCAGGACCCGCGCCAGCACGGCATTCACACTCAGTCCCACGGCTGCCGCCAGAATGGCAGCGCCTGCGATGTCCAGCGCAGAGTAGTGCAGAACGTTGAGCAGGCTGAGGCCCAGCGCCCAGAGGATGAGTCCCAGCAGGGCAAACAGGGTCACCCGGTGCATGGTGAGCCGGTCCAGATAGGAGTCCAGGGGTGTTCCAATGCTCACCGCAACAGAAACCTCTGGAAGCCCGTTGTACAGTGGGCGCGCCGGTCTTTGGCAATCACGGAGCACTCCAGGCCGGGCGTTTTCTCAATGAACCCAAGGCCACCCTCGCCCATGGCAAAGGCTGCCGTAGCGAACCGGTCTGCATCGCAGACGTTGGACGCAATCACGCTCAGGCTGGCTAGCTGGTTGGCGGGCTGGCGGCGAACAGGGTCGTAGATATGCTCGCCTCGCTCGTAATTGCCCGAGGTGGCGATGCCTTCGCCGGAAAGATGCACGACGGCGAAGAGCTCCGAGGGGTTGAAGGGGTTCCGGATGCCCACGCGCCACTTTTCACCCCGGGTGTTACGGCCCGAGGTCTGTATGTCTCCGCCGGCCTCCACAAAGAAGTCCTGATACTTGTGCCGGCGCAGCAGTTCTGCGGAGCTCTGGATGGCGTAGCCCTTCACCAGGCCGGAGGGGTCAAACCGGTTTCCGTACCACGCATCAAAATACCCCCCGGTCTCCTTCCTGGTCTCCTGGCATAACGCAATGACCGCCCGCATCTCCTTGCTGTAGTCCTTCTCACACAGTTCGCCACGGTTGATGCGCTCCGTCTCGCTGTCCCTCTTGTAGGTGCTGAATAGCTGGTCCACGTGCCGCAGATAGGTGAACACCGCTTCCACGTCCTCTTGGCCGGCGGCTGCGTCAACGATCTGGATGGTGATGGGCATACCCATAATCTCTGCCTGGGCCCGTATGCTCATAGTGTGTCTACCCCTGTTCCGCCTCTCGCAGGGCGTAGACCATGGCCTTCTGAAACGCCTGGGTCGTCTGGGTTGCGCCTGAAATCACATCCACGTCCCAGTCCTGGAGTGCGATTGCCTGGCTGATCAACAGAGGGATAACCTCGGCGCTCACCCTTTCGGAAGTTGGAGTGCGCAGGGGGTATTCCACAATAAGGACGTTTTCAATGATGCCTGCCCGCATAAGGACCTGGACTTGAAGGTTCCCATAGGTAATCCGCGCAGGTTTGCCGGTGAATACGCCGTCGTTGAACTTGGCCCCATAGAACAATGACGGCCATCTGGTCGCTGTCGGTGACGGGATTGGGGTGGCCGTGGCAATGGGCGTAATCACGGGTGTCGCCTGGACTTCCGGGGTAGGAGTGATGGGCGTGGGCGTAGGAGAAGGCGGGGTCGGCGTAGGTTGGAGAGCAGGTATGAATACCGGCGCATCGCCGGCTTCTCCACCATCGGCGGGCCTTGCCTGGAACACCGCAGGTCGCTCCTCTTCCGTAAGATTGCGAGCAAGGACTGCGGCGAAGAAGATGGAGAGCACAATGGCAAGCTGAAGGTATTTGCGCATGTTCCTGTATCCTTGGCCCTGTTGCCCTCTGGCGCACAATGATAGTCCAACACACGCCGCGCCTGGTTCACAGAGGGAAACTGTGTGGCGAAATCCGGGCGTAGCCCGTCTCATCGCCCAGATATAGTAGAGGGTAGGTGCCCACAATGTCCTGAAATGCAGGGCCTTTATCCTGAAAATTTCCTAAAAACTGCCCCTTGTTTCCCACGTTGTCATCGCTACGAAAATAACGGTCGTCTTGCAGGTGTGCAGAGGACCGCGTCCTCGCCGGGGGTGCTG
>JACQOP010000021.1 GCA_016202485.1 Chloroflexota bacterium | reverse complement strand
GACCCCGGCCGAGAAGCCGCCGGGCTTCTGCAGCCGCGCGGGCGGCGGTCGGGAGATTAGGTCTGGCGAGTGTGGCTGTGGGGGTGGCAGGCGCTGCGCCTAAGGCGGAGGAGGAAGAGGGCGGATGGCTGGGTGTAGAGGTAGTGGATGTGAGCGAGCGGGTCACAGCCCACTTTGGCCTGGCGGTGACCTCGGGGGCGGTAGTGCTGCGGGTGGAGCCGAAGAGCCCCGCCCAGGAAGGCGGCGTGCTGCCCGGCGATGTCATCCAGTGGGTGAACGGTGGAGCTATTGCTGACGCCGATGCCCTGGAGGAGAGCCTTGAGGACATGGGGCCTGGCTCAGAGGTTATCCTGGGTATTGCCCGCGGGACAGAGAGCCTGAGCATCGTGGTCACGCTGGGGGAGAAGCCCAAGCCACCGAAGCGGCCACACCCCAAGGAGGATGTGCCGCCGGGGCTATTCAATAGCCTGGCGCACCGCATCCTGAACGGGCAGGTGCTGAGTGGCGAGTTTGAGGTGCTGGGCGACGACGGCCAGGTGATGACCGTCAAGCTAACCGCCGGGAAGGTGGTAGGGGTGACAGGTACGACCTTGACCATTGAGCGAGCGGACGGCCAGGAGCTTGCCTTTGAGACAACGGAGGATACGGTGATACTGGTGGCGGGTTACCGCATCAATCTGGCGGGCCTGCGTGCCGGTACGCCCGTGGTGGTGGTGCAGAAGGATGGGGTGGTGACGCATGTCATTGCCTGGCCGGGGGATCGGCGTGGCCCCTTCTTCCTGCCTGACAAGCCTGGGGAAGGCCCCAAACACCTGGAGGCGCCCCTTTTCTCCGAGATAACAGCGGAGGCCCTGGAGGGCCGGCTGCACTTCCAGTTAGAGGAGCAGGAGGAGCGCATGGCCAAGGCCCAGCGACAGCTTGAAGAGCGGATGCAGGCGCAGGCGGAGCATGTGAAGGAGCGCGTCAAGCAGGCCCGCGAACGTGCCCGCGAGGATAGGGACGGGTAGGGTAGCGGGACAAGTAGATACGGGAAGCGCCCCGATTACATCGGGGCGCTTCTGGTTTGAGGGGTTTGGAGAAGTCGCTATACTATAGCTATCAAGGGAGGGCCCATGCCTCTGGGAAGAAGGTTGAGAGGAGAAATCTACGGAGACGCCGTTGATGTCCTCTAGGCCGCGTCAATGGCGATTTCGCATCCGCCATAGCGCTGAAGCCGCTACCAGGATAGCCCAATACGTGGGAGGAATGTCTGAGGAACGCCCTTATACACGGTTATGACAGTGTGAATTCTGAGGTCGTCTGGGCCACTATTCAGGAAGACTTGCCGGAGTTGCTCCCAATGCTCCAGGCTCTGCTGGCCGCCGAAGAAGGCCGGCAAGCGTAGACACTTTCCCCGTCTGCTATACTTTCCTCAACCTCACCCCTCCTTACAGAGGGCATGATTTGGGAGCGCCATGGTTGAAGCCGACCTTCGCCAGCGTATAGAGCAGCTCCGCAAAGAGATTCAGGAGCACAACTACCGCTACCACGTGCTGGACACCCCCATCATCAGCGACGCCCAGTTTGACGCCCTGATGCGGGAGCTGGTGGAGCTGGAAACCCGGCACCCGGAGCTGGTAACGCCGGACTCGCCGACGCAGCGAGTGGGCGCGGCGCCTGCCGAGGGCTTTGCCGAGGTGGTCCATCCGATCCCTATGATCAGCCTGGGCAACGTCTTTGACAACGAAGAACTACGGGCGTGGCACCGTCGTGTTCAGCAGCGCCTGGAAATGGAGTCCTTTGACCTGGTGTGCGAGCTGAAGATAGACGGACTGGCGGTGGCGCTGACCTATGAGCAGGGCCGCTTTGTGCGTGGGGCCACTCGGGGCGACGGCCTGCGGGGTGAGGACGTGACGGCAAACCTGCGCACCATTCGTAGCATCCCCCTGACGGTGAGTGTCGCTGGTGTCCCTGAACGTCTGGAGGTACGGGGGGAGGTATACTTCCCCAAGTCTGGCTTCAAGAAACTGAACGAGGAGCGTATTGCCGCAGGAGAGCCTCCCTATGCCAATCCTCGCAACACGGCCGCCGGTTCCCTGCGCCAGCTTGACCCGCGCATCACAGCGTCGCGGCCTCTGAACGTCTACCTGTATGCTTTGGGCTATGCCGAAGATGGGGCAATACCCAGTACCCAGTGGGACGCCCTTGCCCGGTTCCGGGAGATGGGCTTCCGTACCAACCCGGCCAACGCCCTGTGCCACAGCCTGGAGGAGGTGCAGGGGTTCTACCGGCGGTGGCTGGAGGAGAAAGAAGCGCTGGACTTTGGCGTGGATGGCGTGGTCGTCAAGGTGAACCGCTTTAACTACCAGCAGCACCTGGGGACGGTGGGACGGGAGCCGCGCTGGGCCATCGCCTACAAGTTCCCGGCGACGCAGCAGGTGACGCGCCTGATCAACATCGGCGTCAATGTGGGGCGCACTGGCACGCTGAACCCCTACGCCATCCTGGAGCCGGTGAACGTTGGGGGCGCGACGGTGAAGATGGCGACGCTGCACAACGAGGATGACATCCGCCGCAAGGACCTGCGCATCGGCGACTGGGTGGTGGTGGAACGGGCAGGGGAGGTGATCCCCCAGGTGGTGGCCCCTATGACGGCCCGGCGTACGGGGGAAGAGCGGGAGTTCAAGATGCCGGAGCGGTGCCCTGCCTGCGGCGAGCCGGTGGTGCGTCCTCCGGGGGAGGCCGCCACGTATTGCGTGAACACGGCCTGCCCGGCCCAGTTCGCCCGGCTGCTGGTGCACTTTGTCAGCAGGGGCGCCATGGACGTGGAGGGTATGGGAGAGAAGCTGGCCCTGGCCCTGATAGACGCCGGCCTCGTGAAGGACGTGGCGGACATTTACTCTTTGACCAGGGAGCAGTTGCTGGGGCTGAAAGAGAAGATTGCTCGGGTTATTTCAGGGGTGCAGAAGGAGGTGGCGGCCCGTCACCAGCTCAGCAACGCCCAGATGCAGGTGGTGAAGCGTCTCACGGACGAAGCTCTGCTTGATAAGGCGGAGGCTGAAACTATCTGCGCCCGGTATGACCTTACGTTGGAAAGGCTGATGTCGCTGAAGGGGGCGGTGGACGGCGTGCTTGTTGAAACGGTAAAAACTGCCGGCGTTGCTGAGACGATAGAGTGGGAGAGCATCCTCACCCTTGAAAAGCTGGCGGCAAAGAGCGTAGACAACCTCATGGCTGCCATCGCTGCCAGCAAGCAGCGTCCCCTGACAAGCGTGGTCTACGCCCTTGGCATCCGCCACGTGGGGTACGAGACGGCCCAGATGCTGGTGCGCCACTTCGGCAGCCTGCCGAAGCTTATGAGGGCCTCGGACGAGGAGCTTGCCAATATCCCGGGCATTGGCCCAAAGATTGCGGAAAGTATTGTCTCCCACTTCCGACGAGAGGCGAACCAGCGGGTGGTGGAGCGGCTGGAGGAGGTGGGCGTCCCGATGGAAGAGGCGGCTACCCCCAGGGAAGGACGGGCGACGGTGCTGGCGGGGATGCAAATTGTGGTGACGGGGCGGCTGGCTGGCATGAGCCGTTCCCAGGCCGAGGACCGCATCAAGGAACTGGGCGGCTCGGCAGGGAGCAGCGTGACGAAAAAGACGGCGTACCTGGTGGTGGGTGAAGACGCCGGCTCCAAGCTGGCCCAGGCGGAGAAGCTGGGCGTGCCTATCCTGGATGAACAACAGTTTTTGCAGTTGCTGGAGACGGGGAAGGGGCCATAGGTTCCCTACGCAGAGCGGTTGGTTGTAGAGGAGGGACGGGCCGCTGCCGCAGCCCTCGGCAGGCATGGCTGGTGGGAGGTGCTTCGCGGGAGGAATGCTGGTGGTATGCTGGCGGGTATGACCACGCCGCTCAGCATGACAACGAAGGATTTGCTGTTAGGACGGCCAACGTGATTCTTTGCTCATAGGCATGAGCGGGATAATGGGAGCATCGCTTAGGGAATGATAATCATCGTTGGCCTGGGCAATCCTGGGGAGCGGTACGGGAGCACCCGCCACAATGCCGGCTTCTGGTGCGTGGATGCCCTCTCTCGCAAGCTAAGCATCCCTCTGGATGATAAGCGGCCTGCCGTGGTGTGCGGGGAGGGCTATGTTGACGGCCAGCCGGTGGTGCTGGCGGAGCCGCGGACGTACATGAACCGCAGCGGCCAGGCGGTGAGGTACCTGCTGGACCGCTACCGGCAGCCGCCGTCGTCACTGCTGGTGGTGTACGATGACATGGACCTGCCGTTGGGCCGGATACGGCTGCGTCCCAGCGGCAGCGCCGCCGGCCACAACGGGATAAAGTCCATTATTGCCGAGACTGGCACCCAGGAGTTCCCCCGCGTGCGTATCGGCATCGGCCATCCCAGGGAGGGGGACGCCATTGGCTACGTGCTGGGCGGCTTCAGCGGGGAGGAAGCGAAGATAATGGAAAAGACTCTGGAGGCAGCGGTAGAGGCGGTCCTCTGTGTCCTCCGGGAGGGTCTGTCCAACGCCATGAACCAGTACAATCAGAGAACCATCACCCTTGATTCCTAAGCAACTTTCCCTGCTGCTGGCCGTTGCCCTGGCCTTCACGCTGGCCTGCACTGCCAAGCCAACGCCAACCCCTTCACCAACGGGAACACCTTCGCCAACCCAACCCGTGTCGGCGTTGCTGACGGCTACCCTTGCGCCCTCGCCAACACC
The DNA here is from genome assembly GCA_016202485.1 of Chloroflexota bacterium. Taxonomy (GTDB): domain Bacteria; phylum Chloroflexota; class Dehalococcoidia; order Lucifugimonadales; family JACPCL1; genus JACPCL1. The sequence goes on along the minus strand of JACQOP010000021.1, from coordinate 2,426 downwards.
GACAGAGACTACGGCAGTCCCAACTCCGACGGCTGCGGGGCTGCGCTATGAGCCGGCGCCCTCTCGGGACCTGTACGACCTGGCCCAGCGGCTGGTGGTCAAAGACGGCCAGCTCATCCCGCGGGTAGTGAACCCGGCGCCCGTGTCCTACAGCCAGGGCCGGCAGGACACGTTCCAGGTCACCGACATTCCCAGGGGGAGGACCCATTCGGTGACGGCCACGCTCCACCTGGTGACTGAGCACGCCTACTGGTATGTGGACAACAATGTGCCTTTTCTGCGGAGCGCCCTGGAACAGGCAGCCCGTGGCTTTGAAGAGGTGGTCTACCCCCGGGTGACGGGGGTCTTCGGCAGCCCGCCTTCGCCTGGGGTTGATAACGACGTGCGCCTGACCATCCTGCATACCCCGTTGAACGGCGTTGCCGGCTACTTCTCCGCCGCCGATGGGTATCCCAAGCAGGTCTATCCCCTGAGCAACCAGCGGGAGATGTTCTACCTTGACACCTCTGCCCTGACATTGGGTTCCGACAACTACCTGGGGACCCTTGCCCACGAGTTCACCCACGCCATCCAGTTCCGGGCCGACCCGTCAGAGGAAGGATGGATCAATGAGGGGACGGCGGAGTTCGGCAAGCGGCTGGCGGGGTTCCTACCCACCTTCCAGAGCAACTTTTTCTTCAGCAACGAGCCGGTGTCACTGACCACGTGGCCTATGGAGCTGGCGTCCACCATTCCCTACTACGGTGCGGTCAGCCTGTTCATAGACTACCTGGCCCTGCACCACGGGGCCAAAAGCATTGGAGTGCTGCTGGAGTTCCAGGAGCGGGGCATCTATGGCGTAGAGGCGTACCTGGCGGCGGTAGGCGACCCGCGCACCTTCCGGCAGGTCTTTGGCGACTGGGCCGTGGCCAACTACCTAAATGATCCGGGGGGCGGCCCCTACAGCTATCCTAACATGGGCATCCACAGCCTTACTCCTCTTCCACTGACTCTGCCTGCCTTGGTGACTGACACCTTGCCACAGTACGCCGCACGGTACTATGCCCTGCCGCAAAGCAGCCAGGGCCTGCACGTCACCTTCCAGGGCCAGCCGCAGACGGCCCTCATCCCCCAGACGCCGCCCAGCGGCAGCCAGTGCTGGTGGAGCAACCGGGGCGACTCCATAGACGCCACGCTTACCAGGGCGTTCACCCTGCCTGGGGGCCAGCCGGCGTTTCTGGAATACTCCCTGTGGTATGAGATAGAGGAAGGGTGGGACTTTGTCTACGTGGTGGTATCTACCGACGGTGGGAAGACCTGGGACATCCTGGAGGGCCAGCACACCGTTCCTCCCACCGGTGCGCTGCAGAATGCCTTTGGCCCGGGGTATACTGGGTCCAGCAGCGGCTGGTTGAAGGACCGGGTTGACCTCTCAGTTTACGCCGGCCGTTCCATCCTGGTGCGCTTTGAATATGTGACCGACGACGCTCTCCATGGACAGAGCTTGTGCCTAGATGACGTCACCCTCACCACCGCCGGCTTTGTGGATGACGCCGAGTCCGAGGGCGGCGGGTGGGAGGCACGGGGCTTTCTGCGCGTTCCTTACCTTGTCCCGCAGGAGTATATGGTGCGCCTGGTGCATGTCATGGAAGGAGGATCAGTCGTCACGGATATCCCTGTGCCAGAGGATGGCAGGGTCACCTTCACGGTGGATCATGGTGGCTCTTATGTCCTCATCGTTGCCGCCATAAATGAGCTGACGATGCGGCCAGCGGAGTTTACCCTGGAGGTCACACCAAGGTGAGAGGCGGTTTACACCGCCTGGGCGATTCCCCTATAGTCAATACACATGCAACAGAGGTAGGAAATGCAGTTCAACATTCTAGTGCTCCCTGGCGACGGCATTGGGCCAGAGGTGATGGGGGAGGCCGTCAAGGTATTGAAGGAGGTGGAAGAGAAGTACGAGCACACCTTCAACCTGTCGGAGGACCTGGTAGGCGGGGCCGCCATTGACGCCTATGGCGTGGCCCTGAAAGAGGAGACGGCCCAGAAGGCCAGGGCGAGCCATGCGGTGCTTTTTGGCGCGGTGGGCGGCCCCAAGTGGTCGGACCCCACGGCACGGGTGCGGCCCGAGGACGGTCTGCTGGCCTTGCGCAAGACCATGGGTGTGTACGCCAACATCCGCCCGGTGAAGTCCTATACGTTCCTTGCCGACGCCACGCCGCTGAAGCCGAGCGTAGTGGAGGGGACGGACCTGATCGTGGTGCGTGAACTGACGGGTGGCCTGTACTACGCCCAGCCCAAGAAGCGGTGGGACACCCGCCGGGGCCGCCGGGGAGTGGACACGCTGAAATACTCAGAGCAGGAGATTGAGCGCATCCTGCGGGTGGGCTTTGAGCTGGCCCGGGGGCGCAAGAAACGGCTGACCTCGGTGGACAAGGCCAATG
>JACQOP010000006.1 GCA_016202485.1 Chloroflexota bacterium | reverse complement strand
GAATGCAAGCGCTAGCTGGACGCACTCATGCAGAGGATTAGCGACTCAGGACACTAGGAGGAAATCCAAGCAATTAACGCAAAAGGGCCAGGGCATTGGAGGCTTCTTCAATGCCCTGGCCCTTTTGCGTTTCCGGCAGGCGCACCCGGGGGGAAGAAACAGCCGCGGTCACTGGCCTCTACCTGACACTTTGTAACTTTGAACGTCATACGTGTTAGTTCAGGGTGCGGTGCAGTGTGTAGAAGAGGCGGTATCCCAAACTCATACTAAACTCACCCATCCTTACTACCCAAACTACGTAAAATGACGTATGCTTATTCTGGTGTAGTAGACCACAATTCGTAGCAGGACTCCCGGTAGATATAGCTCATGGTTTCAGGAGGAGCCATAATGAACCGTGTTCATCAATTTCTTCGTTCCAACCCTATTGCCCTGGCCCTTCTATTAGCCCTGGTCCTGGCAGCACTGCCTGTAGCCGCATTGGCGGCAAAGAGCGGACAACCTTTTACCGCTGACGGTTTCGTGTTCCTCACTGACCTCGGCCATGTCCAAATACATCCCCAGGGGCTTACCGGGAAAGTGCGACAACTCACTGTAGGCGAGCGAATCCAGGGTTTCGTGGTCGTTAGCGCTGAACCGGGTACCTGGCCAGAGCTGGAGGATGCGACTTTAACAGTGGACGTTTCTCATAACTCTAACGTCCTCTACGACCTTACTCTGACCCCTGGCCTGTGGACCATTGTGGACGGCAAAGCCCATGAGCAGGTAGACCTTTACCTGCTGGGGCAAAAGGTCTTTGAGGGTAGGTCCAAGGCTTCTATTTCTGGTTGGTTTGATCAGTCTGTATTCCAGCCCGTGACATGCTCTGATACTGATAATGAAGGCTTTGTACTCAAGGGGGAGATTGTTGACGATGGCGCTATCTCCCTCCGTGGTGTGGGAGACTTCAAAGGTCAAAGTGCCGAAGGGGACTGGACGGCCCACCTTGTGGCCCAGTGCATCGGTTTTCCTTTCGCCGTGTTGAGCGGCGAGGTCATCCTATCCGGTATGCATTTCGCCAAGAACTAATAAGATAAAATCCAGTCACTTAGACCATTGGTCAGAGGACGAGCTTGCTAGGAAAACGCGAATCACGAGAGGACTGGGACACTCAGAGGCTGTGGGAGCGATACTGCGGGTTCCTGGACCTCTCCCTGGACTCCTTTATGGACATCCAGGAGCAACTGTTGCTTGAGCAGCTCCAACTGCTGGCGGGCTGCTCACTGGGCCGGGAGCTCTTTGGGGCCAAGCCCCCTACTAGCCTCCAACAGTTCCGGGAGCGGGTCCCCTTTACCTATGGAGACGCCTACCGGAGCATCCTGGAAGATAAGGACGAGTCCGCCCTGCCCCAGGCCCCCGTGGTGTGGGCCCACACCTCCGATGACGGCGGCGCATTCAAACAGGTGCCCTACACCCAGCGCGCCTTTGACCGCCTCATTGACCACACTGTCGCCGGCGCCGTACTGGCGGCAGCCCGCCACCGGGGCGATTACAGCCTGCCCAGGCGGCCCAAGACCCTGTTCCACATTCCACCCCAGCCTTACCTCACCGCACTGATCGCCCAGGGCCTCTACGACCGCGACCTCTTCTCCCCGGTCATCCCCCTGGAGAAAGGCGCACAGCTTGGCTTTGTGGAGAAAATAACGGTCGGTTTTAACGAGGCCCTCCGCGTAGGCGTAGACGTTATCGGTTCCAAAAGCAGCATCCTGGTCCGCATGGGCGAAGGGTTTGCCGAAGCCTCCCAGGGCAAAGGCCTGCCGCCAAACGCCTGGCGCCCCAGCGTTGCCGCCCGCCTCCTGCAAGCCTTCACTCGCAGCCGCATAGAGCACCGGCCCATCCTGCCCAAAGACCTTTGGCCCTCCAAAGCCATCCTGTGCTGGGGCACGGATACCGACCTCTACCGCGAGCGTATTGCTGAGTATTGGGGACAGTACCCCTTTGAACTGCTGGCGTCCACGGAAATGGGTATCCTGGCTATGCAGAACTGGCGTAAGAAGGCCATGACCTTCGTACCCGATTCCGCCTTCCTGGAGTTCATACCCGAGGCGGCATGGCTGGAGTCCCGGCGGGACCCCGACTATGCCCCGCAGACCGTGCTGCTGAATGAGCTCCAGCCCGGGAATACCTATGAGCTCGTCATCACCTCTTTTCATGGGATGCCCTTCGTGCGCTACCGCGTCGGCTTTCTCGTGAAGGTTGAGGCAGCCGAGGACGTTGAAGCCAGGGTTGCCCTGCCCCAGATAACCCTCGTGGACCGGTGCGACTCCATCATAGACCTGGCCGGTTTCACCCGCCTGGGCGAGCGCTCCATCATCCGTGCACTGGAGGAGGCCGGCATCCGCCACACCGGCTGGTTCATCACCAAGGACAAAAAACCTTCCCTGGCCGCTCTCCATCTCTACATTGAAGTGAAGGATACCGACGTAGCTCCCAAGGATGTGGCCGCGGCGATCCAGCAGGGGCTTATGAAGGCAGACCCCTTCTACCGGGACCTGAACCTCATGCTGGGGCCACACCCTATCCAGGTAACCCTCCTTGCTCAGGGCGCGTTCCAAACCTATGAGGACGCAATGGCCCGTAGAGGGGAAGCCCTTACCGAACGGCGTCCTTCCAGGGTCAACCCACCGGATATCCAGGACATCCTCCGCTTGATTCATTTCCAGCCTGCTTGACAACAATTCGCCAGTAGGGTATGGGTGTGTTGGGAAGGGTGACCAGGATGCCCCAAGTGCTGCTGCCCCAATGGACACGGGACGCCGGCCGGAACGATCCGGAATAATAAGGGGAACGTTCCTGTGGGAGGAGAGTTAGTGGTACCATTCCCCTTGATACAGCACAGGTCGTAGCCAGATGTCCTTCTATTTGCTGCTGCCTCTTCTGGCCTTTGCCTTTAACGGGCTGCTGGTCTATCCTGTCCTGCGCTCAAACCCTCACAGCCCCATCAACCGCGTCTTCTCCCTTTTCCTGGTCTCCATGTCCCTGTGGGGCCTTACTCTATTTTTCATGAGGAACAGCCCCACCCTGGAGCAGGCCCTTGTCTGGGAACGTACTGTCCTTCCCACCTTTGTTGGGGCCACCCTCTTCTTCTTTCATTTCACCTTCCTTTACGCTCACATCCGTCCCAGCCGGTGGGTACTGCCGGCCGCTTATGCAGCGGCCATCGCTATTGCAGCAATGGTCCCCCTTAACCTGCTGGTCACCGCCATGGAGCGTAAGTTCTACGGGTATGCGCCTGTCGTTACCCCCTATTTCTACCTGTACCTGGCCTTCCTCTACACCATGGTCACAAAAGCCTTTTTCAATCTGTACCGGAGTTACAGCAGGGCATCTACCGACGAGGAACGCAACCGTACGGCCTATATGCTGGTGGGCATGGTCTGCTCGGTCGTGGGGGGCACTACAGACTTTCTGCCGGTGCTGGGCCTGAGGGTGTACCCCCTGGGCATTGTTGGCAACATTCTTTTTGCCTTCCTGGTGACTCTAGCTATCGTCCGCCAGCGCCTTTTTGACATCCGCATCGTCGTCCGTCGCGGCGTCACCCTTACCCTGCTCAGCGGCGTCCTCGCCGCCCTGTACGTAGGCCTCTTCCTCCTCTTGAACAACATGTTCCATTTACTGGGACTCACCTTCCCCATATGGCTCCAGATTGTGGTCCTCGTCTCCATTGGTATGGCGCTCCAACCTTTTTACGGCCGGGTGCAGCAGATAGTAGACCGCGTCTTCTACCAGGACCGGTATGATTACCTCCGGGCCTTTGAGCGCTTCGCCCAGGAGACCAAGGAACTCACCGACTTGAAGCTGATCTCGGAAACACTGGTGCGGCTTTCCACCCTGGCTATGGACGCCCAGTGGGCTTTGCTGTTGCAGCACGCAAACATCAGTGGCAGGAACGTCCTGGTCCTGGGGGCGTCAAACGGCCCCGTCGGGCACCCGTCCGAAGTCGCCATCAGCATGGGAAGCCCCCTGGTCCGGTGGCTCCAGCAGCGGGAAGGCGCACACCTGGGCCGTGACGTGCAGGTGCTGCCCCAGTGGCTCGCCTTGCCCCAGGCCGAGCTGGACCTCTGGCGCTCCCTGGACGCCCGGGTCTATGTACCCCTGCAGGGGAAACAGGGCCTTACCGCCATCCTGCTGCTGGGCGACAAGAACATCCAGGAACCCTATTCTCGCGAGGACCTGCGGGTCTTGCAGTCGGTGGCTAACCAGGCGGCCATCGCCATGGAGAACGCCGGCCTCTATCAGGAGATAAGCACCCAGTTGGAGCGCGGGCGGACCCGCCTGGAAGCCTTGCGTCAAGCGGCCGGACGCCTTGCCCTGGAGGAAGACCCCGACCGCGCATTACAAAACCTCGTAGACGTTGCCCGTGAACTCCTGGAGGCCCGGCGTCTGGGCCTAGCCGTGTTGCAGCCCCAGGACCAAGACGTACGGCTTTTCACCTCCGGCCTTTCCCTGGAAGAGTACCAGCGTTTCCAGCAGTTCGTGGTCAGCCATGGCGCCCACGCCCGTACAGCACAAAAAGACTTCCCGCCATCTATCGGCTTCTCCTCCCAAGAGCTCTGGGCCTCGGTCCTCAGCCCGGATGACCTGGAGGGCCTCAGCACCCTGCGGGCCTCCTTTGCCACCAAGAGCCAGGGCATGGGTGTCCTGGAGCTAGCCGGCAAGCGTGGCGCCCTCACCTTTACCCCGGACGATAGCCGCCTCCTGGACCTCTTCACTGTCCTGGCGGGGGTCCTCCTGGACAACGCGAACCTTTATGACGATGTTGCCCAAGAGCGGCTCACCCTCTCGGCCATCCAGGAAAGCATGGCGGAAGGTCTTATTGTCCTTGACCCGGAGCGGCGCGTCCTGTATTGCAATAAGGCCGCTGAGACCCTTACCGGCATCATCACCAGACAGTCCATTGGCGCATCTATCACAGCGGTATGGCGTTTCAACGCTACGGATTTTGAGTCTGCCCGGGAGATGGAGGACCTGCTTGCCACTATCGGCAACCCTCCCGAGATACCCAAGCGGCTGGAAGTGGCCCTGGTCAATCCCCAGCGCCAGGAACTGGCCATCACCGTCTTCCCCATTCCTGGGGAGATAGGCCAGCCCATGACCGGCATCCTCGTCCGAGACATCACCCAAGAGCGGGACCTGCAACGACGCCGTGATGAGTTCGTGGCCATCGCATCCCACGAGCTGCGCACGCCCATGACCACCATCCTGGGCTTCTCGGAGCTCCTCCTCTCCAGAGAACCTCCCCTGGAGACCCGCAGAGAGTGGCTGCAATTCATCCATAGGGATATCCAGCGCCTGGCCTTCATCGTAGAGGACTTGCTGAACATTTCTCGCATCCAGTCCGGCAGGATGAAGGTGGATTTGGCCCCTGTGCTCCTCAGCAAAGTGATGGAGCCCCTTGCCGTGGTTTGGGCCGGCGCCCGCAAACACTCCATCCACGTAGACGTCCCTCCAGATATGCCCATTGTTATGGCTGACCAGGCAAAGCTGGCCCAGGTTATTGCCAACCTGGTGGATAACGCCATCAAATACAGTCCCCAGGGCGGCAGCATCCACATTAGCGCCTGCTTCAACCTGGAGGAGGGCACTGTGACAGTGAGCGTAGAAGACCAGGGTATCGGCATAGCAGAGGAAGACCAGGAAGACCTCTTCACCATTTTCCATCGTATCAACCGCCCGGAAACTCAGGGGATCCGGGGCACGGGCCTTGGCCTGTACATTGTGAAAGAACTGGTGGAGCTGATGCACGGGAAAATCTGGGTACAGAGCACCCTGGGCAAAGGCTCCACCTTCTCCTTCAGCCTGCCCCTTCAGCCGTTGCCTCCCAAAGAGCCGGAAGTGCCTGACGCTGTCCCCTGACAGAATCACCACCTTACAATCCCACAAAACCAACGTTTCTATATGATAGGAAGGTTCCAGCCCACAGCCGGCAGAAGGCCGCGTAACGTCCACGACAGACCCAAACAGAAAGCCCAAGCGCCTGTTTCTCCTATAAGGCCTATTGATTTCCTAGGAAAAAACCTTGACACTATGCGGAGCGAATGTTAGTCTGCCTACGGCTGTGCGCTGAAGCGCCAAACGTTCATCTGTGCTCTCTGGCACGGTTGTTTTATGTAAAACGATTGCTAGTCGCTGGAGGATGCTCAATATGCTGCTGACGAAAACCCGTGTCCCCGTGGCAGTGGGCGCACTCATCTTTCTCTTAGGCCTCATTCTCGCCCTCATCGGCGCCGCCAGCGCCGACCCGGCAAACGACAACCCCTTCGGCGACGATGCCGGCGCCGACTTTGGTTGGAACCGGATTGTTGAGGGTCAGCAAGTAGGCATTGACATCTTCCTCACGAACACCCTGGCCAACCAGGTGTTTGCCATTGAGGTGTTCCTGGCGCCCACCACCACTGGCACCAAGCCCGCCTTTACTCACGTCGTTGCTGGCGGTATGCCCTTCCCTACTGGGCAGCTTATCCCCGCATCCCAGCTCTTCTTCACCCTGGACCAGGTAGACCCTGCCATCACGTTTAACACGCCGCCAGTAGTTGCGGGCATCCACCTGATGGGGCCCGTGCTTGACTCCGCAGGTAACCGGGCCCGCGTCCGTACGTCCAGCGCGCCGGTCAACACCGGGCTCCTGGTCCCGCCGGCACCGACGGCCACCCCTGTGGTCCCAACTCCCACGCCTGTACCCACCACAGTGGTCCCTGAAGCCTCGGTCACGCCAGTACCCGCCCCTACCGGCGGCGCTTCCAAGATTGTGCAGCCCAACGCTGCCACTTCCCTCAGCGCCCCCGACGGCAGTGTGACGGTGAACGTGCCCATCACCGCCCACAGCACCACTTTCCAGTTGGTGTACGGCCCCAGGACCACCGGCGTGCCGGCAGGGACAGCCGCCATCAAGGTATTGCGAGCCTTTGACCTGAACGCCCACAATACCTCCGGCGCTCAGATATCTATCAATTTCATAAACCCGCTCACCATCATCGCAACGTACACCAACGCCGACGCCCAGGCCGCCCCGGGTGGCAACGCCGCCAACCTGAAGATCCTGAACTATGACGCCACCAACAATGTGTGGGTGGCCCTCAACACCCAGGTGAACATCGGGGCCCAGACGCTCACCGCCCAGGCCAGTCACCTGAGCCTCTTCGCTGTTGGCAGCTCCAATCCTGGCCCTCAGACGCCAGGAGAGTTGGAAGCTACGCCAACCGCGACACCTACCGCAACCGCTACCCCCAAGCCGCCAGGCACCGGTGACTTCGCGCCAGGCTCCGGCTTGATGCTTGGCCTGCTCCTGGTCGGGTTCCTGATGGTCGCAGGCAGCACTGCGTATCTCCTGCAGACAAGGAAGACAAAAGCCTAGCGCTTCATCGTGCACCGCTAACAATAGGGCCTGGCAGAATGAATAATCTGCCAGGCCCTATTGCCTTTCACCCCCCCTCTCCTTCCGGCAGGGCAATGCGACTCAAATCCTGCCAGACCCAAATCCAGATTGTATGACGCAGCGTATACCCAGCGGTTGCTTTCGCCCCAGAACAGCTGCCCATGAGCAAAGGACACCTGAGACTGGCGCTGGGCCTCCCTGATCCCCTTTTCCCTTTTCTTCGCATGAATTATTCATAAATATTCCTTGAAAGCCTTGGCACACACAGAGCAAGTGTGTATACTCGCTCCTTGGTTGTATCTTCGGATTAAGTATATTGGCCTACTCTACCAAGGTAAGAAAAAAGGCTCTCTCACACGGGAAACCGTTGAGCTGACCTCCCAATTGGCGTGAGGAAATCATGCTGCACAGCGCATCAGTAGGCAGTCGCAAAACCGGAATCATCTTTTTAGTAGCTCTTGCACTAACGGCCACCTTGTTGCTCCTTTCCGCCGTCGTTTTCGGCGCATCAGTAAGTCTGCAGACCAATAAGGATGTCCCCTATCTGGTTGGCGAATCTGTTACTTTTGACGCCGTCTACAACATCGGGGCCGCTTCAGACAACATTGTAGAAATGCGGCTGAAGCTGCAGGCCAAGGCCGGTTCCTTAAATCCCGGCAGTGACACCTTTGATGTTGCCCTGCCCTTCAGCTCTGGCGGCCCCTTTGATATCACCAACCGCCTTCCCCCTAGTCTCCAGAGCCGCGGCTCCCAGCTCCTTGTGATTGTCACGTACCAGAATGTCTTTGCAGGCAACGGCTACGGGTATGGCTATGGCGGCTATGGCTATGGCTATGGGTATGGGTATGGGTATGGCGGCTACGGGTATGGCTATGGCGGCTATGGCTACAGTGGCTCCGGCGCAGATGCCGAGATCCAACTGGAAATCCTCTGGGTGCCTCCCTCTATGGAAGCCGATGATGGAGAATACACTGCTACCTTCTCCGTTGATTCCGCCCTCGGCCCTTTCAGCATTGCAACCGACCTGAGCTTCGTTAAGGTTTCAGAGCTTGAAGTTGCGATCACCGACCCGCCAGATGATACGGTCCTCTCCAGTACCACCCCCATCACCATCAAGGGCACTGTGAACGACCCCACCGTCCACATGGTGGACATTACCCTGGTGAACCCTGACGGCTTCACTATTCAGACCGGGACTGCCAATGTAGAGGTTGGTCTCACCTGGACATCCAACAGCACCTTTACCTTGCAAGAGGGCAAGTCCACCATTCATGCCAGCGCCGAGAACGGCTATTCTCCTCCCCTCGGCGATACTGCCATGTCCACGGTCATCCGTGACACCACCAGGCCCACCATAAAGATCACCAACCCCGATGGGACAACCACGGTCCCCAGCGCCGATATCAACATGACCTTTGTGGAGCCAAACCCCAACACCCTGGCGCTGAAGCGGAACGGGACCCTCATGGCAACCCGGAACCGCGCGGAGTTGGAAGCTGCCGCCGGGGAACTGAATATCTCCATCCCTCTGGTGCTGGGAGACAACGTTATCACGGTGGAGTTCACCGACCGCGCAGGCTTCACGCCGGACCCCTCGGACCTCGTGAACAACCGCCTGTCCACTACCATCACCCTGGAGGAGGAGCCGACACCCACACCTACGCCTACGCCAACCCCTACGCCGACTCCTACGCCTACGCCGACGCCTACGGCGACTGCTACGCCTACGCCGACTGCTACACCCGTGGTTACCTTGGTATCCATCATGGTGACTCCCAGCGAGGCTACTATCACCGTGGGGCAGACCCAGCAGTTCACCGCCACCGGCACCTACAGCGACAACTCCACCGCTGACATTACTGCCCTGGTAACCTGGGCCAGCTCAGTGGGAGGCGTAGCTACCATCAACACTAGCGGCCTAGCTACCGGCGTCAGCGCCGGTGATACCCAGATCTCCGCCACCCTGAACAGCGTTACCGGCGTTGCTGCCCTCCACGTGACCGCGGCCACTCTGCAGTCCATTACAGTGACGCCATCAGAAACTACTATCCTCATCGGCCAGACCCAGCAGTACACCGCCACGGGCACCTTCAGCGACAGCTCCACTGCAGACATTACTTCCCAGGTCACCTGGGGCAGCAGCGACACCGGGGTGGCCACCATCAGCCCCAGCGGCCTGGCGACCGGTCTCAGCGCCGGTGACACCCAGATCGTCGCTACGCTGGGTGGCGTTGCGGGGGCCACCCTCCTCCACGTTGCGGCGCCCACCCTGCAGTCCATCACGGTGAGCCCAGGCGAGGCGACCATCTCAGTGGGCCAGGCACAGCAGTTCGCCGCCACAGGCCACTATAGCGATGGGTCCTCTGCTGATATTACTGCATTGGTCACCTGGGCCAGCTCAATAGGAGGTGTGGCCTCCATCAACGCCAGCGGCCTGGCCACTGGCGTCAGCGCCGGCGACACCCAGATCTCCGCCACCCTGAACGCCGTTACGGGTACAGCTACCCTGCACGTTACCGCAGCCACCCTGCAGTCCATTGTTGTAACTCCGGCTGAAACGACCATCCAGGTAGGACAGACCCAGCAATATACCGCTACGGGCAACTACAGTGACAGCTCCACCGCGGACATCACCGCCCAGGTGACCTGGGCTAGCAGCAACACCGGCGTGGCCACCATCAGCCTCAGCGGCCTGGCCACCGGCGTCAGCGCCGGGGATACCCAGATCTCGGCCATCCTCAATGGAGTGACTGGCGTCGCCACCCTGCACGTTGCCGCGCCCACTCTTCTGTCCATCACCGTGACCCCCAGCGAGGCGACCATCGCCGCGGGCCAGACCCAGCAGTTCACCGCCACGGGGACCTACAGCGATAGCTCCACCGCGGACATTACTTCCCAGGTCACCTGGGTTAGCTCAGTAGGAAGCGTGGCCACCATCAACACCAGCGGCCTGGCTACCGGTGTAAGCGCCGGTGATACTCAGATTTCAGCCACCTTGGGCGGCGTCACTGGTACTGCTACCCTCCACGTGATGGCACCCACTCTCCAGTCCATCACCGTAACACCCGCCGAAGCCACAGTCAAGGCGGGGCAGACCCAGCAACTTACCGCCACCGGGCACTATACCGATGGCTCCACTGCAGACATCACCTCCCAGGTCACCTGGGGCAGCGGCAACATTGCCATAGCCACTCTCAGCGCCACCGGCCTGGCTACAGGGGTAAGTGCTGGTGACGCCCAGGTCTTCGCGACCCTGAACGGCGTTACCGGCACCGCCATCCTCCACGTCATCGCGCCATCGGCGCCAACGCTGGAGTCCATCACGGTGACTCCCAACCCGGCCAACAGAGTAGTAGGGCAGACCCAGCAGTTTACGGCTACAGGGCATTACAGCGACACCTCCACCGCGAACATCACCTCCCAGGTGACCTGGGCAAGCTCCAATACCAGCGTAGCCAGTATCAATGCCAACGGCTTGGCCACGGCGTTGAGTGTGGGTACCACTCAAATCTCTGCCACGCTGGATGGGGTGACTGGCGCCGCTACCCTAAACGTCTCCGCGCCCATCTTCATCCCACCTTCGCCTACAGATACACCCACGCCGACCCCCGTGCCGCCTGGCGGCGGTCCAGGACCTGTAGTACCTACGGCGACATTCACGCCGACGCCAACACCGACGCCAACGGCGACATTCACGCCAACGGCGACGGCGACATTCACGCCAACGGCGACGGCGACGTTTACGCCTACGGCCACTGCCACGGGCACGCCTACGGCCACGGCGACATTTACGCCAACGGCTACAGCCACGGGCACGCCCACGCCCACCCCTACGGCGACGCCGACGCCTACCAACACGCCAACGCCAACACCCGTCGGCGCGCCAACACCCACGCCTACACCGGTCTTGCCCCCCCTGGTCAAAATCACCGTGGACGCCAGGGTTGACATTAAAATAACGGTGAGCAACAACGCCTCAGCGAAAAAGCGAGATGGTACATCGGTACAGGTAGTCCCTGGGGAAAGAATCCAGGTGGAGACTGTGGGAACAAGGAAACTGGTCAAAATCCCAGTCCGCTTGCAAGCTGGCGACCAACTATCTGAGTTCGTGGACGAGACCGCTGGCATCACCCTCCAGAACGATAAGCTGACCATCAAGCTGAAGGACACCGAGGGCAACTTGTCCCTGTTCATTGAGGCCGATGTAAAGGGTGTCACCGGAACAGGTGAGTCAGCAGATATTGATGTGGAGAACATCAAGCTGAAGTCGGCTGAGCAGCAAAAGGAAGTCCCAGGGGTAGGCAAGGCCGGCGTGAGCTTTGAAGCCAGCCTGAACAAGCTGGAACTATCGCCCGATGCCTCTCTCAGCATCACCATTGAGGATACGCCAACCAACGACGACAAGGCCGCCTTTGAGAATGCCGCCGGCAACACCGGCAACAAGGTCAATGCCTTCGCGTACGTCACCACGATTACCAAGACAGGCCTGGCAGACGGGACCGATATTGGCGAGTCCTTCATCAACATGAAGGCCGGTCCAGAATTTGTAAACACCCACGGGCGCGGTAACATCAAGATTATGCGCAAGGGTGATAATGGCGTGTTCTCCACCCTGGATACCCAGTTCGGTGGGGAAGATACCGACGGCAACATCTCCTTCCGCGGCTTCTCTCCGGACGGCTTGTCAGTCTTTGCACTGACGGCCCAGGAACCGGCGCCGCCAGAGGAGGGAGGCGTCAGTGCGGTCCTCATCATCATCCTTGTCCTCATCCTGGCGGCCGCCGGCGCCGCCATCGGGTTCATCCTCTACCGCCGGCGCACAGCCGTATAGCAACAGACCGAGGACAGCCACATAGAGAAGGGACGGCCCTGCAGTGCAGGGCCGTCCCCGTTCCCAGCGGCTTGCCCGGTCCCTTCCATCCCCATGCTATAATCCTGGTAGCCACAACAATCACGCCACCCTGGTGGACCATGCTCGCAGACAAATATGCCGCCCGCCGATACGATGCCGAGGGCCTCAGCAAGATAGATGCCCCAGTCCTGGAGTGCATCCCCTTTGAGTTCCCAGGCTCCGCCAGCGACGTCACCTACGAAACGAACGAGTTCACCTCCGTCTGCCCCTGGACCGGCCTGCCGGACTTTGCCCGCCTCACCATTACCTACCGTCCCAGCGACCGACTGGTAGAGCTCAAGTCCCTCAAGTACTACCTCACCTCTTATCGCAACGTGGGCATCCTGCAGGAGCACGCTGTCAACCGCGTGCTTACCGACCTTGTAGCGTTGCTTGCCCCCGACTACATGGTGGTGGAGGGCTTCTACAACGAGCGTGGCGGCATCAGCACCCACGTCCGCGCCCAGTTCCCAGCAGAGCGCTAGGCCCCCAGTGAGCACCCAATACCCCCCAGCCAGCCCTCCTCCAGACGAGCTGGCGGCGGTAGAGGCCCACGCTGCCTCCCTGGCGCAACAGGCCGGAGACCTCCTGCTGGAGCACTTCAACCGCCCCCTGGAAGTCTCTTACAAGTCCAAAGGCCATGCCGACCCCGTTACGGAGGCAGACCGCGCCTCGGAAAAGCTCCTGATGGACGGCATCCGGGCACGGTTTCCCAGCCACGCCATCCTCTCTGAGGAAACGCCGGAGACCTCCAATGCCGGAAGCCCCTACCTCTGGGTCCTGGACCCCCTGGACGGCACAACAAACTTCCTCAACCGCTTCCCCCTGTGGGCTGTCTCCATCGGCGTCCTGTACCAGGGCATCCCTGTAGCAGGGGCGCTCTTTGTGCCAGTCCTGACGCCCCTTGGCGGGCAGGTGCTCCACGCCGGGGCTGGCGGCGGCGCCTTTCTTGGCTCGTCCCCTATCAAGCTTCCCTCAGACGATGAGCCATCTGACCGGCGCCTGGCTGCGGTGCCCGGCTTCTTCTGGAACCAGTTCCGGGTCCATCCGGACCTGCGCCGCAAGATAGGCGAACTCCGTTCCACCGGCACCATCGTTGGCGAGCTTGCCCTGGCCAGCGCCGGCGCCCTGCAGTTTGCCGCCTTCAGCGGGCCAAAGATATGGGACGTGGCGGCAGGCATCCTGGTAGTACAAGAGGCAGGGGGACGTGTCCTCGTGCGGGCAGGCCGCGGGGCTTGGCAGCCCTTTCATTCATTTACCCAGCCGGGAGCCGGCCTGCCCAGGGATGGAGACCTCAGGAAATGGAGCGCCGGGCTGCTGGCCGGGGGCCCCCAGTCCGTGGCCGAGGCTGCCCAGGGCCTGCGCCCCCGCCGGGGCCTGCGCCGCTGGCTCCGCCGCCTCCTGGGAATACGACGCCGCTAGTGTCCTGACAGACGTTCAAATGTGTGTAAGGCGTGTCGGCGGCTCTTGGAGCGACACGCCAGTAAAGGCTATTGTCATTGCTACGAAAATACGATTGCACTGCAAGAAGGGCGGTACCCAGGCTGTCATTCTAGAGCGAGGTGGTAACACACTCTTGCCTCCTGCTACCATAGCCGAGCGAAGAACCCCTCAGTGGCCAGCCTTCACGCAAAGGGCCGAGGCAGCGGCCCGACTCTCGCTACAGCCGCAAACAGCTAGACCAGTAACAGCGGCTGTTCTCTTGTCAGGACGCTAGCAAGCTGATGGGAGCAACGAGATAAGCAAAGGCACGGCCAGCAGTTCGCCCCTGGCTGGGGGCTGCTGGGGGTGGTAACCCCCAGGGTTATGGGCGGGTGGGTGGGACAAACAACAG
>JACQOP010000019.1 GCA_016202485.1 Chloroflexota bacterium | reverse complement strand
CTCCCGAATTGTCGGGCAAAGCCCATTCCAGGAGAGGGGCAGGCTCTATTTCTCTCCAGAGAGAGGGAAGGAATACCAGAATCCCTTCCCCACTGGGTTAGAAGGTTAGGATTAGGGGCAAAGAAAGCTCATGGAAGACCTAACGGCAAATATATCCCTGCTGTGGCCGGAGTTCCTGTTGACTGGGCTGGCCTTTCTGGTGCTGACCCTGGACTTCTTCCTGCCTGGCGAGCGTAAGAACAGCCTGGGCCTGGTATCCATTGCCGGCCTGGGGACTATTGCCGTCTTTGCCCTGGTCTTCCTGGTAAACAAAGAGGCCTCCCTCTACCTGGGCCTCATGAAGGTGGACCCCTTTTCCCTGTTCTTCAAGGCGACTTTCCTGGGGCTGGGTGTCCTGACGGTGTGGTCCTCGGTGGACTTCGTGAAGCGCTACCTCTCCCACCCCGGGGAGTACTATGCCATGGTCATCTTCTCCATCCTGGGCATGGTGATCATGGCCTCTGCCACAGAGCTGTTGACGGCGTACATTGGCTTGGAGCTGTTGAGCTTCAGCTTGTATATCTTGGTGTCCATGAACCGGGACAACCCCAAGTCCAACGAGGCGGGCACCAAATACATCCTGCTGGGGGCCTTTGCCTCGGCGTTGCTGCTGTATGGCATCAGCATGGTGTATGGCACGGTGGCGCAGGTCGGGATAGCAGCGCCGACCACCTTTGAGTCCATCAGCAGATACATAGGCGGCATCAGCCCCCTGCCTGCGAGCTTCTTGGTGGGCATGGCGCTCATCATTGCAGGTCTGGGATTCAAGGTTGCGGCGGTGCCCTTCCACATGTGGGCGCCTGATGTCTATGAGGGGGCGCCGACGCCGGTGACGGCGTACCTCGCCATCGGCTCCAAGGCGGCGGCCTTTGCCCTGGTCCTGCGCCTGTTTGCCGGCGCCTTCCTGCCCGCCATAGACCAGTGGCAGATGATCATTGCCATCCTGGCGGCGGCTACCATGGTGTTGGGCAACCTGGCCGCCATCGCCCAGCGGAACATCAAACGGATGCTGGCCTTCTCCAGCATCGGCCAGGTGGGGTACCTGCTCATGGGCGTAGCAGCACTATCCGCCTCGGCCTCCAACGCGCTCATCCTCCACCTTATCGGCTACGGCGTCACGAACCTGGCGGCCTTTGTGGCCGTCATCGCTTTCTACAACGCCACCGGCAAGGAGGACATCCCGGACTTTGCGGGGCTGGCCGACCGCAACCCCTTCATCGCCATGTCCCTCACGGTGTCTCTTTTCTCCCTGGCGGGATTGCCCATCTTTGCAGGGTTCATCACCAAGTTCTACCTGTTCATTGCCGCTGCCCAGGCAGACCTCCTGTGGCTTGCCGGCATCGCTATTGCCGCAAGCCTGATTTCCCTCTATTACTACCTGATGGTCATCAAGACCATGTACGTGGATGACTCCCAGGAGAAGACCCCCGTACCGGTGACCCTGACCACCGGCGGATTGCTGGGGCTGCTGACCCTGGGGACGGTGCTCATAGGCGTGTATCCCCGGCCCTTAGTGGACCTTATCCAGACGGCGACGCAGGCGATCTTGCCGTAGGGTTTGCTGTTGGGGCGCAAGGCCTTGCGCCCCAACGCCTGCCTGACACACCGGAGGAGGCACAAGATGGGAGGGCCTGCGTTTACCCTGGCCGGTGTGGACGGCTGCAAAGGCGGCTGGATAGTGGTGGCGGCCGACCGTAAACTGTCTTCTCTTACGGTAGGTGTATTTCCCACCGTGTCCACGGTCCTTGCAGCGTACCCGGAGCTTCACGTGATGGCTGAAGACATCCCTATTGGTCTCCTGGATACAGAGCCGGGGGAGCGGTCCTGTGATAGAGAGGCGAGAGCTGTTCTGATGGCGCGCAGGTCCAGCGTCTTTCCTGCTCCCAGGCGCTTCCTCCTGGGCGTCACCCCCTATTCCAAAGCAAATGCCTTGAGCAAGGAGCAGGCAGGCAGGGGGCTTTCCGCCCAGACGTACAACATCATGGATAAGGTCCGTGAAGTAGATGACGTCGTGAGAGTCACCGGACAAGGGACGGTCAGAGAGGTACACCCGGAAGTCTGTTTCTGGGCGATGAACCGGAAGCGTCCTATGACCCACTACAAAAAGACTCCTCAGGGCCGCCTGGAACGCCGCCTCTTACTTGCGACGCACCTGGAAGAAGACCTGGTGCAGGCAAGCGAGGCCCAAGCTCCCAGGAGAGGGATCGCCGGCCTGGACGACCTCTATGACGCCCTGGCCGCCTTGTGGACCGCCAGGCGCATCCTGGAAGGGCAGTCCGAAAGGCTCCCCAGGGGCCTAGTCCAGCGGGACTCCCTGGGTCTGGCCATGGAAATCAACTACTGAGCCGCACTGCCTGGTACCGTACGTATGGTACAATCGGGTCAGGTCTCACACGCCATGAATGCTCCATCTCTCCTTATCGCGGTCGTAGGGGCGTCTTCGCCCGCGCCGCAGCAGGCCCTTGACCTGGCTGAGGCCGTTGGCCGAGAGCTGGCCCAGCGGGGCGTCATCCTGGTGTGCGGCGGCTTGGACGGGGTGATGGAGGCCACCTGCCGGGGCGCAAAGGAAGCCGGCGGTGTCACCATCGGCATCCTGCCGGGCAGCGATGCCCGCGAGGCCAACTCCTATGTAGATATCCCCATCTGCACCGGCATGGGCCAGGGGCGCAACCTTATCGTCGTGCGGTCGGGCCAGGCGGTCATCGCCATTGACGGCGGCTACGGGACCCTTTCAGAAATAGCCCACGCCTTGCGGGAAGGCATACCCGTGGTGGGCCTGATGACCTGGGACCTGTTCCGGCATGGCATGGAGCGCGACCAGGGGATTATTGAGGCTGCCACGGCAGAAGAGGCCGTTGACCTTGCCATGACCCTGGCAAACCAGAGATTGGGAGTAATTGGGACATGACCAAGATTGCCAGCCTTCATGCCAGGCAGATACTGGACTCTCGCGGCAACCCCACCGTGGAGGTCACCGCTGCCCTGGAGGACGGCGCTACCGGCACGGCGGCGGTGCCCTCCGGGGCCAGCACCGGTAGCCACGAAGCCATGGAGCTGCGGGACGGCGATGCCAGGCGCTACGGCGGCAGGGGCGTCCTGAAGGCCGTCGCCAGCGTCAACAGCCCCATCGCCGCTGCCCTGAAGGACATGGCCGCCGAGGACCAGGCGGCCCTGGACCGCCGCCTGATAGAGCTGGACGGCACGCCCAACAAGGCAAAGCTGGGGGCCAATGCCATGCTGGGCGTCTCCCTGGCCGTGGCCCACGCCGCCGCCAACAGCAAGGGCGTCCCCCTGTACCGCTACCTGGCCCCAAGCAACGGCAGCGGCTTCACGCTTCCGGTGCCCATGTGCAACATCCTGAATGGGGGCCGCCACGCCTCCAATTCTGCGGACCTTCAGGAGTTCATGGTGGCCCCAGCCGGGCTGCCTACCTTCTCCGAGGCCCTGCGCTGCGCCGCTGAGGTCTACCAGGCCCTGAAGGGCCTCCTGCATGACCGGGGACACACCACCAACGTGGGCGACGAGGGCGGTTTTGCGCCGTCGCTGCCCTCCAACGAAGCAGCATTGCAGGTGGTGATGCAGGCCATTGAGGGCGCCGGCTACCGGCCCGGTGTGGACTGCTGGCTGGCCCTGGACCCCGCGGCGTCGGAGTTTTATGAAGACGGCCTCTACGTGCTCAAACGCGACGGCCTGCGGCTGACCTCGGCCCAGATGGTAGGATTGTGGGAGCAGTGGTGCGCGGCCTACCCCATCATCAGCATAGAGGATGGGCTGGCTGAGGATGACTGGGAGGGCTGGGCGCTGCTGACCCAGCGGCTGGGCAAGAAGGTCCAGATTGTGGGCGATGACCTGTACACCACCAACCCCGAGCGTATCCGCCGGGGCATCCGGGAGCAGTGCAGCAACGCCGTCCTGGTGAAGCTCAACCAGATTGGGACGCTGACGGAGACCCTGGAGGCGGTGCGCACCACCCAGCGGGCAGGCTGGGGCGTGGTCATCAGCCACCGCTCTGGCGAGACCGAGGACACCACCATCGCTGACCTGGCGGTGGCCACCCGCGCAGGCCAGATCAAGACGGGCGCGCCGGCCCGCTCAGAGCGCGTCGCCAAGTACAACCGCCTCCTGCGCATAGAGGAGGAGCTGGGCAGCGCCGCCCGCTATGCCGGGCGGAAGGCGTATCCGGTGTAGGGGTGTAGAGAGGAGCAGTCTTGGTCAACTTGAGAGGGGGGAACGATGGCAAACCTCTTTGAGCAAATTGTTGCTGACTACCTCACGGAAAAAGGCTACCTAACCAAACTTAACGTGAACTATCGCAAGAAGGATGGTAGGCAGACAGGTTCAGATATTGATGTCTTGGCATTCCACCCAATAACCAAGGCGGTGATCGTGGGTGACTGTAAGTCCGGGAATTGGGGTTTCTCTGGAGACTGGCTGTTGGGTCCAAGCAAAGAAGTTCCGCGGAATCAGGGTTATTTCAAGGCAATCTTCCGAAGGGAGTGGGCCGATGGATTGGCTCAGAAGATATGCGATGAGTGCGGAGCGCGTGACTTTACATATACGATTTACTGTACACACCTAGATGGAGGGTTCGACGAATTCAAGAAACGTACTGTAGCCGGGAATCCCATTGAAGTTGTGACACTCACTGACATCATTCGGGAAACGGTCCAGCGAATCAAAAACAAACCTAATAAGTCCGTAGAGCCGACAATGTTGGGAAGGTTCGTACAGTTGTTACTCAATGCCAAAATAAATATTGAGTTGTAAAATGACCTTTAGAGCAGGGGGCAAATTTGGCCACACCCGTAGGCATCAACGGTTTGGGACGTACGGGTCGTAAAGTCCTCACTCGTGAAGAGATCACGGCTGCTGTTGTTGCAGCCCTGAGGGGGAGCATTGCCCAAAAAGCTGTCCTGTTCGGTTCCTATGCCCGTGGCGATGCTGACGAGTACAGCGATATTGACCTGATCATTGTTGCGGATACGCCTCGCAAGTTCGTCACCCGGTTTGAGGACTTCTGGCCCTTGCTGAACGCATTCCCTAAAGCCATGGACCTGCTGGTGTACACGCCCGCTGAGCTGGCGGAGCTTCTAGCCCAGGACAGGGCTTTTGTTACCGACGCCCTGGCAGAGGGAATCGTGCTGTATGAAGCCGGATAACAAACAGGAGGCCCTGCGGTGGGTGGGGCAGGCGGAACATCAACTGGCGTCCGCCCAGTATTTGCTTGCTGGGGGGTATTATGCGATGGCATGTTTCCACAGCCAGCAAACTGCGGAGGTGGCGCTCAAGGCTCTGGGATATCTTCGTGGCGACCGCTATGTTCTGGGACATGCCATCATAGAACTTTTTTATGGTCTTATAGCCGATTACCCTGAGATCGCTTCCTACCAACAACAGGCCTCAAAGCTGGACCGCTATTATATTCCTACCCGCTACCCGGATGCGATTCCCGGAGGCATCCCCGCACAAACATACGATGCACCGGAGGCAGCGGAGGCAGTGGCTGTGGCCGCAGAGATCACCGCATTGGTGAGACGGCTCGTGGAAGGCGCTTGAAGAGTTTGCTATGGGCATGACCGTCACGGAGATAGAAGTGGGCAACCCCGCCAACCCTGAGGTGACCGAGAGGGTGGAGTTTCTCGTGGACTCCGGAGCCATCTACTCCGTGGTGCCCGCGCCCGTGCTGGAGCGCCTGGGCATTCGTCCTCTGACGACCCAGGTCTTTTGTCTCGCCACCGGGGAACGCATCACCAGGCAAAAGGGCGTAGCGGCGTTCAAGTAGCATGAGCGCGTTGGTGGGGCCGACGTCATCTTTGGCGAACCCGGGTGACAGCAACCTGCTGGGCGCGTTCACACTGGAAGCCCTGGGGCTGGCTTTGGACCCACTTCACCGGGAACTGCGGGAACTGCCTATGATTCTCGGCAGCTATGGGTATAATGGGGGAGTGTGACGGAGGAAATCATAGACAGTAAGCGTAGACTCACAGTGATCCTAGAGCGGGACGAAGGCGGCTTCTATGTGGCCTCAGTGCCCGAGCTGCGGGGATGCCACACCCAAGGGAGTACTCTGGACGAAGTAATGGGAAACGTCCGAGATGCTGCACGCCTGTGCCTAGAGGCTAAGCATGGGGAGGACGTGAAGATGGAGTTCCTTGGCGTCCATACTATTGAAGTATGACATCATTCTGGTTTCGCACCGCCAACACATCGCATAAGGAGGGATATCATGGTCACACGCATCGGCATCAACGGCTTCGGCCGCATCGGCCGCCAGGTAACGCGGGCCGTCATGGAGCGCCACCCGGACAAGCTCACCGTCGCCGCCGTCAACGACCTGACGGACGCCAAGACCAACGCCCACCTCTTCAAGTACGACAGCACCTACGGCCGCTACAGGGGCACGGTGGAGGCCCGGGACGGCACCCTGGTCGTGGACGGCCACCCCATCGCCGTGACCGCCCAACGGGACCCCGCCAATATCCCCTGGGCCGAGCACGGCGTGGACATCGTCATTGAGTCCACGGGCGTCTTCACCGACGCCGCCAAGGCCGCGGGGCACCTGAAAGGCGGCGCCAAGAAGGTGGTCATCTCTGCCCCGGCCACGGGGGAGGACATGACCATCGTCCTGGGAGTCAACGAGAAGGGCTACGACCCCCGGCGGCACAACATCCTCTCCAACGCCTCCTGCACCACCAACTGTGTGGCCACCATGGTGAAGGTGCTGCACGACAGCTACACCATCACCCGAGGCCTCATGACCACCGTCCACTCCTACACCAACGACCAGCGCATCCTGGACCAGGTGCACAGTGACCTGCGCCGGGCCCGCGCCGCCGGCGCCAACATCATCCCTACCACCACCGGCGCAGCCCGCGCCTGCGGCATCGTCATCCCGGAGCTCCAGGGCAAGGTCCACGGCATCGCCCTGCGCGTGCCCACCGTTACCGTATCCGTGACGGACTTTGTGGCCGACGTAGAGCGGGACGTGACCGTGGAGGAGGTGAACGCTGTGTTCAAGGCGGCTGCCGAGGGCTACCTGAAGGGCATCCTGGCCTACAACGAGGAGCCATTGGTGAGCACCGACTACAGGGAAGACCCCCATAGCTGCATCATAGACGGCCTCTCCACCATGGTCATGGGCAAGCGCATGGTGAAGGTGCTGGGCTGGTACGACAACGAGTGGG
>JACQOP010000172.1 GCA_016202485.1 Chloroflexota bacterium | reverse complement strand
AGCTATGGTTCATCGTCTTCTCGGACTACTCCATCCAGCACCGGCGTGAGTACCAGCCGGATATCACCTGGAATGCCTGGTTGACGGGCACCAACAAGAACCACGCCTTCATGGTATCCAGACAGCTCCTGTCCAAGGAGAAGGCGGCCACCCGCCAGATCATCGTCATTACCGACGGCGAGCCGACGGCCCACATAGAGGGCAACCGCGCGTACTTTGCTTACCCGCCCAGCTACCGCACCATTCAGGAGACGCTGAAGGAGGTGAAGCGTTGCACCGAGGCGGGCATCACGATCAACACCTTCATGCTGGAGCGCAGCTACTATCTAATGCACTTTGTGGACCAGATGACGCGCATCAACAAGGGGCGGGCCTTCTACACCAACCCGGACAAGCTGGGAGAGTTCATCCTGGTGGACTACCTGCAGAACCGACGGAAGCGGGTGGCGTAGGTTTGCCCGTAGGGGCGCAAGGCCTTGCGCCCCTACGGAGTTTGAGGGGCAAGGGAATTGTTTACAGGCGTTTGCAGGGGCGGGTTCCAAACCCGCCCCTGCGTCATTAGCACGTACCCGTAGTGCCCCCTGTGTACGAGGATGAAGTAATCGTTCCTCCGCATTTTCAAGCAGAGTGTTGTAGCACGTTAACTAGGCTGGTGATAAGAGAACCGGACAGACTGACATTCGTTGATGCCCTTGGGTATTTGACTACTTTAGAAGCCCTACCCCTTCGGATTGAACAGCACCCGAATCTCTACGTCAGCAGCCTTGAGGAAATAGCCACCCGTCGGCTTAATCCTGTCATGATATACGATATGATCTATCTCAAGCTTGCCGAAGCGTTGAGCCTCCCCTTCTGGATTGGCGATACCGAGTTCTATCGCGCCTTGCGTCCTGCGCCCCCCTGGGTGCATCTGTTTGCTTCGCCGCTGTCCCACAATCCTTAACGTAACGTCTCTCGTTTCTCACCCACCTGCCTGTCCTTTCGTGTTTGCGGCCCCCTATGCTGTCACCCTTTTGCATGTGGTAGGATAGTTGCCTATTTAACTTGGCAGCCAGCGCCTGCCAGATTGCGAGAGCAGTATGACCATCAGCAGAGGACCGTGGGGCTGGTGGGGGCAAGGACCGCCGGAAGTGGAAACGCCCACCCTCTCCATCCTGCACCTGATAGAGAACAACACACTGGACGCAGCGACGGCGGCGCTCTTGTGGCTGTTTGCCGAGGCCAAGGCGTCCTTCATCGTGGCGTCGCCGCCCCGGCTGGCGGGCAAGTCCACGACGATGAACGCCATCCTGGGCCTGCGCAGGCCGAAGGTGGGCCTGGTGCATACCAAGGGGGAGTGGGAGGACTTTGCCTGGCTGGGCAGCACGGAGCCAGGGAAGACCTACATTGTGTGCAACGAGATTAGCAACCACCTGCCCATGTACTCCTGGGGCGAGAGCGTCCTGAAGATGTTCCGGGCGGTGGACCAGGGCTACTCCCTGGCCAGCACCATGCACGCCGACAGCCCCCAAGAAGTCATGAGCGATCTGCGTCACCCGGAGGTGGACGTGCCACCGGAGCTGCTGGGCCACCTGGCCCTGGTGGTGAACCTCCTGGCAGGCCGCACCCGCCAGGGGGTGATACGGCGACTGCGGGAGGTGTGGATGCAAGAGCCGGCCGCCCCCAGGGGACAGATGTCCTTCCGGGCCATTGTCCGCTGGCAGCAGGCGGACGATAGCTTTGCCCTGGAGGTCTCTCCGGAGGCGGCAGCGGGCATCAAGAAGCGGCTGGGCTTTGCAGGGGACCTGGCGGCGGAGCTGGAGGAGCGGCGGCAGGCACTGGAGGGCTGGCTGCGGGAGGGCGTTCGGGAGTATGAGGCGGTGCGCCGGAAGGCGGCGGAGTTCTATGGGGGGAAGGAATGAGGGCCATTTGAAAGACCAGGGGCGGGAGAGTAACCCGCCCCTGGTCTTTGTATTCATACGGGGTGTCTTTTACTGAGGAGGTCATTAGTAGCTAGACTTTCAGAAGGTCCATGAACTGCTCCGCAGCTTCCCTGGTGTCCCATATTTGCGCTAGATGTTGCATGGCAGTCCACTTACTTACGCACCTATTAGTAACTGTGAGGACGCCGCCCTGCTTAAGGACTGTACAAGGCGTAGGCCTGGGTATATTCTCAGACTACTCAGAACAGACTACAGTTGTGCTGGGGAAAACGGTCCAATGCTCAAAGAGTTTTACAAACGGCTAGAGCTCAACTCTTGGGATAACTGGCTGCCGTTGCTGATCATTGGCATCTTTGCACTTGCAGCGGTCCTGGTGGGTACAGGGATTACCAACTTCAACATCCCCTTTGGCGACGAAGAGCGAGTCCATATTCTGTATACAGAGGTCAGCGTCCAGACCACCGCAGGTATCTTTGCTATCATTGTGACCCTTTCCCTGGTGGCTATCCAGTTTGCCTCGCAAGAGTACACCCACCGGATCATGGACTCCTATGTCAAGAGCATCATGTTCTGGTCCACCATCATTGTGTATTTGGGTGTCATGGTGACAGGCATCGTCCTGCAGGCCAATGCAACAGAGGAGGAAAACGTCCGCCTTATCGGCGTCACCGTTATCGGGAGCATCCTGACCCTGGCGTTGCTGGTGCCCCACTTTGTCATTACTGCCGCATACTTGAAGCCTGAGTTCATCATCAACAAGATGCTGAGGCGTGTGGACAGGCAGTATCTGGCAAGCGTCGCGCCGGCCCTGGAGCGGGGACAAGGGCGGGTAGACAGCAAGGTTGACCGGCTGTTGCCAGTTGCGGAGATTATCCAACGGGCCATAGACCGGGGCGACCTTGCGACGACTCGCGGGGCCCTGGAACGCCTGCACCAGACCTATCTTACCCACGCAGAGAAATTGAACCTCCTTTCCATTGAGCGGTACTTTCTGGACTACCTGATGCGTATCGGCAGGAAGGCGATTTCCGACAAGGATGAAGAGGAGGCGGCTGTTCAGACCATCGCCATTATGGGAGTGGTTGGATGCACGGGTCCTGCGGGGCTGGTGGCGGTAGAGAACATTGACAGTCTGGGATTCACCGCCTTGAGACAGGAGTCGGAGCCCGTGGTCCACCAGATGATTGACTCCCTGCGCACCGTCTTTGATTCCACTCCTACCCAGGAGGCGCGCAATGCCGTCCTTGCCTCCTACCAGGACCTGGTGGGCCGACTAGCAAGCAGCCAGAGTGAGCGGGTGCTGCGGCACCTGGTCACGACGCTCACCAACCTTGCCGAGAAGGCTATGGCCTCAGGCGACCGCAAGACGAGCGCCCGGTGCCTGGACCTGCTGGAGGCGGCCGGCCATGACGCCGCGGCCCACAAGATTGTCGGCGTTGTGCTCCAGACCACGCGGTCTTTGCAGGGTATCGGCGTCACTGCGGCAAGGGCAGACCCCGCTACCGCCGAGCCGATTGTACGGGCATTGCTGCGCATGGAGCGGGCCATTAGCCCCAGCGAGCGTGAGCTGATTGCCGCCACGGAGTTTGCCAGGCAGGACATTGAGCGGGTGGCGCGGTTCGCACGCTCTGCCTTCGTCTCGCCGGGGGCGGGGGCTTCTGTTGCTGCAACTACGGGGCCGGCCTCTGGCGGCCTGCCGGCACGAGAGAGGGAAGGGCCGTCGCCTCCCGGCCAAGAGCAAAAGGATGGCAAAGAAACTGCCCCAGAAACCAAAGGTGAGGAGAAAGGGATAGACCTTTCAGACCTATGGTGAAAAGCCCAGCACGAGCTTGCTGCCGTTCTGCCGGTCCCATTGGAACCGCAAGGGGTGCTCCAACAGGATAGAGAGCACGCTTTGGAGCTCTCCGCAGATGAAGGGGACAAGGGTTGCCTGGGCCAGAGGGCCTGTGACCTCGGGTGCTTCCGTTACTGTGACCTCAACTCCCCCACCCGCTTCATTGACCTCCACGTTCATGTGGCGTAGCTGATTATAGAACCTCGCTATCATGTCAGCCGGCGTCCCGCTAAACTCCTTAGGCATGAGGGGGGCCAGCTCGCGGCCCAGCTCTTCCCCACTATTGAAGCACGCCTTGGAGAGGATGCTCATGTTCGTGAGAAAGGAGCTGGAGAGCAGAAGCTGATAGTAGCCGATGCCCACCAGGTCACCGATGGTCCGAGTAGCGGCGCGGTGTCCTACGGCGGCCTGGGCCCGGGGGAGCAGGTCCACGTTCAAGTCTGTAACGCTGAACCGCTGGTCCAAGGGGATGGCAATCTCCCGGTCATCGCGTTTGCCAATCCTGAAGGTGCAAGCGGCTGCGCCAAGGGCGTTGCACTCTGTTTCTACGGCATCCAGGTCTCGGTCCAGCAGGGAGCCGAAGACGCCGGCAAAGATACCCGCGTGGAAGAAGCAGATATGGTACGCCGAGTGCATGCCTGCGCATTCAGCGCAGTCGCCAAAGCTGACGTCAAACCGGCCCTGCTCCATATTTACGCCGACCAGAGACAGTGTGCCGGCCTTCTGCTTGCTGAACAGGGCAGCAAAGACCCTGCCGAGCACCTTTTGGAGTGTTTCAAAGGCGCGCTCCTGGGTCCAGTAGTCAAACTTCCAGAAGAAGTCTGGGGGCATGCCCAGGGTCCTGATGAGGAGGTAGGCGTT
>JACQOP010000016.1 GCA_016202485.1 Chloroflexota bacterium | reverse complement strand
CCCAGGGGCCGCACGTCTGCAATCTGCACGCCCCGACTGAGGAAGACCGGTTCCGAGTTGCCTGGGCCAAAAGGGGCGAGGGCCTGCAACCAGCGATAGATGTCCCGTGGTATGGCCCCAAGGGACATCTCCATGTCCACGTCTATGGCCGGCAGGGCAGGGGCCTCCTGGCCGCCCTCGCCGCCAGTGTCCAAGGACTCCTGGGCCAGGCGGACCAGGGCCTGGCCCAGGAGGGGCAGGCGTTCTGTTGCTATGGTGAACCCGGCGGCCTGGGCGTGGCCTCCGTGACGGACGAAGCCCCCCACTTCACCGTCTACCTGGTAGAGGGCCTGGCCGATGTTGAACCAGGGGACGCTGCGGCAGCTCCCCCGGCTGAACTCCTGGCCCTGGCTCACCACCACCGCAGGCCTCCCGAACTCCTCTGCGAGCCTCCCAGCCACCAGTCCGATAACGCCCACGGAGAAGGACCGGTCGCTGATCATGAGGAGGGGCGCAAGGCCCTTCGGCAGGCTCAGGGCAGGCTCTTGCGCCCCTACGGTCAATGAGGCCTTTGCCTGCTGGTACGCCGTCTCGGTCATCTCCTGGCGCAAGCGGTTCTGCTGCTCCAAGGATTGGGCCAGGCCCAGGGCCTCTTCCGGGGACTGGGTGACAAGCAGGCGGTAGCTGTCGGCGGCGCTGTCTATGCGGCCTGCGGCGTTCAGGCGGGGGGCGAGCATCCAGCCCACGGCCTCGGTGTCTATGGGGCGTCCCTCCAGGCGAGCGATGCGCAGCAGGGCGGCCAGCCCTGGCGATGGGGAATGGGTGATGGCGCTGAGGCCAAGCTGGACGATAGAGCGGTTCTCGTCCAGCAGGGGCGCGACGTCGGCGATGGTGCCCAGGGAGGCCAGGGCGTTCAGGGTAGGGAGGTGCCCCACGGTGGGAAGGCGAGCGACCTGGTGCAGGCCCTGGGCAAGTTTCAGGGCGAGGCCCGCCCCGGTCAGGTCTGGGAAGGGGTAGCGGGAGCTTGGCAGACGGGGGTCTACGATGGCCAGGGCAGGCGGGATGCGGTGGGGCGGCAGGTGGTGGTCGGTCACGATGGTGTCCATACCGGCCTCGGCGGCGGCGGCAATCTCATCGTAGGAAGAGATGCCGTTGTCCACTGTGATGAGCAAGCGCACCCCCTGGGCGGCAAGCTGCTGCACCGCCTGGATGCTGAGGCCGTGGCCTTCCTCGGAGCGGTGAGGGATGTAGGGAATCACCTGGCAGCCGAAGGGCCGGAGGGCTGTGGCAAGGAGGGCCGTGGCGGAGATGCCGTCCACATCAAAGTCTCCGAAGACAGCAACGGTTTCATGCATCTGGAGCGCCTTATGCAAGCGCTGGACTGCCGTCTCCATACTGGGGAGGGCAAAGGGGTCATGAGAGACGGGGTTGCCGGAGAGAAAGGCCTGGGCCTGGGAGAGGGAACGCAGGCCGCGGTTGTACATGACCTGGGCCATGAAGGGGGGGTACTGCCCTAGTGTGCGCCTGGCTTCTTGAGGCAGGGGTGTCCGGATACGCCACACTTTGCGGCCTCCGGGATCTGGCGAAGGGATGGTTTGCAACACTTACTCTTCGCTCACGCCCAGGCGGCGCTGGATGAAGGGGCCGATGATGGGGTAGCGGAACCCGTAGTCCATGAAGCAGCGGACGGCGCCGGTGACGGCAAAAATGAACACGATAAGGACGAACACGTCTAACCAGTATTGGGGAGTCGCCATCTGATTGCCTTCTCCAGGGGGTGGCAGCACCGCCTTAATGAGGACTGCCATCAGGACCAGGGACTGAACAGCAAGGGCTTGCATAGCCTGAAAGGCCATCCAGGGGGAAAACCTGCGGGTGAAGAAATAGATGAACAGGGTGATGAAGAGGCCAAAGGCCCCGAATCCCATGGCAAGGAGCACAACGACCAAGGCGATGGACAGGTGGGCTAACCCTGCCCAGGTGCGCTCTATCTGGGGGCGGTTGTAGCGTCTCAAAGGTGGTCTGCCTTGGCCTGGGGATGTGGGGCTACGTGGGGAGTGTAGCCTTTGAGGGAAGGGTTTGGCAATGGGTTGGGGCCCTATCCCCGCACCTTGAAGCGCAGCCAGAGGGAGCGCCAGAGGGCCTCGGTGAGGATGGAGAGGCTCATTTTGGATTTGCCAGCCCTGCGCTCGTGGAACAGATAGGGGACCTCGGTGATGCGGAAGCCCAGCTTGTAGCAGCGGTACACAAACTCGGCCTGGAAGATGTAGCCGGCGCTGGCAATGTGCTCCAGGCCCACCTTGTGCAGCACCTCGCTCCGGAAGGCCTTGAAGCCGGATTTTGTGTCTTTCACGGGCAGGCCCAGGGCCAGGCGGACGTAGATGTCCCCGCCACGGCTGATGAGCTTGCGGGCCAGGCCCCAGTCCTGGGCAACGCCACCCCCGGGGATGTAGCGGGAGCCGATGGCCAAGTCGTGGCCCTCCAGGGCGGCTAGCAGCCGGGGGATGGCCTCGGTGGGATGGGACAGGTCGGCGTCCATCTGGACGACACGCTTTGCGCCCAGGCGCAAGGCCTCGGCGAAGCCGGCCACATAGGCCCGGCCCAGGCCCTCCTTGGCCTTGCGCCGCAGGACGTGGACATAGCCGGCGTGCTGGGTGTTGAGGCCATCGGCGACGGCTGCCGTGCCATCGGGGGAGTTGTCGTCCACCACCAGGAGGTGCATATCGGGCAGGCGCAGGGCAAAGAGCTGGGCCGCCAGCTCCGGGAGGTTGGCAGCTTCGTTATAGGTGGGGACGACGATGAGGGTTTGCATAGGGCAAGGGAGATGCCCCGATCCTGTCGGGACATCCGCTCTTCGTTTCATTACGAAGCAGACGCTTTGGTTCCCACCGCCCACCCGAAGCCCTATTCGCTGCCCCATTCACTGCGTTCAGGGTCCCGACTTCGTGCGGGACTCGCGACAGAGTCGGAGCTTCGGCTCACGAGGGATGCCCTCCCACCAGTCCTCCGCGAGGGCTACACGCCCTCTGCAATCCTGCGGGACAGCCGCTATTTTCGCAGCAATGACAAGCACGCAAGGCTGGCAGGGCGCTCCTAGCTGGCGGCGACGGGTGGGATCTCTTTCTCGTTGTCCTGGATGGCGCAGTGGATACACCGGTTCATGATGACCTCCAGGCCTGCGGTGCGGGCCTTCTCCGCAGCCTCCTCGTGCTCCACACCTTCCTGCATCCAGACTACCTTGGCCCCAATCTTGATGGCCTCGTCTACGATGGGGGGCACGAACTCCGAGCGCCGGAAGATGTTGACAACGTCTATTTTGTCGGGAATATCCGAGAGGCTGGCGTAGGTCTTGCGCCCATGGACTTCGGTCTCCCCCGGGTTCACGGGGATCATGTTGAACCCGTGGTCCAGGAGGAACTTGGTGGCGACATTGCCTGGACGCCTGGGTGTTGAGGTTGCTCCTACCACTGCGATGTTCTTGGACGCCTTCAGGATTTCCAGTTCCGACCTCATGGCTCCTCCTTGCTGTTCTTGCTCGCCCTGCTATAGGCGGAGGGCGAAAGCTTGCCGTACGCACCCCGGAAGGCCAGCCAGCGCACCCGCAGGATGTCCCGGGCCATGGCCACGGAGTCATGCAGGGGGCGGACTTTGCTGTGGGACATATAATACCAGTCAATAGGCACCTCTACCAGACGCATCCCCAAATGCTGGGCCATAAAGAGGATTTCTATGTCAAAGCCAAAGCCCTGGGTGCGTTGCAGGGGGAAGAGGGCGCTTGCCGCTTCTGCGCAGAAGCATTTGAAGCCGCACTGGGTATCGCGGATGCCCCGGACGGCGAAGAGGCGGGCCATGCGGTTGAAGACGCGGCCCATAAGGTGGCGGCGGGCTGGCTCGTTGTAGCGGCGGGCCCCAGGGGCCTCACGGGAACCGATGATGATGTCGTACTGGGAAAGCTCTGGGACAAGGAATCGCTCCAGGTGCTCAATGGGCATGGAGAGGTCGGCGTCGCAGAGGAAGCGCCAGGAGCCCTGGGCATGGAGCATACCGTCACGCACGGCGCCGCCCTTGCCGCGGTGGGGCAGGTCCAGGAGGGTGACGGCAGGATTGGCGCGGGCGAACTCTGCCACCAGGCGGGAGGTAGCGTCGGTGCTGCCGTCGTTGGCAACAATGATCTCCCAGGGGTAGGGCTGGTCGGCCAGGTAGCGTGTCACCTGCTGGAGGGTAGGAAGGATGCGCGCCTCTTCGTTATAGGCGGGGATGACGATGGAGAGGAGGGGCATGGGCACGTAGTGCAAGAAAACCGGTTTACTTGGATTGGCTGCCAAGCCAAATTCCGAACAACAAGGCTCCAAGGCCCACCAGGGCAACAACGCCAGGATCAACGCCACCTTTGTCCTTCTCTAGTTTAGCGACGAGGGTTTGGTATTCCTGGATTTCATCGTAAGTAAATTGTTCACCCCGTTGGGCCTTCCCGATAAAGACATTGAGACGAGCTACCTCTGAAGCGCTGAGGGGATTGTGACGCCTTTCTTCTTCTGTCACCGTTTGCTGAATGGCGGCAATATTTGCCTGTACATACTGGGCTTCAATATTGGTGAAATCTGAGTCCAGAAGTATGCTTTGCCTCCGCAGGGCGCCGATCATGATGCCGGTAAACTGCCATTGTGTAATAAGAGATGCCCTCAGCGCCCGAATCTGTAATTCTAGGTTCCGAGCGCTCGCCTGCAATTCGTGTTCTATCTTAGCGAACTTCCCTCTCAGCCAATAACCTCCGCCAAGAATAAGGAGCAGGATGCTCCCCATGAACCCATATAGGCCAAGAACCCAAGGTAAAAGGCTACTCTCAGACATCAAGCACCTCTCGCCGAATACCTTTATCTATCAGTTTACTCTTTTTCCAACTGGAAGGCCGCATGGAGGGCGCGGACGGCCTCTGGGACCTTGGCCTCGTCCACAATGCAGGTGATACGGATCTCCGAGGTGGTAATCATTTCAATGTTGATGCCGGCGTCGTACAGGGCACGGAACATGGTGGCGGCATAGCCGGGGGCGTTCTGCATGCCGGTGCCCACTACGCTGACCTTGGCCAGATTTTGGGCGCTGGCGCATCCCCGTGCGCCGATGCTGCGGGCTACGGGCTCTGTGACCTCCAGGGCGCGCTGGGCCTCGGTGCGGGCGACGGTGAAGGTCAGGTCCGTCAGGCGGTCCACGCTGGCGTTCTGGACGATGGTGTCCACGCTGATACCTTCCCTGGCCAGAGGTTCAAAGACGGTGGCGGCGATGCCCGGGCGGTCGGGCACGCCCAGGACGGTGATCTTGGCGACGTTGCGGTCAGCGGCGACGCCGGCGACCTTGTTACGGTTCTCCATACTCAGCCCTCCATGAATCAGTGTGCCTGGGGCGTCCACAAAGCTGGAGCACACCAGCACGGGCATAGTGTAGGCGGCGGCCAGCTCAATGGAACGGGGCTGCATCTTGGCCCCGTAGTTTGCCAGCTCCAGCATCTCCTCAAAGCCAATCTCCTTCAGCTTGCGGGCCTGGGGGACTAGGCGCGGGTCGGCGGTATAGATGCCCTCAACGTCGGTATAGATTTCGCACCGCTCCGCCTTCAGGCCAATAGCCAGGGCCACCGCCGTCAAGTCCGATGCACCCCGGCCGAGGGTGGTCACGTCCATGCCCTCCGTCACTCCCTGGAAGCCGGCGACAATGACGGTGTGCCCCTGCTCCAGCTCCTTGTGGATACGGCTGGGGTCAAGGCCGGTGATGCGGGCGCGGGTATGGGCGGTGTCGGTCTGGATGCCCGCCTGGCCCCCGCTGAGGCTGATGGCCTTGTGGCCCATCTCGTTCAGGGCCATGGCTACCAGGGTGCAGGAGACGATCTCCCCGGTAGAGAGGAGCAGGTCCATCTCGCGGGGCGGTGGCGACGGGCTGATCTTGTGGGCCAGGTCTATGAGGTGGTCCGTAGTGTCACCCATGGCGGAGACGACGGCGACAACACCGCTGCCTCGCTGGCGTGTGGCGGCGATGCGGCGCGCCACGTTCTTGATGCGGCCGGCGTCGGCTACGGAGCTGCCGCCGTATTTCTGGACAATAATGGACATGCTGGGTCAGCTACTCCTTAAAGGTGATAGTGGCCCCTCTGGTAGAGGGTGCGGTAATCTTTACCTCTCCCGGGAGCTGGGCCTTATCGGCCATGTCCCGCATTTCATAGGCCACGGTCAGCTCCCGGCCGCGGGTGAGGGCCAGCACCGAGGAGCCAGCGCCGGACAGGAACACGCCCAGGGCGCCGCCGTCCATGGCGGCCCGGAACAGCAGGCGCATGGCTGGCATGAGGCCCTGGCGCGCCGGCTGGTGCAGCCGGTCCTGGGTGGCAACCTTGAGGTGCTCCAGCCGCCCCGTTGCCAGGGCGTTTACCAGTAGCGCGGCCCTTCCGATATTATACACGGCGTCTTCCCGGCTGACCTGGGGCGAAAGCACCCCCCGGGCCTGGGCCGTGGGCATGGGG
This sequence comes from Chloroflexota bacterium, assembly GCA_016202485.1. GTDB lineage: Bacteria > Chloroflexota > Dehalococcoidia > Lucifugimonadales > JACPCL1 > JACPCL1. The sequence continues at coordinate 3,913 of JACQOP010000016.1, read as the reverse complement.
GCATCGGGAATGAAGAGGACGGCGCGGAGGTCCTGGGGAAAGGGGACGCCAGCGTGCACCAGACGGTCTCCGTCGCGCACCACAATCTGGCAGCCGCCAAAGAGGACGGGCGTCACGTTATCAGGATGGCCTTCTATCTCCACTGCCAGCTTCCACACCAGCTCCAGGTCCGCCTCACGCTCACCGGCCATGGCGCTTGCGCCCATCAGCCCGCCTACGATTGCCGAGGAGCTGCTGCCCATGCCCCGGGAGAGGGGAATGCGGTTGGCGCAGGCGATGGCCACAGGTGGCATGGCCTTGCCTACCTCCTGGAAGTAGCGCTCGGCGGAGCGGTACACCAGGTTGGTGCGGTCGGACCGCAGACGGCCCGCCGCTCCCTCACCGGCTATGGTGACGGAAGGGGTGCTGCTGAACTGGAATCCAAAGGTATTCCAGATGTCCAGGGCCATGCCCAGGCAGTCAAAGCCTGGGCCGAGGTTGGCGGTGGTGGCGGGTACGTTGACTTCTGCTTGGGTCATAGTGGTGCCTTCCTTCCGAGTATACCATGGGGAAGGCTGGGAATCAGGCACAAGGAGACGAATTTCGCAGTGGGGGCTGGCGGCAGCAGTGTTCAGCAGCACCCTGAGATAAACATCCTGGCCCGCCTGCAGGTGGGCCAGGATGTGATTGACACGATGCTGCTCATGTCACCGTCATACGGAAAGAGAAACGACCGTCATGGTCTCAACGTTGTATTCCACCTTGACCTGCCCCCCAATGTGGGCCAGGAGTTGGGCCAGGGTGCCCGCCCCGCCACCAATGAGCACCTTGCTTTCGGCTGTCACCTTCAAGGTTAACTCTACATTGGCGTCGGTGATAACGGTGATGGTGCCGCCGACAAGGTTGACGGCTCTGACCACGCTAAGGCTAGCCCTTGTGCTAGCAGAGGCGTCGCTTTGGGCCGATGCGGAGCTTGGAGCGCGGCTGCCGGCGACTGCATTGATAAGGGTGGCGGTATTCTTATTGAGGTTATGGTCAACGTTGACCGACGCTCCTATTTCCTGGGCCAAGGCGGCCAGGGAGGTCCCTGAGCCATCAAGGAGCAGGCGTGTCTGGCTGTCCACTTTCAGTACCACGTCTTTGCCTGCGCCGGTGGTGATGGTGACCGTGCCGGCGGCGGTATCCACGGTCTTCAGGGTACCGCTGTACAAGGCGCTGGTGGGCATCGCCACCCCAGTTATTTCAATAGCCAGGGCGGTGCTGGTCTGGGCGTCGTATTGGACGGCCACCCGGGAACCCACGTTTGCAGCCAGGGCTGCCAGGGCGGCCGCTCTGCCGCCAACCAGGATACGAGTATTTGCGTTCATACGCAGCTTTATTACCTCGCCTCTTGAAGTGGAGACGACAATCACTCCTGCGAGGACATCTACGGCCTGGATGACGCCCTCGGCAGCGCCTCTGGCGGCGGCATCCCCGACAATGAGGATGCTGATTACGGTGCGCGTGCCGGCGGCGAACTCCACCACTACTCGGGACCCCACTTTGGCTGACAGGTCTGATGCGCTGAGGACGGCCCCACCGGCGTAGATGGTTACGCCTTCAGCAAGGGTAAGGGTGAGGTCGCCGCCAGCGTCCAGCGTCAGGGTGACCCTGCGCAAAGCGCTATCCACTGTCTTGATGACGCCGCTGGCCTTACCAGTAACTACGGCCTTCCCCTGGGCCTTCACCGCCGTGGCAGCCATGGACTGTGCGTTGAACTCGGCAGTGACCTCTGCTCCAATCATAGTGGCCAGCTCTGCCAGGGTGACCGCCTGGCCGCCTGCCGAGAGGTCGGTTCCGGTGTCTACTGTCAGCGTAACCTCGCCGCTGGCGCTGACGACGGTGAGGGTCCTGGTCCGCAGGTCCACTTCCTTCAGGGTACCTGCGACCCTGGCGTTGGTCTGGACTCGCGCCTTCATGCTGATGACGGTCATGGTGGAACTGTCATACAGGACGCTCACTTCACCGCCGACCTTGGCCGAGATGCCCCGCAAAGAAGAGATAACGCCATCGGCCAGGAGGGAGCTGTTGGCGGTCGCCTTCAAGGTCAACTCCTGCCCGCCTTCAAGGGCCAGGGTGACGGTGCCATCGGCTGTGTTGACTGCCTTGACCGTGCCGGTGGCTTCAACGAAGCCCTGGGCCTTGCCCCGGGCATGGAGGTTTCGGATGAACATGGTCTCTTGCTGGTACTCCACGCTGACCTCGGTCCCTACCATGGCCCGGAGGCTGGCCAGGGTAGCCAGGGCGCCGTTGGCCATGAGACGGCTGTTGGCGGTGGTCTTGAGGGTAGTCTCTGTGCCGGCGGCGGTGGTGATAGTGATGGTCCCATCGGCAGGGTTGACGGCTTTCACTGTGCCGGTCACTAAGGCTTCTGCCTCTGCCGAAACCTCACTCCTCAGCTCTTTGAGTTGGCCGGAGTTGGCGTCGTAGCCCAGGCGGATGTTCTCGCCGGCCCTGGCTTCAAGGCCAGCCAGCCCAGTGACTTCGGCGAGGTTGATGCGGGCATCCGACGCAACCTGCACGGTCACGTCCCTGCCTGACGCCGTGGTTATCGTAACGGTACCCCTGGCTGTGTCTACCGTCTTGATGTCGCCGATGATGCTCAGGTCGGCGCTGACGGTGGCTTTGGCCTCATAGTCCGCTGCCACGACGATTTTGGAGATGACCTTGGTCTCGGCGTCGTAACGGACCACGGTTTCGGCGCTGATGCGGCCGGAGAGGTCTGCCGCCCTGGCCGGCGAGCCGCTGAGGTGGACCTCGCTATCGCTGGCCAGGTACAGGTCCAGGTCGGCGCCGGCGCGGGTCGTGATGGTAATGATGCCGTTGTCCATATCCACTGCTTTGACGGCGCCGGTGGTCAAGGCTGTACCCTGGGTCTGCATGACCCGGCCATCGGCGGCGATGCGCAGGACGGCATCGGGGACGATGCGGATGCCTGCGTCCACGTTGCCCTCGGCGTCCATGCCCAGTTGGGCTCTGGTGCGAGGGGAACCGCCGGAGATGCGGACTTCCTTGTTGGCCTGGACCTGGGCCGTGGCCCGGGACCGGGTCTCCATCTGGATAACGGGGGCGAAGATGTAGCGGCCCTCTCCTGTCAGGTGGAGGGACTGGTCCGCCAGGAAATCAAAGTGTGCGGTGGCGGTGGCCCCAGCTTCCACTATCAGCTCCCCCTTGAGTTGGAGCTTGCCGCTGGGGAGCTTGGCTTCATGCTCGCCCTCGGCGTCCACGATGACAATCTTGGAGATGCTCAGCTCCATCATGTCATAGTTTCCGGCAGAGAGTTGGACATCGGCCATAAGTTCAGAGACGCCACTTGCTTTGAGCTCCAGCAGGTCAAAGGTCTGCTCGGTGAAGGACACGTCCAGCCAGGCGCCGCCCTGGGCATGGACGCGGATGCCGCTTATGGTCACCTTGATGCTGGTGACCGTGCCCAGGTCCATGGCGGCGTCGGTGATGGCAAAGACGGCGCGGCCGCTTTCGCCGGAGCCGGCAGGAGTTGCGGTTGGCCCGGGGGTCGTCCTTGTGCAGCCTATGAGTACGAGAAGCAGGAGGGGAAGCAGGGTCCAGAGGAGGAATGGATGCAGTTTCATAGTTGCTCCTTTTAGCTGTTTCCAGAGGTACCTGGGGCAGTGTGTCACCTATATCACCTACATACCGCCTAGGCAGGCCCTGGACATTCCGGAGTGTCTATTTACCGGATACTTGGCCTTTGGTGAGTTCCTGTAGGGTCACATGTTTGGTCATGCCATAATTGACAACGCTGGCGGAGTTTGGCTGTCAGGAAACAACGTAGGCCGATAGTACTATGGACGATCCTTTGCTCTACATGAACATGGCTGGGACGAGGCTGCCTGTCCCAGCCATGTTACGCCTTGAGAAGTAGAGGGTGTACGTT
>JACQOP010000171.1 GCA_016202485.1 Chloroflexota bacterium | reverse complement strand
GGTTGATCACCCGCCGGTACAGGTCGTTCAGGTCGCTGGTGGCAAAGCGCCCGCCGTCCAGTTGCACCATGGGGCGCAGCTCCGGCGGCAAGACCGGCAGCACCGTCATGATCATCCATGTAACCTTGTTCTCGCTCTTGCGGAACGATTCCACCACACGCAGGCGCTTGATGGCCTTCTTGCGCCGCTGCCCCGTGGTGGTGCGTACCTCGTTGCTCAGCGTCTCCTTCAGCTCCTCCAGGTTGATGCCCTGCAGGATATCCAGGATGGACTCTGCCCCCATGTCGGCTTCAAAGACGTTGCCCACACGCTCCCGCAACTCCCGGTACTCGTTCTCCGTCAGGAGCTGGCGGGGTTTGATGTTCTCCAGGTCGTCTATCTTGCCCTGGATGTCCTCGTACATGCGGGCGCTCGCGTCTTCAAAGCGCTTGCGCACCTGCATCACCTCGCGCTCGGCAGCGGCCGTCTGGTCCACGGGGTCCTGGCCCTCCCTGGGCGGCTGGCTCTCAAAACGCTGGCGCACCTCGGCCACTGCCGCCTCTTCGGCCTGCGCAAGGCGCTGCTCCTCCTCCTCCCGCTGGCGGGTCAGCTCTTCTATCTGCCGGTCCCGCGCCTCATCATTGACCGAGGTGATAATGTATTTGGCGAAGTACAGCACCCGCTCCAGGTTGCGTGGCGATAAGTCCAGCAGCAGGCCCAGCCGGGAAGGCGTGCCCTTGGCAAACCAGATATGGGCAACGGGCGCCGCCAGCTTGATGTGGCCCATCCGCTCCCGCCGTACCTTGGCCCGGGTCACCTCCACCCCGCACCGGTCGCACACAACGCCCTTATAACGTATTTTCTTGTACTTCCCGCAGTAGCATTCCCAGTCCTTCGTTGGGCCGAAGATGCGCTCACAGAAGAGGCCGTCCTTTTCCGGGCGCAGTGTCCGGTAATTGATGGTCTCCGGCTTGGTAACCTCGCCGTAAGACCACTGCAGGACCTGTTCAGGGGAGGCCAGGGAAATGCGGATTGCATTGAACTCGGTACTTTGGGTCATTGGTCCCTCTCTGTAGGCTGTGCGTCGTGGGCTGTCGCGTTGTATCCCGGCGTAGGTGTTGGCTTGGGGCCCGGATTAGCGGCGGCTCGTAGTCCCGTCCCTGGGAGCGCCAACGGTTTCGGTGACACCTCTCCTTCAATAAGCCTTCCCACCGCCAGGTAGGGGTTGGCCTGTTCCCTTGATCGGAAAGGAGACGGGTGTCATTCGGGGCTCAAATGTCGTCTCCGCCGCTCTCGCCCGCGGGAATCCCGCTATAAGCGCTCTCCACCTGCTCGGCAAGGAACTGCTCCACCGGGCGGACCACCTCGTCAGGCATCACCTCTTCTTCCTCATCCGGCGGCATCAGCATCATGTCCTCAGACTCGTTCAGTAGTTCCACCGCCAGGCCAAGGCTCTGCAGCTCCTTCAAGAGGACGTGGAAGGACTCCGGCACCCCAGGCTGCACGATGTCCTCACCCTTGATAATGGACTCATAGGTCTTCACCCGGCCAACGGTGTCGTCCGACTTCACCGTAAGCATCTCCTGCAGGTTATGGGCGGCGCTGTACGCCTCCAAAGCCCATACCTCCATCTCGCCAAAGCGCTGCCCGCCGAACTGCGCCTTGCCCCCCAGGGGCTGCTGGGTGATGAGGGAGTATGGGCCCGTAGACCGGGCGTGTATCTTGTCCTCCACCAGGTGGATCAGCTTCAGCATGTAGATCACCCCTACGGTCACCGGACGGTCAAAAGGCTCCCCTGTGCGCCCATCGTACAGGATGGTCTTGCCCAGGGCCGGCGGAGAGTCCTTCAGGGTAACGGCCAGCTTGTTGGACTCCTCCACCATCTGTTCCACAGTCATATCCTTGGGGTCAACGTCGGCGACCTCCTTGAGCCACAGCCGGAGGCAGACCTCGTTCGCTTTGCCCACCACCCTTTCGTCCCACAGCTCCTCTTTGTTATAGCCCCGCTCCTTGAGCCAGGCCGCCAGCTTCCCCTCCTCCATAGGGCCGGTCTCCTCGTGGCCCAGGGCGCCCGAGCGCTTGACGAACCAGGCCCGGGCCAGAGCATCCTGGATGACCACGTCCTTGGCGCCGTCAAAGACCGGGGTGACGGCCCGGAACCCCAGGGTGTGGGCGGCCCAGCCCAGGTGAGTTTCCAGCACCTGCCCCAGGTTCATGCGCGACGGCACGCCAATGGGATTGAGAATGATGTCCACAGGGGTGCCGTCAGGCAGATAGGGCATGTCCTCAATCGGCATGATGCGGGAGATGACCCCCTTGTTACCGTGGCGGCCCGCCATCTTGTCACCTTCCGACACCTTCCGGGTCTGGGCAATCCAGACCCGGACGCGCTTGTTGACCCCGGCGTCCAACTCGTCCTTGCTCTCCCGGGTCAGCACTTTGACGCCGATGACCTTGCCCCGCTCGCCGTGGGGGACCCGCATGGAGGAGTCCTTCACGTCCCGCGCTTTCTCACCAAAAATCGCCCGCAGCAGTTTCTCTTCTGCCGTCAGCTCCGTCTCGCCCTTGGGGGTGATTTTGCCCACCAGGATATCCCCCGGGCCCACCTCAGCCCCCACCATGATGATCCCCTCCTCGTCCAGGTTCCGCAGGCTGTCCTCGCCCACGTTCGGGATGTCACGGGTGATCTCCTCCGGCCCCAGCTTCGTGTCCCGGGCGTCGCACTCGTGTTTCTCAATGTGGATGGAGGTGAACTTGTCCTCCCGCAGGACCCGCTCGCTCAGGATAATAGCGTCCTCAAAGTTGTACCCTTCCCAGCTCATGAAGGCCACCAGCACGTTCTGGCCCAGGGCCAGAACGCCCCTGTCGGTGGAAGAGCTGTCCGCCAGGGGGTCGCCCTTCTTGACGGCGTCGCCCTTGTTGGCAATGGCCCGCTGGTTCATGCACGTACCCTGGTTGGTGCGTACGAACTTCTTCAGCGTATGCACATGCTCCTGGCCCTCGGCGTCCGTAACAATAACCCGGTCGCCGTCCACCGCGGTCACAATGCCGTCGCATTCAGCCTGCAGCACCTGCCCCGAGTCCACGGCCACCCGTCCCTCCATGCCCGTACCCACAATGGGCGCATCGGGGGAAAGGAGGGGCACCGCCTGGCGCTGCATGTTGGACCCCATCAGGGCCCGGTTGGCGTCGTCATGCTCCAGGAAGGGGATCAGCGCCGTTGAAACGCTCACAATTTGCAGAGGCGACACGTCTATGTAGTCCACATTCTCCGGGGACTCCTGGGCAAACCGCTCCCCCTGGCGCACCTCCACCCGGTCGGCCGTGAACTGGCCCTTGCTGTCCAGCACCGAGGCCGCCTGGGCTATGACGTATTTCTCTTCCTCGTCTGCGGACATGTAGTGGGTATGTTCCGGCCCTTGAGCCGCGAAGGCAGTCATCTTGAGAGAACGCGGGGAAAGGGCACGAATGCGCCGCGCCGCCTGGGTCGTGATGACCTTGCCGGCTTCCACAATGACGCGCCCGTTGTCGTCCTTCACGTCCTCTCGGACCGTGCGCCCCTCCAGGTTCTCAATGGTGTTGGGCGCCTCGTGGAATACCTTGCGGTATGGCGTCTCCACAAAGCCAAACTCGTTGGTGCGGGCAAAGGTGGCCATGGACCCCAGCAGGCCAATGTTGGGGCCTTCTGGCGTCTCAATAGGGCAGATGCGCCCGTAGTGGGAGTGGTGCACGTCACGCACGTCAAACCCTGCCCGTTCCCGGGAAAGCCCCCCAGGGCCAAGGGCGGACAGACGGCGCTTGTGCGTCAGCTCGGCCAGCGGGTTCGTCTGGTCCATGAACTGCGAGAGCTGGGACCCCCCGAAGAACTCCCGCACCGATGCCGCCACCGGGCGCTGGTTCACCAGCGCCGAGGGCGTGATGCTCTCTATGTCGCTGATGGACATCTTCTCTTTCACTGTGCGCTCCATGCGCAACAGGCCAACGCGGAGCTGGTTCTGGATGAGCTCGCCAACAGCACGCACCCGGCGGTTGCCCAGGTGGTCTATGTCATCGGCCTTCAGCTCCCCGTTGTTAATGCGGATCATGGTGCGCACCACCCCGATAATGTCGTTCTTGGTCAGGGTGCGCACGTCGGTGACGTTGCCCAGCTCCATCCGGCGGTTCAGCTTGTACCTTCCCACCCTGCCCAGGTCATACCGCCGGGGGTTGAAGAACAGGTTGAACAGCAGGCTCTTGGCGTTCTCCAGGCTGGGTGGTTCCCCCGGCCGCAAGTGCCGGTAAAACTCAATCATCGCCTGGTTGGTGTCATGGACGCTCGGGTCCTTCTTCAACGTCTCCTGAATGTAGTGATGGTCAGGGTTGATATCTACGGACTCAAACTCCTTGAGCATCGCCTCATCGGACTCCAGGCCAATGGCCCGCAGCAGCGTGGACACGGGGATCTTTCGCTTGCGGTCCACCTTCACGTACAGGGCGTCCCTCGGGCTGGTCTCAAACTCCAACCATGCCCCCCGGTAGGGTACAAACTTTGCGAAAGCCAGGGGCCGGCCCGTGGCAGGGTCTTCCTCTGTCGTGAAATAGACCCCAGGGGAACGCACGAGCTGGCTGACCACCACCCGTTCGGCCCCGTTGATGACAAAGGTCCCGTTGGGCGTCATCATGGGGATGTTGCCCAGGAAAACAGGAGACTCCTTGATCTCGCCCGTTTCCTTCACCACCAGCCGGGTGGTCACGTACAGCGGGGCCTCGTAGGTCGTCTCCCGTTCCCGGCATTCCAGTTCGGCGTATTTCGCCTCTTGGAAGGTGTGGTCCAGGAAATGGAGCTCAAAACGCCCGCCGGTAAAGTCCTCAATGGGCGAGATCTCCGTGAACAGCTCCTTCAGCCCCTCACCCTTGAACCATTCAAAGGAGTCAATCTGCACCTGTATGAGGCTGGGAATATCCAGGGTCTGGACCGTATGGGCATAGGATTTGGCAGTAGCGGGGGTGGCCTTTGAAGATGGGAACAGTGCAACCATGAATGCTCACGCTCCTTGGCTCCGAGAACAGGATGAAAAGAGCCCTCCGCTAGCTAGCGAAAGGCAAAAAGATACCGAGAGGCCTGTGTTGGATGGTGTGGAGTGGGTAAATTGGTCTGAAGGACATAGTACGACCAGGCTAATAGCATACAAGAGGGAAGAAGGGTTGTCAAGGTTTTTAAGAGAGCGGTAGTGGGTCAGTTTGAATTGGTGAGGAGCTGGCGCGCGAGAGCTGCCAAGATTGCAACGAGGAGCGCCCCGATCACCCACACAACGCCGCGAACGAAAGCAACTTTGGGGGCAGCTATTGGGAGGACAAGGGCGGTTGCGCTCTGAGCCTCAGCACACCGGGCAGTGGTCGACGTCCTCGGTTGCCGCATAGGTCCGCCGGGCGATTTCCTCGAGCACCGCCGAGTCCACGTCGGCCAGCTTGTTGAGATAGAGGCAGGCCTTGGAGTGCTTGTACTTGCCGAGCTTCGCGAGCAGCGCCTCATATTCGGGGAAACCGCCGACGTAGAGCACGAGATTGGCCGAGCGCGGCGAGAAGCCGACGCGGCACATGTCGCCCTCGTGCCCGCTGGCGTAGCGATAGTGATAGCTGCCGAAGCCGACGATCGAGGGGCCCCACATCACCGCGGGCTCGCCGGTGACGCGCTCCATCATCGCGCGCACCACCTTGCCATCGGCGCGGCGCACGGGGTGCCCGACGCCGTCGAGGAAGGCGTCGACGCTCACATCGGTGGGCTTGGTCTTGATCTCGGCCATGCGCGCCTCCCTCAGCCGTCGCAGTTGCTCCGCTCATTAATGCCTTTAGACAGCCTTAGAGTGAAAGTCTAACACGGTAGATTGTCCATGTGTTGGCGCTTGTGTCGTGGGTAGTGGGTCAATCTCCGCTAGCAGGAAAATGCGGAGGCATTCTGCGTTTCCAGCGAGGGATGCTGGGAGTGCAACCCCTTGGCATTTTCTTCCCACCTGTATTTTGAAAATGGTAATCGGCTAGCGCTTCCCTTTCTGGGGGTTGCTGGGGGTGGTGACCCCCAGCGTTCCAGGTGGGTGGGCGGGAAGGAAGACGCTGTCCGCAAGTTAAGAGAGCAAAGCTGCCTGCTCCCTGTGGCGGCCTATCCTACCGGTGCTCGTGCAGCGCATCGTGCAGCAGCACCTCCACCGGCAGGCCGTACAGCAGCGACAGCTCCTGGCTGGTCAGCCGGTGCGTCTCCCCGTGAAAGACCAGCGTCCGGTTCAGGCAGGCGCAGGTCGTCGCCTCCCGCATCATGGCCCCAATGTCATGGGACACCAGCACCAGCGTGATCCCCTCCTCCTGGTTCAGACGGTGCAGCAGGCTGTAGAACTGCTCCTGCCCCGCCGTGTCCACCCCCGCAACCGGCTCGTCCAGCACCAGCAGCTCTGCCTTCCGCACCAGGGCTCGTGCAATCAGGGCGCGCTGCTGCTGCCCCACCGACAGCTCGGTGATGCGCCGGTGGCGCAAGTCTCCGAGCCCCACACTATCCAGGGCCTGGTGCACCCGCTCCTGGTGGGGCGAGCGCCAGAAGGCCAGGGGGTCAAACCCTGTATATAACCCCTGGCCCACCACCTCATCCACCGTAGCGGGGAAGCGGCCCTGCACCCCTTCCGCCATCTGGGGCACGTAGCCCACCTTGCTCCAGGCGCGCAGCTTGTGGGGAGGCTGGCCAAAGAGCCGTATCTCGCCCCGGGTGGGACGGGCCAGGCCCAGGGCCAAACGCAGCAGGGTCGTCTTACCGCTGCCGTTGGGCCCCAGGATTGCCACGAAGTCCCCCCGCTGCACGGCAAAGGTGATGTCCTCCAGGGCAGGCTCGCCGTTATAGGAGAACCAGGCGTGCTGGAAATCCAGCACCGGCTGTCGTTGGATATGGTCTGTCATGAGGTGCACTCCAGGGCAGTACGTAGATTGGCTAGGTTGGCGTCCATGATGGTTAAGAAGGTCTCCCCTCGCTGGGCCTCCGCCGGGGTCAAGCTCTCCAGGGGATGCAGGGGCAGCAGGTCAGCCCCAATCTCCTTTGCAATGGTCTGGCTCAGCGCCGGGCTGAGGATGGGTTCCACCAGCACATACTTGACACCCAGCCCCCGCAGCCGGTCCGCAATGGCTGCCAGTTGCCCCGGCGACGGCTCCGCCTCCGGCGTGATACCGGTAATGGCCACCTGCTCCAGGCCGTACCGCTCCGCCATGTGCCCAAAGGCGGCGTGGGAGACGGCAAAGACCGTCTGCCGGCACTCCGCCAGGCCAGCCAGGTAGCGGCCGTGGAGGGCATTCAGCTCCTGCGCCAGCGCCTCACCGTTGGCTTCAAGGGCCTGGACATCTGCCGGGCGGGCCTGGGCCAACCCCGTTACGATACGTTCCACCATCTCTATGGCTTCCAGCGGGTCAAGCCAAAGGTGGGGGTCCTCGTGCTCCTCCTCGCCGTGTCCCTCCCCATCCTCCTCTTCATGGTGCGCCGCCTCCACCACAATGCGCCCCGGGTTGGTGGACGACTTCAATGCCCGGTCAATCCACGGCTCAAACCCGCCTCCGTTGTATACCACCAGGTCGGCGCTCCTGATGCGGGCGATGTCCGATGGGCTGGGCTCAAAGTCGTGGGCCTCCACCCCCGGCGGCACCAGGTTCACCACCGAGACCATATCTCCCCCAACCCGCCGGGTGAAGTATTCCAGGGGGTAGATGGTGGTGACCGCCGAGAGCCGTGCAGTCGCGGTGGGAGTAGGACTAGCATTGTTGGCGCCGCCCCCGGTGCAGGCCGCTGCCAAGAGGAACAGGCCCCCCAGGGCCGCCAGGCCAAAGAGGGCCTCTACACCATGGCCTTTTTTGCTACTGATACGATGTATCACCTGTTGGGCGACCTCCAAAATACTGTGGATGGGGTTAGGGATCGTCTTCGGGACTAGTCGGCCGGACTCACCAGGCATCCCTGGCAGGTCATGTAGACCTCCAGCCGGTGGCCCACCACCTTACCCGGGACCTCGGAGCCGACGGCCCGCATCAGCCGCTCAATGGTGGAGTCGCGGAAGTCCGTCACCAGGCCGCACTGCACACACACGGCATGGTGGTGGTGGTCAAAGCGGGCCAGGGTATACTTGGGAGCGCCGTCGGGCATAGCCAGCTTGCACAGCACCCCAGCCTCCAGCAAGAGTTTCAGCGTACGGTAGATGGTAGCCCTTCCCACCCCAGGCAGCTCGCTGCACAGTTCCTCCGCCGAGAACCCCCCCTCTTTGCGCTCCAGTAGGGCAATGAAGTCCCGCCGGGGGCTGGTGATACGGCAGCCCCGGTCCTCCAGGGTGGCAATCAGGTCAGTGCTGGAAATGCGTGTGGTCGTCATGATAGCTCATCTCATTATATAGGTGTCGTCAAGAGTCCAGGGGAAGGACGTTTTGAGAATGAGTCGCAATAACGCAGGACGGCCAACCGTGAATGCATGTTGCAGGGACTCTGAGCCTGGCGCTCTATCGTATAATGAGGCAACCCCCCTGGGGAGGCACAGCATGCACACAGCCCCTGCCCGCATTGAACCCACGTCCCTGGCCGACTACCTGGAAGCCCTCAGCAAGGCCACCTTCCAGCCAGGCATGTCCTGGCGAGTGGTGGACGCCAAGTGGCCCGGCATCAAGGCTGCCTTCCGCAACTTTGACCCCATCGCCGTCGCTGCCTTCGGTGAGCCGGAGCTGGACGCCCTCACCAACGACCCCTCCGTCATCCGCAGCCGTAAGAAGCTGGAAGCTGTCGTCCACAACGCCCGCCGCATGCTGGAGCTGGAGGGCGCGTACGGCAGCTTCCGCGCCTACCTCCGCGCCCAAGGCGGCTTTGAGCAGACCGTTGCCCATATGCGCAAGCAGTTCAAGTTCCTGGGCGATATGGGCGCCTTCCATTTCCTCTACGTCGTCGGCGAGGAAGTTCCCTCCTACGACGAGTGGTGCGCCACCCACGGCCAGCACAGCTAGGAGCGGCCAGGAGCGGGTGAGGGTGAAAGCCGGCTACTGACGGACCTCCCTTGTAGACCGTACCCCCTCTGCCCTTGCCTCCGCCATACCTTTCGCCTACGCTACCTGTGTCATGCCTTACCCATGCTCCCATAGACCTCCAGTGCCCCTCCCTCTCCTGGCCCTTGTTGCAGCCGCTGTGGCCCTCCTGGCCGCCGCCTGCGTCGCCCCCGCCGACGACTCCCCTCCCACAGGTACGCCCCCCCTCGTCGCCACGCCCACGCCTTCACCCCTGCTGGACCTGGTGCGCAACGCCCAGGACGCCCAGCGCGGCGGCATCCTCACCCTGGCCAACCGGGACGACCCGCCCACGGGCTTTGATCCCATGCGCACCAGCAGCATCGCCCTCCACCACGTGGGCGGCGCACTCTTCGGCCCCGGCAATCTGGTCATGCGCTGCCGGGAAAACATGTACCTCATCTGCCCCCTGCTTGCCCGCCGCTGGGTCGCCAACGAAGATTTCACCCAGTGGACCTTCACCATCCAGGACCGCGTCACCTGGCACGACGGCGCGCCCTTTACCGCCCAGGACGTGAAGTTCTGGTACGAGATGGCCGCCTATGGGGCCGCCGTCGGCGATAGGACTCGCGCCCCCGCTTATTTCACTACAGAGCTGGGGGAAGCCCCCACCGTTGAAGTGTTGCCGGGTAACCTGGTGCGCATCACCCTCCAGCAGCCCTCGCCCATGTTCCTGGACGTCCTCATGAACCCCCGCTACAAAATAGCCCACCCTGCCCATCTCATGGGACCACGCCTGGAAGCCGGCGATATGAGCGTTGCCCCTGCGGACGTTGGCCTGGTAGGCGCGGGCCCCTTTCGCCTGGAGCGGTACGACCCGGGTACACTGGTCCAGGTGCGGCGGTATGAGCGCTACTGGGAGCGGGACGGCATGGGCAACGCGCTGCCCTACCTGGACGGCATCAACTACGTCATCATGCCCAACCCGGAAGCCATGGACGCCGCCTTTCGGGTGGGCAGGCTGGACGGCGGCGCCCGGGGCGAAGGTCATTACCTCACCGTGGAGCGCATGGCCGGCTACCACAAAGACCTCCCGGGCAAGGTCTATTTCGCCCAGATGCAGGGGGGCATCTTCCGCCTGGCCTTCAACGTCCTCAATGAAGGCCCCTGGCAGGACGTGCGCGTCCGCCGGGCCATAGCCCTCTGGATAGACAAAGAGGCGTCCATCCCTTCGGTCCTGGGGGGCTTCGGCTATATCTCGCCCGTCCTGGGGCCGGCCAACCCCTTCACCAGCGCCAACTTCGTGAACTGGCCCGGCTTCAACCGCGCCAGCCTGGAGGCCAACCGCGCCGAGGCCCTCCGCCTCATGGCCGATGCCGGCTATGCTAGCGGCTTCACTATGGGCTACCTGTGCAGGGACATCACCCTCCCCCGCTGCGAGTTCCTCCACGCCCAGCTTGCCGGCCTGGGCGTTAACCTCCAGCTCAACGTGGTGGACGAGGCGCTGTGGAACCTGGGACGCATCTCACTGAGCTACGACGCCCAGTCTGGCCCCAACACTACCCCTCCCGTCCCTGAAGGGACCGAAATCTCCCTGGGCCGTTATGGCAAAAACCCCGACGCCCTGGCCAAACACGAAGACCCACAGGTAGACCGCCTGTACCAGGCGCTGTACAACGCCCGCACCTATGACCAGCGCCTGGCCGCCTGGCGCGCCATTGAGGAGTACGTCATCCTCCAGCACGCCTACATCGTCCCCATCGCCGGCACATTGCAGCTTGTCCCCTACCGCATCTACGTCAAGGGCCTGGTCATCCCGCCCGAGGACGGCCACACCCACACCGACTTCGCCACCGTCTGGCTGGATAAATAGCACCGGCCTATGGGCTTGTCTCCCCGTTGCCTGTTACACCTGTCGTCCCCAGCGCCCCATTTGCCTGCTATAGACGCAAGCGCACATCTTCCTGACGGGGGCTGCTGGGGGGTAACCCCCAGCGCTTCGGGTGGGTGGGACCAGAGACGGCTGCTGCAGGCAGACCTGCCCCCAGCCGGAAAAATAGCCTCCTCTCTTGGACAAGAGAGGAGGCTATGGATTGAGGGGCACTCCAGGGGCGTGCCCACTAGCTGTCCCTGCTACCCACCGTCACCGACCGCTCTTGCACCTGCCCGCCCCGGATGATGCGCAGCGCCACCGCCTGCCCGATGCGCTCGGCGTTGAGCTGCCCCAGCAGGTCCTCCAGCCGCCGCACGGGCTGGCCTTCCAGGGCCACAATCGTATCTCCCATCACCAGACCGGCCTGCGCGCCAGGGCTCCCCGTCTCCACCGATACCAGCAGCAACCCCGTGTTCTGGCCAAGCTGCGCCGCCAGGGGCTGGGGCAGGCGCACCGGCTGCGCCCCAATGCCCAGATAGCCCCGGCGCACCCGCCCGTGGGCCAGCAGTGTCTCCACCACCCGCCGCACCGTACCAGCGGGGATGGTAAGAGACAGCCCCCGCAGGATGGCGGTGGTGTTCGGCCCCAGCACCCGGCCCGATGCGTCCACCAGCGGCCCGCCGGAGAAGCCGGGGAACATCGCAGCGTCCGTCTGGATAAGGCGGTCCATAGCGCCCCCCAGCGGAGTGCGCCACGCCTCCCCCAGGGCGCTGACCACCCCCAGCGTGGCCAGGATGCTGGGGCCAGGCCGTCCCAGGGCCAGCACCAGGTGCCCCACCCGCGCCGTATCAGCCTCCGCCCAGGGCAGGGGCGTCAGGCCCGCGGCCTGGGCCCGCAGCAGCGCCAGGTCTGTCGTGGGGTCCCGGCCCACCAGGGTGGCAGCCACGGAGCGGCCATCCGCCAGGCCCACCTGGATGCCCTCATCCTGCTCCAGGACATGATGCGTGGTCACAATCAGGCCGTCGGCGGACCAGACGATGCCACTGGCGGCCATGCGGCGGCGTCCCTCTACGCGGACGACGCCGGAACTGACGGCGGCGACAAGCGCTGCCAGGTCGTTGGAAACGTTGGTGAGTGCGTTGGTCATTACGGGCCTCCCGCTGTCTTGGGGCTAGGACAGCGGCTCTCTCCGCTGCCATACACCTACTGTAGCCGCCCTCCGAGGCAAACACCCTAGCCCTTTGGGTAGGCAGCCCCCTGGGTAAAGGGACAGGCCCTGCCCTTACCTCAACCATCCCCAAGTCCCAAGGAAAAAGAAATGTTCTTCAATCAAGCACCCTCCCTGTCATTCTTCGACATTCTTTTTCTCCCTCCCTTCCTCTCTCCTTCTCTGTGATCTCTGTGATGGTGTTGCAGTGATTCTCCGGGTTTCTTTTGTTACGATAGCGGTAGTATATAGCGAGTGTGCTGATCCCCCGTGTCAGGAGCATCCTGTGACCGAGCAACCCAACGCCTTCCGTCGCCGCACCATCTCCCAGCACGTGGAGGCCAACGGCCTCCGCCTCCACTACCTGGACTGGGGCGAAGGCCCCTCCAGCCAGCTTATCCTGCTCCACGGCCTGGGCAGTCAGGCCCACGTCTGGGACGCCTTTGCCGAAGAGGCCCACAGCAGCCATCGCATCCTTGCCCTGGACCTGCGCGGCCACGGCGACAGCTCCCACGCCGCCGACGGCTACACCCTGGAGCGCTTCGCCGCCGATGTGAAAGCCGTGGCCCGCCACATGAACGTGCGCTCCTTTCACCTGCTGGGCCACTCCCTGGGAGCCCTCGTGGCCATTCGGTTCGCTGCCGAAAACCCGGGCATGGTCCGGAAACTGGTGCTGGAGGACGGCGGCCCCGGCCTGGACCTGGAGCAGGCCCGTTCGGGGTCCGAGGAGAGCTTCCGCCGCCCCGTGGGCTTGGACACCGAGGCCGACGCCATGGTCTGGCTGCAAGCGGTCCACCCCCACGCAACAGAGGAGGCCCTGAAGCTGCGCTTCACCTACGGCATGCGGCAGAACTGGGCGGACAAGTGGATCCCTCGCGCCGACCACGAGCTGTACTGGCTCTTGGCTGGCTCCTCCAAGGTGGCCGAGGAGACCGAGGCCCTATGGGGGCAGTTGCAAGACCTCCGCTGCCCCGCCCTGCTCCTGCGCGGCCAGGACAGCACCCTCCTGTCCCAGGAGGCCGCCCAGCGCATCGTGGAGGAGGTCCCCCAGGGCAGGCTGGAGGAGGTCCCCGGCGCCGGCCACTCCATCCACACCGACCAGCCCGCCCTGTTCCGGGATGCAGTCCTGGCGTTCCTGGCCCAGTGACGCCACAGGCTCCATGCTAGCTTTTTGATGCAATTAGCACAGAAACTGTTGACGGAACACCAATTGCACTCTACACTCATGCTGATGTAGCGCCCGTGGCCTGATGTGGTGAACGTCCGTTGTGCAAAGGGTCTGTGGCGCTGCACTTGTGCTTGGGCCCTTTGCCCAGGGCCACGGCTATCCAGGAAGCCCCACTCATCCTGATAGCATCAATAAAGAGACGAAAGGGACTCATCTGTATGTTTATGACAATTCGGAAGCCCCTCATCATCAGTATGGTGGTCGGCCCGCTGCTGGCCACAGCTTACGCTGTCTACCTGAGCTGGAACGGCCTGGTAGCCCTGCAAGACCTCGCCCTCCTGGCCGTCATGTATACCCTGGTCGCCTTCGGCGTAACCGTCGGCTACCATCGCTACGTCACCCACGAAAGCTTCCAGGCCAACCGCGTCATCAAATACGCATTGATCATCCTCGGCTGCATGTCCCTGGAGGGCGCCCCCATCGCCTGGGCAGCCAATCACCGTATGCACCACGCCTACTCCGACAGGGAAGGCGACCTGCACAGCCCCCATCACGCCAAGAACATGGTGCTGGGTTTCTTTCACGCCCACATGGGCTGGCTCCTGGAGGGCAGGCAGGCCGATGTCAACAAATGGGCAAAGGACTTGTTGGATGATAAAGAGCTGGTCTTCCTGAACAAGACGGCATGGCTATGGTTTGCCCTCAGCCTGCTCATCCCCTTCGCCATCGGCGGATGGACCGGCCTGCTGTGGGGCGGCATCGTCCGCATCTTCCTGACCCATCACGTCACCTGGTCCGTCAACTCCGTCTGCCACATCTTCGGCCAGCGCCCCTTCAAGACCAAGGATGAAAGCTCCAACCATTGGCTGGTGGGCCTGCTGGCCTTTGGCGAAGGCGGCCACAACACCCATCACGCCTCACCCCGGTCGGCCCGCCACGGCCTGTACTGGTACCACTTTGACCTGAGCTGGCAGCTTATACGCCTCCTGGCCAAGCTTCGCCTGGCCTGGAACGTCTACACCCTGGACAGGGTTGACCTGCCCCGCGCCATCGCAGCGGGCGCGCCGGGCGTGAAGGTCATGCGCTTATGGCCGCGGCAGATGACGCCGGCGCTGGCCGCCAGCGGCGCGGGGAGGGGCGCTGGCAGCGGCGCTCCAGTCCGCAGGCTGCCCTCAATCGCCGATATGGCAGACCAGATCATCCCCCAGAAGAGGGCAGGCAATAGGAACAATCCCTAGCGGGTTGCAAAGAAAGGGAAGGCTGAGGGGCGAAGCCTTGTGCTGGGCGTGCCCCAACACTCCAGGGCGGGCGGGAACAGGCCATCTGTGCCAAGCAGGAAAAGGAGACTCCTCGCCTGTCGGGCAACCCCTGGTTACCGCAGAGGTTGCCAGCGTCTACAACCACCCTTGCGCCTGGCACTCCCGAAAGGCGGCGTCGTACTTCGCGGCGTCGCCTTTCCCTTTCTGGCTGGCGAACAGCGCCGCCAGCTCCCCGCTCCGGATGCCCGAACGCTGGATGTCCGATATCAGGCCCCGCTGAGTCTTCCGCCCTGCCAGGAACTCCCCTATCGCCCGCTCTATCGCCCGTCGCAGCGCCGCAGTATCGTTGATGGTCATGGCCTACCTTTTCCCTTCTCCGGCAACCCAAACTCCCGCCGCATCTCCTCCTCAGAAATAGTACCTTCCTTTTCCGCCCTTAGCCGTGAATGCTCCATGATGGCCAGGAATGTGGGGTTCTCCGAGGTAGCCAAAACTTCTAGGTCAAAGTCGTCTACCGGCACGAGGGCAGCCACGGGCTTCCCGTTCTTGGTGACAATCAGCAGCGATTTTTTTGCCTCACGTATTTGGAGCTCCAGGTTTGTTTTGGCCTGAGCCAGTTCCACCCTTTTCATGCTCTTCATAATGCTACCTCCTGGTCCTGGATGAACACCTTGTTTCCCCGCTTCACCCCGACCGCCTTAATGAGCACAACAGGCTCAGGGTCATCCATCACCTCATAGTATACCCGTAATTCCCCCATACGCAGCGCCCATCGCGCCAGCGGGTTCGGACGCATTGGCTTGCGGTTCAACGTCTCCACAGTGGGTTCGTTGGCAAGCTGGATACGCACACTATCGGCTATGATGGCCCGTTGCCTGGCACTCAAGTTGCGCAGATGGGTTTGGGCCACTGGTGAATACGCAATGCGGTACGGCAAAGGAGTGGCCTCTTGGATTACCCAGGCAGCTACGCCGCCACGTAGCGCCGCACATCCACCTGTACGCCTTCCTTTTCAGCCTCAAGAGCAATGGCCGACAGACGCGCAGCGATGGCCTGGTCAACGTACTCTTCCCCGCAGTTGCCGCACACCTGGGCTGGGACGCCTCGCACCACTACTACCGCACCCCCCTTTGTGAGCGTGACTGTGGCAGTCCCCTCGTACGTCTCTCCATGTTTACATACAACGCATTTCATAGCCTTCTCCTGAAATCCTCTGTCCATTCCTTGGGGTCTGGTTCATAGACAGTGACAATGATTGCTTGCCTTCTGGCAGCGTCATAGGCCGCAACTACATGGAGTGCCTTTGGTCCACTCCAGCCGAGAATAAGCCTGCTTGGAAATGGAAGGTCGTCCAGGTATTCTTCAATAGCCTCGCCTTCAACCAGAACGCGAAGCACGTCTGCATCGGTAATGTCCCGTTGGAGCATGCGGACCAACGCATGGACACGGAAGATAACCTCATCGTGCTGCATAGCTCCATACTATAGCACCTCACCCCACCACCGCCCCCACCCGCTCCCGGAAGCGCGCGATACCCTCCAGCAGCTCCAGGAGGGCCTGACCCCAGGGCCAGTGCAGCCGCCGTGTGTCTAACCCCGTTTCGGTATCCCCAATCTCCGTGCCACCTCTTCGCTGGAGATGCCCCCTTCTTTCTCATGGGCCGCCTGCGACTCCTCAATAATCGCCCAGAAGTCAGGATTGGTGCTCACGGCCAGGGTCTCCACATCTATGTCATCAACTGCAATGAGGACAGCAACTGGGGTGCCCTTCCTGGTAATGACAAGTGGTGATTTACTCAGTTCGCGAGTGTATTCTTCCAAGTGTCCGGAGATTTTAGAAAGCTCTATAGTCCTCACCACGTTACCTCCTTGCCAGCAATAAAGATCTGGTTACCCCGTTTCACTCCAATAGCTCTGATTTTGACTACTGTTTCAGGCTCGGCCTGCACGTCATAGTATACCCAAAAGGTGTCTATCCTCATTTCCCACACCGCCAGCTCGTTGGCCCTTAAGAGCTTGCGGTTTCTCGTAGGTACGTCAGGCTGGTCTACGAGTTGACGCTGCACCTCTCCATGCACGATGGCCCTGTTCCTGGCGGTAAGCCCTTGCAAATGGTCAACGGCCCTTGGCGAATACTCTATGCGGTACATCATCCTCACCCCACCGCCGCCCCCACCCGCTCCCGGAAGCGTGCGATACCCTCCAGCAGCTCCAGCAGCGTCTGGCCCCAGGGCCGGTCCTGCCGCCGCAGGTCCAGGTGTACCAGCCGGTTTCCCACCCGCACGTGACGCCCCAGCTCCCGCTGCAGCGGCTCCCGCGCCCCGCCCACGTCCTCCTTCAGCCGCACCGCTACCGTATCTGCCTCCTTCGTGATGGCCTCCGCCCCCGCCTGCGCCGCCAGCGCCCGCACCCGCACCGTGTACAGCAGGTTGCGCACCTCCCGCGAGAAGACCCCAAAGCGGTCCCACAGCTCCTCCTGGATCTCGGCCACCTGCTCCAGGGTCCGCGCCTTGTTCAGCCGCTGGTAGAAGGACAGCCGCGTCGGCAGGTCCTCTATGTACGATGGCGGAATGCGCGCCGCCAGCTTCAGGTTCAGCGCAACCTCCTCCGCATCCTCCAGCGGCAACTCCTCCAAGGCCTTGCCCGCCTTCAGCTCCTCCACCGCCTGGGCCAGCAGGCTGTTGTACAGGTCGTAGCCCACCTGGGCAATGTGCCCGCTCTGCTGCGCCCCCAATATCTGGCCTGCGCCCCGTATCTCCAGGTCCTTCATGGCAATGCGGAACCCAGCGCCCAGCTCCGTCGCCGCCAGGATGGTCTCCAGCCGCTTCTGGGCCGTCTCGGTGATCCGCCGCCCGCGCGGGACCAGCATGTAGGCATAGGCACGGTTGCGCCCGCGCCCCACCCGCCCCCGGAGTTGGTAGAGCTGCGCCAGCCCCAGCATATCCGCCCGGTCTATGATCAGCGTGTTGGCGTTGGGCATGTCCAGCCCCGACTCTATGATGGTCGTGCATACCAGCACGTCGTACTCCCCCTTCGTAAAGTCCGACATCACCTCCGCCAGCGCCTCCTCCTCCATGCGCCCATGGCCCACGGCGATGCGCGCCTGGGGCACAAGCCGCGCCACCCGTTCGGCGGCGGCGTAGATGTTGTGGATGCGGTTGTGCAGGAAGAACACCTGCCCCCCCCGGTCCAGCTCCCGCAGGACCGCGTCCCGCACCAGCTCATCGCTGTCCTCCGATACGTAGGTCTTGATGGGCAGCCGCTCCTCTGGCGGCGTCTCCATCGTGCTCATGTCCCGCACACCCGACAGCGCCATGTTCAAGGTGCGCGGGATGGGCGTGGCCGAGAGCGTCAGCACGTCCACCTCCGTGCGCATCTGCTTCAGCCGCTCCTTGTGGCCCACCCCGAAGCGGTGCTCCTCGTCCACAACCACAAGCCCTAGGTTCTTGAACTTCACGTCCTTCTGCAGCAACCGGTGCGTCCCGATACAGATGTCTACACGCCCGCTGGCCAGCTCCGCAACCACCTCCTCCTGCTCCTTGGTCGTGCGGAACCGGCTCAGCACCTCCACCCGCAGGGGGTACGGCTTCAGCCGCTCCGTAAAGGTCACGTAGTGCTGCTGGGCCAGGATGGTCGTGGGTACCAGCACCGCCACCTGGTACCCGTAGGCCACCGCCTTGAACGCCGCCCGCAGCGCCACCTCCGTCTTCCCGTACCCCACGTCGCCGCACACCAGCCGGTCCATCGGACGGCCGCTCTCCATGTCCACCTTCACCTCCACGATGGCCTTCATCTGGTCCGCCGTCTCCACGTAGGGGAAGGCGTCCTCCACCTCCCCCTGCCAGGGCGTGTCCTCGCCAAAGGCGATTCCCGCCAACCCCTGCCGCTTGGCGTACAGCGCCATCAGCTCCTCCGCCATCTCCCGCGCCGCCCGCTTCACCCGGCTCTTGGTGTTCGCCCACTCCTGCGTCCCCAGCCGTGTCAGCGAGGGCGACGCCTCGCTGGGCGCTACGTACAGCCCCACCCGGTGCGACTGCTCCACCGGCACGTACAGCTTGTCGTCCTCAGCGTACTCCAG
Organism: Chloroflexota bacterium; assembly: GCA_016202485.1. Lineage (GTDB taxonomy): Bacteria > Chloroflexota > Dehalococcoidia > Lucifugimonadales > JACPCL1 > JACPCL1. The sequence goes on along the minus strand of JACQOP010000171.1, from coordinate 9,071 downwards.
CACCAGGTACTCACGGTCCTGGCCCGAGTCCGCCATGGTGATGGTCCCGGAAAACCGGGCCACCCCGTGGTCCACATGCACCACGTACGACCCCACCGCAAGCTCCGCCGGCAGCGACGGCACGTGGTACGCATACTGCCGCTTCTGCCGCGTGACCTTGGACGTCCCGAACAGCTCTGGATCCGTGAGCAGAAGGGTGGGGCCGCCTCCCCCTCTCCCTTTAGGAGAGGGGGACAGAGGGGGTGAGGTCATCTCCCACCCTTCGCTCAAAAACCCACGCACAATGACGATGGCCCCCGCCGTCGGCGCCTCTTCCAGCCCCTCCAATAGCGTCGCGCCCACCCCGTGGTCCGCCAGCAGCTCCTTCAGCCGCTGCCCGTGGCCGGTCACCACCACGATGCGTTGCCCCTGTCCCTGCCGCTCCTGCGCCTCGCTCAGGAACTGGTCTACCTGGCCACTGTAAGAGCGCGCTTGTACAAAAGGAAAGTCCGCCGAGCCATCCCCCTGCCAGCGGGATAGCCTCAGGCCCGTCCGGGCCTCCAGGGCCGGTCTCAGCTCCCCCCACGAGAAATAGGGCGATGGAAAGCCCCCAGGCAGCTCCCCCCGCTCCCTCTTGGCGGCCCGCATCTCCGCCGTCCGGGCGTCCAGCTCCTGCAGTGCCCCTTCCACCTCCGAGGGCTGGTCCACCACCAGCAAGCCACCCTGGGGCAGGTGGTCCAGCAGCGACGCCCCGTTGAAGAAACCCAGGTAATAGGTGGCCTCCTCTACCTCCTGCCCCGCCAGGAGCTGCGACAACTCCTCCTCTATGCGCCCCGTTACTTTCTCAGAGCACCCGCTGAAGTCCATCGCGGCAATTGCCCCTTCCACCGCGGCCCGCTCTGCCAGCCCCGGCAGCAGCTCCTGCGCCGGCGTCACCACCCCCTGGGCCACCGGCGCCATTGACCGCTGCGAGCCGGGGTCGTAGCTCTTGATGCTCTCCAGAACGTCTCCCCAGAAGTCCAACCGGAAGGGGAACGGCTCCCCCGGTGGGAACACGTCCACCACGCCCCCCCGCCGGCTGGCGCTCCCCGGCGTCTCCGCCACGGGGCCCATGCGGTACCCCAGGGCCGTCCACCGCGCCAGCAGCCCCTGCATGGACAGCCGGTCGCCCCGGCGCAGGACGTGCTCCTCCCGCTGCTCCCGAAACAGCGGCGGCGCCAGCGTCTTGAGGGCAACCCCCGCCGCCGACGTCACCACCAGCGGCGGCGGCTGGTCCGGGTACAGGCCCGCCAGCGCCGCCATCGCCTGGATGCGCTGGTGCACCGTCGCCGAGTCCGGCGTCAGTCGCTCAAAGGGCAGCGCCTCCAGCTCCGCAAAGTGGTACAGGGGCAAAGCCTCGCCCCAGTACGCGACAAGCTGGTCATGCAGCCGCCGCGCATCCTCCGGGTGGGGCGTCACCACCACCAGCGGCGCGCGCAGTTCCCCCCACAGCGCCCCCAACAGCAGAGGGCGCGCCGCCTGAAGGACCGATGCGGCCTCTTGGCGGCCTTCCTTCAGCTTTTCAGACAGCGCGCTGAACTGTGGCAGCCCCTTCACGAGCGTAGCTAAACCGGCCAGCAATACGGGCCTCCTTTACGGGTACATGCGCTATTACCCCTTTCCCCGGTGGGGAAAGGGGTATCCCACCCAAAAATCCGAACGCCCAAAGGGGCTATCCCCTCAAAACCCCCACGTTTGCCTTCAGCGTTCCCCCTTACCGAAAGGAAAGGGGCCAGGGGTCAGGTGGATAGCCCAACGCAACCCATTGTAGCAACGAGGGCCAAAGACCACAACTTTTACGTATGTAAATCGTTGACGAACCATTATCAGCGCGCTACAGTTTGGCTATGGAAAAACGCCTGTTCCCCAGGACCCTTGACCAGCGGTTCTTCCTTATCTTTTTGGACTGTCTGCGGAACCGCCTGGAGATGCTCCGCTCCCCCGGCTGGCTGGAGTGGGAAGACCCCCAGTTCGCCGAGATGGCCGAGCGCTTCCGCCGCTCCTCCCTGGGCTTTGAGGAGCTGGACGACAGCAGCAAGGAGTTCCTGGCCCTCATGTTCGCCGCCGCCGCCATGGCTGCCTGGGACACCCACGAGGACTACACCCACGAAGAGCACTGAAAGCCCCCCTTACCATTGACCAGAGCCGCCCTCGGCGCTACAATCGGATAATCCAATAAGGATTATCCGTACCTCCAATACAACCTGGGTTGTCCAGCCACGTGGAGGTGTAGCCATGAAACGTCTGTGGACAGCAGTTTTCCTGACCCTTGTGGTAGGGCTATTGCCCTTGCCAGCCCTTGCGGGGCAGCCTACCGTGGTTACCCTGGATGCCCTGCCACCTGGGCAGGTCTCGCTAAACGAGCCTATCACCATTGGCTTCACAGTTCTCGCGGCCAATACTCCTGTAGAAGGAGTGGTTCCAAGAGTAAGAGCCGAAATGTACACTGAGCATGGCTACCATTCCCTCACATTCCTTGCCACAGCCAGTGGAGCCCCCGGCCACTATGTGGCTGTCGTTGAATTCCCACTGGCTGGTGACTGGGAATGGTGGGTTTCCGGTAGTTGGTTTCCTGCGAAAAACACGCTTCCGCCCCTCAGCTTCGTTGACCCATCAGCGACAGATCCCGTTACCCAGGCCCCCTCGCCAGCCCCCGCAGCGCCGGCACCCTTCCCCTGGCTCTGGCTGGCCTACGCCAGCGCCGCTGCCTTTGCTTTGGCCTTCCTCCTGGCCCTGGCTGTTCTTGTAGGCCGCCTGCCTTCTCGCATCCTGGCCCCCCAGCGCGCCCGGTAAAAGCGATGCCTGCCAGGCTCTCCCGGCCCGCCCTGGCAGTGGGCCTGGCTGCCCTTGGCCTCGCCTTCGCCCTGCTGGCTGCTGTGGGCTGGGCCTTGGCCCAGCGGCCCGCCGCAAGCATGGGCATACCTGCGCCCACCCCCACAGCCTCTGACGCCCCCGCCGTCGGCTACGCCACCCTGCGCGAGCGCGGTTTACTCCTCTTCGTCGCCAAGGGCTGCACCACCTGCCACCAGCAGCAGGAGGCCGCCAACCGCGGCTATCCCGCATCGGTCCGCTTCGGCCCCGACCTCACGGACCTGCCCCAGCGCTTCCCTGCCCACCCCGGGGCCGTGGACTACCTGCGGAGCTGGCTTAAAGACCCCTCCGCCATCAGGCCAGGCACAGCCATGCCCACCCTCGGCCTCAGTGATGAGGAGATAGACGCCTTGCTCCACTTCCTCCTTACCGAGGCCCACTTCGCCTCTTGAGCCGCCACGATGAGTAAACCGAACCAGACACCCCCAAGCCTCAAAAGCGAAAGCCCTGAACATAGTGAAGGGGAAGCGGATGGGAAGCGTAAACGGAAGGAAAAGCGGAACAGAAGGGATGGGGCACGTGCCCGTCTATGGGCTGCCCCGGCAGCGCATGCTCGTCCTCACTCCACCCAGTTATCCAGAAACTCCACCCGGTCGCGCATCGTTTCTGAAGTGTGCTCGGCCATCAGGCGTAAGAACGCCCGCGTCTGCGCGCCGGTGGAGGTGCGCTGGTTGTGCAAAAGGACAATGCCCGCATGGTGGCGGTTACTTCGTACCCATTCGTTGTGCAAGCGGTTGAAGTCCTTTACATCCGATGTGAAAATAACACGCCCTTGCTCCGTGGCAAAAGCAAGTTGCTGATCGTCGGGAGTACGCCGCTTGCCGGCTTCAGAGGTCGTAAGTACGTCAATACCCTGCGCGCGCAGCCCGCGCACAAGGTTATTGCTTAGGGAGTTCTCATCCAGGTACAGGGGGAACACGCGCTATTGGGGATTCAGGCTGGGGTCCGTTTCCCGCGTCCAGCCGTGGGGATACTTGGCGGCAAGCTCTCTCCCAAGGCGCTCATCTTCCTCTAGGTCAGCGTCAATGCGTTCCTTGTTGGCGTAATAGTACGCCAGCGCTGCATAGATGCGTGCCTCGTCCAGATAGGGCCAGTCTTTCAGTATCTGCCTCACGGTCTTCCCCTGCATGTGCCGGACTGCGATGGTACGCACCATCACCCCCGAGCCTGCCACGCAAGGCCGTCCGCTGTGCATCTCTGGATCGCTGTAAATCAGGCTGCCAATGTCTATCGGCGCTTTCGTTGCCATAGGACTGCCCCTCTGCGTACTGGGGCTATTGTACCACGTCCATCCCTGCAGGTTCTTCTCCTGTCCGCACCTTGTCAAAGCGCCCCGCACCCCCTACAGTGTTTCCAGCCCTCCTCCCCCTTCCCTTTTTGGAAGGGGCCAGGAGTCAGGTATCAGGTAAAGGAGGTCCCCCATGCCAGATACCCCCATCGGCTTCATCGGCCTCGGCATCATGGGCATGTCCATGGCCCGCAACCTCATGAAGGCCGGCTTCCCCGTCGTCGCCTGGAACCGCACCCCTGCCAAGGCCCAGGCCCTTGCCGCCGAAGGGGCCGCCGCCGCTGGCAGCCCCCGCGAAGTCGCACAGGCCTGCCCCATCATCATCACCATGGTCACCGACTCCCCAGACGTAGAAGCCGTCGCCCTCGGCCCGGGCGGCGTCATAGAAGGCATTCAGCCCGACGCCGTCCACATTGACATGAGCACCATCTCGCCCACCACCACACGCAAGATAGCGGCCCGCCTTAAAGAGAAGGGCGCACACATGCTGGACGCCCCCGTCAGCGGCGGCTCCTGGGGCGCCCAGTCCGGCACCCTCTCCATCATGGTCGGCGGCGACGAGCCCGTCTTCCCCCGCTGCCTGCCCGTCTTCCAGGGCATGGGACAGAGCATCGTCTACGTGGGCGGCAACGGCATGGGCCAGGTCACCAAGCTCGTCAACCAGATTCTCGTCGTCGGTACCATGAACGCCGTGGCCGAGGCCCTGGTCTTCGCCGCCAAATCCGGCGCCGACCTGGAAAAGACCATTGACGCCGTCAAGGGCGGCGCAGCAGGCTCCTGGCAATTGCAAAACCTCGGCCCCCGCGCCGTCAAGGGCGACTTCGCCCCCGGCTTCATGGTGGACCTCCAGCAGAAAGACCTGCGCATTATCCTCGGCGTCGCCGAAGAGATGGACCTGCCCCTGCCGGCCACCGCCCTCGTCCACCAGCTCTACGCCTCCCTCCAGGCCGCCGGCCTGGGCCAGGAGGGCACCCAGGCCCTGGTCAAGGCTCACGAGCGCCTCGCTGGCGTGGAGGCGCGGGTGAAGGGGTAATAGACCCCTGCTTTCTCTCTTGATGGCGTTTAACACAAAGCAGTTAAAGGCCTCTTGTCACACTGAACGAGTCCTGCTCGCCTGGATAAGCACTCGCCACAGGAGCAGCGCCTTTACTGCCAGAGAGCCGACAGGACATCGTGAAGCGTCTAGGGCATCTTGCCCGAAAAATACCTCCGTAGCCAGGAAAGTGCAGAAAACCTCTGGTTTTCTGCTGGGGGCTGGGGTGTCCCCAGATAAGATTTGAGGGCAGGAGGGTGGGACAAACAGCCCATGCCAGGAATTATCGGGCAAAGCCCATCTAGGGCGTCTGCCTTTCCCAACAACTAGGGTTGAAATTGATTCGACGAACCTTTGGCCAGCATCTAAACAGCAGCAAAAGGACAAGCGCCGCAGGATCAGGCCATGAACTACATGGCAGTTATGGCCAATTAGCTTCATTCCTGGGGAGTTTGAGAAGGAGGGGCCTGTACTCGGAGCCTATGAGTGGAGAAGCTCAACTATCAGAGAGGTGAAGCCAGTGGTCACAGTACCCAACATCAGTGAGTTGATTAAGAGCAGTCTGCAGGAGGCAATCTCTGGCCCATTACCGCCAGGACTTGCTTCCAAGTGGCGTGTGGAGCCTCAATTGACAATCTCAAGATTGACCCCGTGGCAACGATCTAAGAAGTTCATCTGGGAACTTGCGAACAAGTTACAGGCATCCTATGGAACTACCGGCAACAGTGATGTTGAGGTGTTCTGGCGGGAGAACGAAAATCATCGCCGTGACTTCCACATTAATGAAGCTCTTTTTGATATCTCTGTGGTTAGGAAGATGACCATTGAATCCCCAAGTCTCCGAATACTACTCCAATCCTATTCTGAAGCGCTCTGGCAAATTGAATCAGAGTTCTCTTCTAACACTAGAGAGGTCCTGCAGGATTTTGGGAAACTTGTGCTTGGTTCTGCTCAAAACAAGCTGTTCATAGCTGCTGCACGTACTGACAGACCGGGTAGCCGCAGAGTTGTTTCTAATGCTCAGCTCCTTGAGTTCCTGCTAAGACCCGCTGCTCAGTGTTCAGGTACCGTGTCCGTTGCCTTGGTACCCCACCCAAGGCAGTGGGATAGAGACGGCATAGATAACGTGAGAGTTTGGCATCTGAACCAGCAGCAGACAAAGTCTTGGTCATTCTTGACATAACTACAAGACCGCTTCTTTCTAGGCAGATGTAGGGGACATCTACAAACAACCCTTATTGCAGTCTACACATCCCGTCCCCCCTGCCATCTCCCCCTTCCCCATGCGCCGGCGCCCCTGCTAGCATGGTGGTAGGCCCTTGCGACACCCTCCTCTCTCTCTACGCTGCGGAGAGGGAGAGGTTACGGATCTCGGATTTGTTTCCACAAAAACATAAAACGAATCCCCATCCTGTATCCAACGCCTGTATCCAGCGAAGGAGAGCCGGAGGAAGAGGTCTTCCCCCCTCCCGTCGCAGGGGGAAGGGGGTTAGGTCTTCCCCAAATACGCCGCACTGGGCAGCACCTGGTACGCCCCACCGTCCGCGTGCAGCAGGCTCTCCACCGCCGCCCGCGCCGTGTCCAGCGACGTGAAGCACGGGATGCGTCGCTCCGCTGCGGCCCGCCGTATCTCAAACCCGTCCCGCAGTACCGATGCCGCCGGCCCCGTAGTGTTCACCACCGCCTGCACCAGCCCGTCGTTGATCACGTCCACCATGTTGGGATGGCCCTCGTCCAGCCGCTTGGGCACCATCGTCGCCTCCAGCCCCAGCGCCCGCACCATCGCCGCCGTCCCCTCCGTGGCGTACAGCCGGTACCCCGCCTGGGCAAAGGCCCGCACCACCGCCACCGACTCCGGCTTGTCCTTGTCGGCTATGCTCACCAGCACCGCCCCCTCGGGCGGCAGCCGCAGGTTGCTGGCCATCAGCGCCTTGGCCACCGCCGGCCGGAACCCGGCGTCTATGCCCATGACCTCGCCCGTGGACTTCATCTCCGGCCCCAGGTACGTGTCCACCCCCACCAGCTTGGACATGGAGAAGACCGGCGCCTTCACCCCCACCACGCCGCTCACCGGCCACAGGCCAGCCTCGTACCCCTGCTCCCGCAGGCTGCGCCCCATGACCGCCTTGGTGGCGATGCGCACCATAGGCGCCCCCGTCACCTTGGACAGGAAGGGCACCGTCCGGCTGGACCGCGGGTTGGCCTCTATGACGTACACCGTGGAGTCCCCCGAAGGCTGCGGATGGTCCTGCCGGTACGTCGCCGGGTCACGGTACATCTCCGACCCCATGATGATGAACTGGATGTTGATGAGCCCCTTCATCCCTAGGCCCACGGCGATGCGCGTGGTGTAGTCCACCAGCGTATCCACCTCCCGCTGGCTCAGGGTCAGGCCCGGGTAGATGGACATGGAGTCGCCGCTGTGCACCCCCGCCCGCTCTATGTGCTCCATGATGCCGGGGATGAGCACCTCTGCGCCGTCGCAGATGGCGTCCACCTCCACTTCCCGACCCTCCATGTACTTGTCTATGAGGATGGGCTTCCCCTGGCCGATCTCCACAGCGCTCGTCAGATAGCGTATCAGCTCCGTGGCGTTCTGCACGATCTCCATGGCCCGCCCCCCCAGCACGTAGCTGGGCCGCACCAGCACCGGATAGCCGATGCGCTGGGCCACCTGCAGCCCCTCCTCTACTGAGGTCACCGTGGTCCCCGGTGGCTGGGGAATGCCCAGACGCGACAGGAAGTCCTCAAACTTCTTTCGGTCCGATGCGATGTCAATGGCCTGGGCCGAGGAGCCGATGATGGGCATACCATAGCGCGCCAGGGACTGGGACAGGTTGATGGCCGTCTGCCCCCCGAACTGCACCACCGACGCCGGCGGCTCCGACCCTGCTCCCTCGTTCTCCAGGATGTCCAGCACGCTCTCGTCGTCCAGCGGCTCAAAGTACAGCCGGTCGCTGGTGTCAAAGTCCGTGGACACCGTCTCCGGGTTGGAGTTGACGATGATGCTCTTGACGCCCTCCTGCTGCAGTGCCCATGCGGCGTGCACAGAGCAGTAGTCAAACTCTATCCCCTGGCCGATGCGTATCGGCCCGCTCCCAATGACCACAGTCTTGGGGCCGGGCAGGGGCGGGGCCTCGTTCTCCTGCTCGTAGGTGCTGTAGAAGTAGGGCGTCTGGGCCTCAAACTCCGCGGCGCAGGTGTCCACCGTCTTGTACACCGGGCGCAGCCCCCACTCCTTGCGCTGCTGCCGCACCTGGTCCGGCAGGCGGTCCGCCAGCGTCCCTATCTGCTCGTCCGAAAAGCCCATGCGCTTGGCCTGCCGCAGCAGCCGCGCCGATAGCGGCTGCGAGAGCAACTGCCGCTCCATGTCCACGATGTTCTTCAGCCCGCTGAGGTACCACGGGTCAATGCCCGTGCGGCCCGCCAGCTCCTGGATGGTAAAACCCCGCCGCAGGGCCGCCATCAGCGCCCACAGGCGCAGGTCGTTGGCGTGCAGCGGCAGCTTGTCCAGTGAGACCTCCGTGCCCAGGTCCCAGGCGGGGTCCTCCCACAGCAGGGACTTGCCGCCAAGCTCCAGGGAGCGCACCGCCTTCTGCAGCGACGCCTCAAAAGTGCGGTCTATGGCCATCACCTCACCCGTGGCCTTCATCTGGATGCCCAGCCGCCGGTTTGCCGTGGGGAACTTGTCAAAGGGCCAGCGGGGTATCTTGGTCACTACGTAGTCAATGGCCGGCTCAAAGGCGGCCAGGGTCTTGCCTGTCACGGCGTTGGGGATCTCGTTCAGCCGCTTGCCGGTGGCAATCTTGGCCGCCACCCGGGCGATGGGATAGCCCGTGGCCTTGCTGGCCAGAGCAGAGC
>JACQOP010000170.1 GCA_016202485.1 Chloroflexota bacterium | reverse complement strand
GCGGGATGGTTACCAAGTCCGGCATGATGGTGGGCCTTGGGGAAGGGTGGGAAGAGGTGCTGGAGACGATGGCCGATTTGCGTGCGGTGGACTGTGACCTGCTGACCATTGGCCAGTACCTGCGCCCCAGTAAACAACACACGGCCATTGAGCGGTTCTACACGCCTGCCGAGTTTGCGGCGCTGCGGGAAGAGGGCCTGGGTATGGGGTTCAAGCACGTGGCTGCCGGGCCCCTGGTGCGGTCATCGTATCACGCAGAGGAGCAGCGCCAAGCAGCGGCGCTGGTAACGGCCTAACTCAGCTTCCTCGCCTCCACCACACAATGCAGGGGGATCTCGCGTATCCAAACTCCCTCGTCGTCCTGCTGGATGAACTCCTCTGTAGGCTCGTTTTCTTCAAAGGCCGTCACAGCGAGGCCAGCCTCACGCAGGCACCGGATGTACCAGGACAATGGCCGGTGGTAGCTGACGGTCTGGAGCATCTGGCCGTCGGCCATGCGCCAGTGGTTCATGATCTCGTAGTGCTGACGGTACCTGGTTATCTTGCGCCAGACTGTGGTGGTGCGGCTCAGTTTCTCCACCAGCCAGGCGGCGGTGTTGTTGCCCTCAAAGCAGGGGTGCTGGGTGCAGAAGACGAAGCGTCCCCTGGCCGCCAGCACGCTCGCCGATTCATGGAAGGCCTGCTGGACCGTGGCGTCGGTCATGTCCAGGACGGCCATGTTGCACACCACCAGATCAAAGGATGCAGGAGAGAAGACGCCCAGGTTGGAGGCGTCGGCGATGTGGTAGGTGACGCCCAGGGGTGTGTAGCGTTCGCGGCGCTGGGCCCGGGCGATGAGGGTAGAGGCCGAGTCCACACCTGTGACCGTGGCGCCGTTGCGAGCGAGCTGCCGTGAAAGGGCGCCGTTGCCGCAGGCCAGGTCCAGTACCCGCAGGCCGGATACACCGCCCAGCACTCGCAGAAGGGCAGGGTTGATGAGGCCGCGGTGCCACAAGTCGCCCTCGTCACCCTGCTTCTCGTCAAAGTAGTCCGCAATCTGCTCCCAGCTCAAAGTTTGCTGCTGTGTCACATTTGTCTCCTTTTACATAGGCGAGGACTATTTTACAATGGCGATATGAAGGCGAACAACCCCACGATTCTATTCCGAAAGGCTGCACTGCCTGGACGGGTGACTGCTGGGCTTTATGCGGTGCTAGTCCGGGGTGAGCGTATTGCCTGGGTAGGCCCGGATGCTGAGATTCCTACCGGTAGGGCAGGCTGTGTCATAGACTGCGGCGGTGCGACGCTGCTGCCCGGCCTGCACGATGCCCATATCCACTTGCTGGCCTACGCGGCCAGCCTCCAGGATGTGGACTGTGGCCCGGCGTCGGCAAGGAGCCTCGCGGACATAGGGCGGTTGCTGGGGGAGCGGGCCGCATCCACGCCGGTGGGCCAATGGGTACGCGGGCGTGGCTACGACGAGTTTTACCTGGCTGAGGAGCGGTACCCCGACAGGCATGACCTGGACGCCGTGACGACAAGCCACCCCATGCGCCTGGAACACCGATCGGGGCACGCCTGCGTGCTGAACAGCCTGGCCCTGGAGCGGGTGGGCATTGGCCCAGGGACGCCCGACCCGATGGAAGGTGTGATTGAGCGGGACGAGGGCGGCGCGCCAACGGGGGTGCTGTACGAGATGGGCGGCTGGCTGGGGCAGCGCACGGGGGAAGAGCGAGACCCGCTGGCAATGGCCGAGGCGGTTGCTGAGGCGAGCCGCCGCTTGCTGGGCTGGGGCGTGACTTCGGTGACGGACGCCACGGCGGAGAATGACCTCTCGCGGTGGGAGGCGCTGCGCCGGTACCAGGGGGAAGGTCTGCTGAAGCAGGGCGTCACGGTGATGCCAGGGGTACGCCGCCTGAAGGCTTTTGTGGAGGCGGGCCTTGGGTATGGTAGGGGCAGCGACATGCTGCGGGTGGGCCACGCCAAGCTCATGGCGGCGCTGACCACCGGCGGTCTGCACCCCTCGGAGCCGGAGCTACGTGAGCTTGTTGCTGAGGCCCACCGCCTGGGCTTCCCCGTCGCCATCCACGCCGTAGAGGAAGAGACGATTCTGGCGGCGCTACGGGTGCTTTGTCATTCTGAGCAAGCGAAGCGCAGCGAAGAATCTCTCCTGGTTAGAGATTCATTCGGTCGTCCCGACACGTCTGGACTTCCTCAGAATGACAATGTGCGGAGTGACCGGCTGGAGCACTGCTCCGAGGCCACGCCCGCCGTCCTGGCAGCCCTGAAAGCCGCGGGCATCGCTGTGTGCACCAACCCGGGGTTCCTGTACGAGAGCGGGGAGCGCTACCGGGAGACCGTTGCGCCGGAGGTGTTGCCCTGGCTGTACCCGGTGCGGTCGCTGCTGGAGGCGGGGGTCACAGCGCTGGCGGGGTCCGACGCCCCCGTGGCGGCGGCGAATCCCTGGCAGGGGGTGTACGCGGCGGTGACACGGAAAGACGCCGACAGGCAGGCGTTGCACTCGGAGCAGGGCGTAACGCTGGAGCAGGCGCTGGCGCTGTATGGCGCTGCTGGGCCGGTGAGGGTGGGGGATAGGGCGGACCTGGCGCTGCTGGACCGGGACGTGGCGCAGGTTAGCCCCGAGGAGCTGCTACAGATGCGGGCGGTCGCCGTGGTAGTGGGTGGGGAGGTGGTGTGGGAGGGGTGAGGCCAGAGAGGAAACCGCTATAATAGGCATAAGTCCTTGGGAAGGAGTGGAAGCGATGGTTAACGAAATGCTAAAGATTGAGCTGAAGCCGGACACGGACCTGGCAAAATTAAGGGTGAAGCATGGGCCTATTTGATTGGATTACCACCCCACTGACGTGTCCCTATTGCGGAACACCGAGTGCGGAGTGGCAGACAAAAGACCTTGAACCCACGATGACAGGCTACACACTAGAGGAGTTCAAGGCCGCACTGCTCGCGAAGCCGCACGGACGGGCTACATCTGTCAACGGCGAGATTCATCACATCTGCGAACAATGCAAGGCGTACATCTCGCTGCTAGTGGAGGCGCGCGACGAGGCCAATTGGGAAGCAGCGATGCAGGAGTTTAGGAAGACCCATCCTGCCCTGTCGGGACAAGGCCATCAGGAGCGCCCAGCGCCGTGACAGCGCAACCTGATCCCCGAGAACGCCCAGTGGATTGCTGCAACTGCTTTGGCTTACGACCTTACCCTGGTCAGTCGCAACGGCCATTTCCAGCGCGTGCAGAGGCTGGTCGTCCTTGGGTAAAGGCCAACGCTTTACATCTTCATGTTCTTCCCAAGGAGGGCGATTCCTAGTTGCCAATCCTTTTCCTTGCGGAAAGGCTCGGGGAACCAATGAATTGCTGCAAAATCAGCTTTGTTGCCCACTAGTTCTGACAAATACTTCTGGAAAGACGGGTACGAATCACTGGGCTGCGGCTGCTTCTGCGTAAAGAGGACTGCAAATACTATCGCTGTACAATGGTCGCCATGTGGCGGTACGGTTTGTATTGAGCTTCTAGCGTCTATGATTCCCTTCTTTATAGTGTCGTCCCAATGCTCCTGTTCGCTGCTGAGAGAGACATATACCTTCTTGGTCTCAATATCCCAACACTCCTCTTCGCTTCCTGACACTCTGGTAAGAAACAGATCCTCTCGTCCACCCCTCTCTGAACCTTGTTCTTCTCCACGCCTCTTACGCCTCTGAATAGGAAATTCTGGGAAGGATGTCCACCCAGCATCATGAGCAGCTATTGCAAGTATTCCTGAGTGAAGTGCTTCATGAACCCACCATTCGTCGTTTACCGCCTCGTATTTGTTCCTTAGTAGCTTGTGCCAAGAATTGCATAGCGTTTTGCTGTCGCTATACCATTTGCCCTGTTTCTTTTGGGGTAGGAACCGGTAGTACCTGGTGTTAATCTTGGCTGTCATCCTACACCCTTCTTTCCGTCGCGTAATCCAGCAGGTCCAGTAGTGAGCGGCGCTCCGTGGTGTCCGGCAGGGCGCTGAGGGCGCGGGCGGCGGCGTCCAGGTAGCGGCGGGCAACGGCGTAGCTGTCGTAGATAATCTCGGAGTTGCGCACCATCTCAATCGCCCGCTGGCGGTTGGCCTCCATGTCCTGGCGCTGGAACAGCTTCACCACCGGGTTGTCGTCGGGGAAACGCTCCAACAGCATCATCGCCGGCAGGGTAAGCGTGCCGTGCAGCAGGTCGTGGCCGGCGGGCTTGCCCAGCTCCGCCTCGGTGCCCTCGTAGTCCAGGATGTCGTCCACAATCTGGAAGGCCATGCCGAGGGACTTGCCGTAGTCTACAAAAGCCTGGACGACCGGCTCCGGGGCACCGCTGAGGATGGCGCCGCACTCGGCGGCCGTACGGAAGAGGGAGGCAGTTTTGTTATAGATGCGGGCGGTGTAGTCATCCATGCCTCGGTCCCAGCGGAAGGCACCGAAGGACTCCATGAGCTCACCGGTGGCAAGCTCCTGGATGGTCTCGGC
>JACQOP010000168.1 GCA_016202485.1 Chloroflexota bacterium | reverse complement strand
TTGATGAGCCTATTGGAGCTATCCCGCACCCAGGCGTCAATTAGCTGGCCGGTTTCAAGGTTGAGGACATGGATATACTCCCGGGGAGTCCCTCCGTAGACCACGACATAAAGCGCCATACTGAGGCCATTGGGAGACCAGACCGGTACATTTGTTGAGATCCCTGTGATGTAACCGCTAGGGGCCTGGGCCCATACCTGGAGAGACCCTTCCCTTTGGTCCAGGATACCAGCCAGGTACATGGTCTGCCCATCCAGCGCGGAAAAGGCCAGGAGCTCGCCACCGGGCTGCTGTCTGGCCGGAGAGAGCCCAACCTTGCCGGCAAAGCTTATCCCCCCGTCTGCAAGGGCCTGACGTACCTCACCGGGGCTGACCAGCAGGCTCTCCACTTCAGTAGTAGTATCCAGAAAGGCAACAGCATTCTCTAGAATGCCATTGAAGTCGCCAACTGACACCTCCTCTCCCTCCTGGCTGGGGATAACAAATACCCCTTCTTCTGCCCAGGGGACACCATCCATCTGGCGTGAGTACCTGTTGTCCCACCGGAGCACATCAGGGCCTACCTCCCTTGACCCTCCTGTTTCCACCTCTGTGATCCATAAACCCTCGTCTGCATAGGAGGCGACATTCCGCCCGTCAGGAGACCAGGAGGGAAACCAGCCTGGCACCTTGGCGCCAGCGCCGCCGACGGTGACGTCCACTACATACAGGCCGTCATGGGTCTCAACTAGTACGTGTGTCGCCTGGGGCGACACCTCCAGGAGCCCGTACAGCCGTGACCCTATGTTGGTGAAAGAGCGAAGGGTTTTGTTCTCAAATGTCGCCAGCGTTCGTACCACGCTCCCATCTTCACCACTTATCACCAGCAACACCAGGTCTTCCCCCTCTCGCCGCAGGGCCAGCACCTCCGCCTCGTTTAGCCAGCGCGCGTTCATCCAGCCGCCCCCTGTCGCCAGCGGCCGCTTCCCCCTGGTGTCCAGCACGTGGATGTTGCCGCCGCCTGCCTCACCCACCGTGTAGTACCCACCCTCCGGGTCATGCCTCAGCAGCAGCACCTTCCCCGCTGTCAGCGACGCCCCAAACAGGGGCATAGGTGTAGCCGTCGGCGTCGGCGTGGGGGGAGGCCATGGGGTGTACGTAGGCGTCGGTGTGGGCGTATCAAAGAAGGGAGACGGTGAAGGCGTGTCAATAGCGGATGGCGTAGGTGCGGCCGTGGGCAGTTCCGTCCTCATAGGGAATATGGCACAGCCCGCCATGAGAAAGAAGAGTAGCCCCAGAAGAAATAGGTACCTTGCTCTCCCCCACATAGCGACCCCCTGCAGCACAGCTAGCTCACCCCGAGTTTACCTCATTAATCTCTAATCTCTACCACTGGTCAAGGCGCCAGGTATGGGTAGCGCTCTCCCGTATCAGGTAGCACAGTCACGACGGCAACACCGCCCCCTGCTCGCGCCGCTTACGG
This sequence comes from Chloroflexota bacterium, assembly GCA_016202485.1. Taxonomy (GTDB): domain Bacteria; phylum Chloroflexota; class Dehalococcoidia; order Lucifugimonadales; family JACPCL1; genus JACPCL1. The sequence continues at coordinate 5,462 of JACQOP010000168.1, read as the reverse complement.
CGCTCCTCCTCTTGCTTACGCCACCCGTACGGGGTCATGCCCTGCGGCTTGTACACATTGAGCATCGTGATCACAAGCAATACCACCAGGCCGCCAACGGAGTGTGGGAGCGAACCCGGAAGCCCGCGGGGATCGGCGCCGGACGCTGCTACCTCTGCCATGTAGCTAATAGTCTGTGTCTCCAGCAGCAAGACGACGGTAGTAAGGATAGTCAGCACGAGTGTGATCAGGACCCAATAGTGCCGGAACAGGCCCCATGGGGTGCCCAGTGACATGACAAGCCCAGTCAGGAGCGCGGCAAAGGCCAACGGGACAATAACGTACCAGACGGTCAACTCCATCGCAAGGAAGGCGGCTCGCACCATCTGAACATCCTGGCCAGTCACAGCAGCTACATCCAGAGCTATGTAGACAGTGACCGCACCCGTCCAGCCGACTGAGGAAGTGAGATGCACGGCGAGCACGAACTTACGGAGGCCGGGTGTCATGGTCATGGCTGTTGCACGCCGGGTTCTGTGACGCCAGGAGATGGTGTGTGACGACCAGGGCCGTGGTCGCCAGGGCCACCGCCAGCGAACAGCACGATGGCCACCACCAGGACTAGGACGATCGCGATAATCCCAGACACCTTCACCCAGCGTGGTGTGCCGGGGTATTTGCGGCCTGGCTCCACGCGGGTGTCGTCACTGGTATCGCTACTGGAGTCGGGATAGGGAAGGCGGTCAGCCACGTGCGTCTTCTCCTTTGCACCGGTCGTCAAGGTCACCGTGAGAAAGTTTACAAGACAGCATGTCTATTGTCAAATACAGTATGTCTATGTATACTTAGGTCATGCCGAAGCTGTGGACTGAGACGATAGATGCGCACCGCCGCGAGGTGCGCGACGCGATCCTGGACACCACTGCGGCGCTGGTGGCCCATCATGGACTGCGGTCGGTGACCATGTCGCAGATCGCTGGGGAGACCGGCATTGGGCGTGCGACGCTCTATAAGTACTTCCCCAGCATTGAAGCAATCCTGCTTGCCTGGCACCAACGCCAAATCACCAGCCACCTCCAACAGCTCGCCGAAGTCCGAGACCAAGCTGGCGACGCTGGCGAACGGCTCCAAGCTGTGCTGGAGGCCTACGCCCTCATCGCCCACCAGTTCCACGGGCACGGCGACACCGAACTCGCGGCGTTTCTGCATAGAGACGAGCAGGTGGTCCAAGCGCGACAGCAGCTTAGTGACTTGGTCCGAGACCTGCTGACCGAGGCCGCAGAGGCCGGCGATGTCCGGAGCGATGTCACGCCTGAGGAGCTGGCAAGCTACTGCCTCCACGCCCTGGCAGCAGCCGGCGGCCTCCCGTCCAGCGCCTCGGTCCGCCGGCTCGTCACGGTCATTCTGGCTGGGTTGCGTGCTCCCAGTCTGCCCCCTCCCTTTATGGAAGAGGGCTGAGGTGAGGGTGAAGCGTCTGCCTTAGACCACATCAGCTATTTGCAGCAACGCCCCCTCATCCCCCCAAATGCGGGTACCGCTCCCCCGTGTCCGGCAGCACCGTTACCACCACCTTCCCTTCGCCCAGCCGCTGGGCAATCCGCAGCGCCGCCGCCACATTCGCCCCCGACGACACCCCCACCAGCAGGCCCGCCTCTCGCGCCAGCCGCACCGCCATCGCCACGGCTTCCTGGGCCGCCACCGTCGCCACCTCACCGATGATGCTCCGGTCCAGGATGGTCGGCACAAAGTCAGGCCCAATGCCGGGGATGCCGTGGTCGCCGAATTTTCCTTCACTCAACAGCGGCGATGTGGCTGGTTCCACCGCCGCCAGCAGCACACCAGGGTTGGCCGCTCGCAGCGCCAGGCCCACGCCCATCAGCGTCCCTCCGCTACCAACGCCGGCCACAAAGGCGTCCACCCGCCCACCTGTCGCCTCCAGGATCTCCTGCCCTGTACCCTCCTGGTGGGCCTTCACCGTCAGCGGGCTGATAAACTGGTCCAGCCGCACATAGCCAGGGTTCCGGTCCAGCACCCGCTTCGCCGCCACGTTGGCCCCCACCATGCCCATGTTGGAGGGCGTCAGGTGTACCTCCGCCCCGTAGCGCCCCGCCAGCCGGCGGCGCTCCATAGGGACCCCTTCCGGCATGAAGAGGTGCATGGCATACCCTCTGGCCGCGGCCACCATGGCCAGGGACACCCCCATATTGCCTGCAGAAGGCTCCACAATCACGCCGCCCTCCTGGAGCAGGCCCCGTTCCTCGGCGTCCCGCACCAAGGCCAGCGCCACTCGGTCCTTCACGCTGCCGCTGGGGTTCAGGCCCTCCACTTTCGCCCACACCTGCGCCGACCCCGCCCCTTCCAGCTTCGCCAGCCGCACCATGGGCGTGTCCCCTATCAGGTCCAGGACGCTGTCCGTTGCTCTGTTCACCGCAGTCCCCCACAAAGTTCCACAATTCTTGCATGGGGGGTGGGGGGCGTCAAGGAAGGCCAGACAAGTCCACTTCGGCGGTATAGACGGTCATACCAGCAGTATGGTAGCCTAAAGGTGGAGGTGCCTCATGGTCGTAAACAAAGCCGCAAAAGTCACCATCAGCCTGCCCCAGCATCTGCTGGACATCGCCGATAGGTTAGCCGAAGAAAACGCCACCAGCCGCAGCAGCGTCATCGCCCACCTCATTGTAAGGGTGGAGCGAGAGCGTATTGAAGCCCTGATGGTTGAAGGCTACAAGGCCATGGCCGAAGAGAACCTGCGAGAGGCTGAAGAAGCTCTGAACATTACCCGAGAGGTAATCCTCAGAGATGGTTAAGCGGGGCGAAATCTACCTTGTTCACTGGTCTCCTGGGCGAGGTTCTGAACAAACAGGTATTCGCCCGGCTTTGGTGGTTCAGAACAATTTGGGGAACCAAAGCGGTCCAACAACTATCGTTGCCACAATTTCTACTAGACGCCGCCGACAATACCCTTTTCATGTAGAAATTGCACCTACAGAAAGTGGCCTGTCCTACCCTAGCGTTGTGAAATGTGAGCAGATTCAAACCGTTGACCAAACGAGGATAGGGCGGTTGCTAGGGATTCTAGGCGCAGAAAAGATGCAAGAGGTTGATACTGCGCTCAGGTGGAGCCTGGGCTTAGTGAAGTAACATGTCCTTATGACCAACCAGCTCCCCCGCGTCACCATCTACACCGATGGCGCCTGCCTGGGCAACCCCGGCCCCGGCGGTTACGGCGTCGTGCTCCTCTCCGGCCCCAACCGCAAGGAGCTCTCCGCCGGCTACCGCCTCACCACCAACAACCGCATGGAGCTCATGGCCGCCATCGCCGGCCTGGAAGCCCTCACCCAGCCCTGCCGGGTCGCCCTCATCAGCGACTCCCAGTACCTGGTCAATGCCATGGACAAGGGATGGGCCGCCAGGTGGAAGGCCAACCGCTGGATGCGCACCAAGACCGAGAAGGCAATCAACCCCGACCTCTGGCAACGGCTCCTCGCCCTCTGCGCCAGACACGACGTCACCTTCGCCTGGGTCCGCGGCCACAACGGCACGAAAGAGAACGAGCGCTGCGACCAGCTTGCCGTCGCCGCCGCCCAGGGCAAAGGGCTGCCGGAGGACGGAGGGTACAGGGCGTAAGGCTCTTCAGCTCAATAACAGGCGTTGCCCCTTCCGGGGAAGGTTACTACACTCAATGAGAAACGCATGATGACGGATAACCACGTTCCCCAGAAGGGGGATGGATACTGGATTGACACTGTACCGCCCAGCTTCAAAAGCGCAGGAACACATGTTGCTCTTTGCCTCAGCTCTGAGCAATCTAACAAGGCGAACGGCTTTTTCCTCCAGGCTCCTTGTAGAACAAACAATACTGGCCTGGATGTCTATCTGGTGCCTCTACACAGTGGGATGACCAGTAGGCCAGACCTTGTGGTGCCAAACCCACGGTACGTTGATGTCGGACAGTGCTACTCGTTTCCTAATCCACATCAACCACCCATCCTGTGTGTTACAGACAATGGATTCTGGAATGCTCCCGACCGCTACACTATTGATGATGCTCTGAGAACGCAATTCGCCTTACCTGAATACGACAAGAGGCTCCAAACATTCTTTGGAAGGAACCCAATTGCGTCTGCGTCTCCCAGTAGAAAAAGGGGTACAATCTGGGAATACTCCTATTCACAACTCATGTTCGGGTCTGTGGTGACTGTAACGGGTCGGTGTGTGATAGTGTCCAACAACGCTCATAATGCACATGCGAGGTATGTGCAAGCCCTTGAGCTTGCCGGTTTTGGCAGTGGATGGCCCACTCAGAGAATAAAACAAGGGGACTGCAGAATGGCACATGGCTTTGGCCTTGATGCCGTGTTTGTCACCCCGCAGCTCATTGCTGCTTGGGGTCCTCCACCTATTCAAACTGACATCCCTGAGAGCGAGATTCCTTGCAGGTTGACTAGACCGTTAGGGGAGCTTACTTCCGAAGGGACTGCCAAGGTGAATAGCGTCCTTGCTGACCTCGTAGGCTTTCCGTAACCATAGGTCTGTTTGGGACTGATTCTCACCCATTGCGATTCTGTCGCACGTCTCTTACGCTTCCCCCTTCCCCCGCTCCTCCCCTGCTACCATCGCCTTCGTAACCAGCGATTCCCCTTCAATCCTTCGGCAGCTTCCCCAGTGGTTCGTCTCTCACAAATAGCAAATTCCCTATGCCCTGTGCCATTTCGCACCTCCGGGCGTGGTAGAATAGCGCCAGAAGCGTCCAGCACCGCTTCAAGAAACTCACCCCGGAGCAGTGCTGCCATGAAGTGGATCGTCACAGACCCGGACCATCTGGGTGGCGCCCCACGTGTGCGGGATACCCGAATCTCCATAGCCCTGCTGCTGGAACTCCTTTCCACCGGCATGACCATTCCCGAGATTGTGAAGGAGTATCCCAGCCTCACTGAAGAGGCTGTCCGTGGCGCCTTGGAGGAGCTGGCCCACTCTGAACTGCTCACCTTCAGATGAGGCTGCTTCTGGACGAGAACTTGCCCGAGGCCCTGGTGGCTGCCCTCCGCGCGATTGGCCACGAGGTAGATTCGGTCAATAGCCTCCACCTGAAGGGCCTGGATGACAGCGCCTTGTATCGGACAGTTGCCCCAGCCTACGATATCTGTTTCACAAAAGATGCTGGTTTCGTTAATAACGTCCGTCACATGGCCCCATTCTCAGCCACGAAACTACTAAGGGTTGCCCTGCCCCAGGAGCCGGCGAACCTATTTGTACAGTCCTTTCTGCTAGCCTTTCAAAACACGGATTGGTCTCGGTATGGGCATTGCAATGATTGGCCTTGCCAAGCACCGGTACCCCCCTGCCATCCGCCTCTTCCCCATACCGCCCCTCCCCTGCTACCATTGTTCCACAAACGGCATATCCCTGGTGGCCCCTCCCACTCCATCCGGAGGATTCGTTTCCACAAAAAAATAAAACGAATCCCAAGGCCACCCCACCCC
>JACQOP010000166.1 GCA_016202485.1 Chloroflexota bacterium | reverse complement strand
GCGGGACTCGCGACAGAGTCGGAGCTACGGCTCACCAAGGACAGGCTCTGGGTTCCTTGCATCCTCCTGACTTTTGGAACAAGGCCCAGTCCTCCTCCGCAAGGGAAAGGAGGCACACATTACACCCCTGAAATTACTTCCGTCTGGATGTCCAAGACCTCGGCGTCCAGGCGCAGGCCCTCAATATAGGAAACAACGTTGGACAGCATCTCCTCGGCGTGGCGGGCGTCGTTGGAGACGCAGGCGAAGCCCAGGGTGGTCAGCCCCCACACGTCGTTGTCCGCTACCTCCGCGATGGACACGTTGAAGCGGCCCCGGACCCGATCGGTCACGGAGCGGATGACCTGGCGCTTGTCCTTCAGGCTGCCGTTCTCCGGCATCCTGAGCTGGATAGTGCAGACGCCAATGTGCATTGGTGAATTAAGCTCCTCCCCCTCAGGGCGCTCTGTCGCTCCGAGGGGGGTACGACCTAGGAACCTTTCCCGGCTTGCCGTGATTACCAGTGGGCCGTTACTACCCGCCCCTGCCGTTCTACGGCTCACCAGGAGAGGTTCCTCACTGTGTTCGGAACGACAAAGGCCTCACGCTGCCGTCTCCTGGGGCGATTCCTTCACGCTGCGGACGGGGGACAGGGCCAGCAGCAGCGCCGCCAGCAGGGTCGTTGCCCCACCGAAGGCGAGGGTCCACCGCATCCCTATCCAGGCAACCACCGCACCCGCCAATAGCGCCCCTAAAAAGGTTGCCCCTACGCTTAACCATCGGACGGCGCTGTTCACTCGCCCACGCACCTGGTCCGGCGTCACCGCCTGGCGCAGGCTCAACTCGTTGATATCGTACACTGCCCAGGCCCAGTCGCCCAGAAGCTGCTGGGTCACCAGAAAGGCTGCCGCCACCACCAGCGGCCCCCGCGCCAGGGGGAGAAACAGGATAGCCACGCCAATGAATACGCCCATGGTCACGAGCACGGAGCCAATGCCAAACTGGCGTGTGAGCCACGGCGTCAGGAAGGCCCCACCCAGGGAGCTGACGCCACCCATTGCAAAGATCATGCCCAGCACACCGGGGGCAAAGCCCAGCTCCCGGATGCCGAAGAGCAGGATAAGCGCGCCGATAATCCCGCTGGACAGCCCGCGCAGCACATGGGCCACGGACAACGCCCGCAGCAGAGGCTGCCGCCACAGGAAGCGCAGGCCGCCGGCCAGCTCGCCCCGGAGGGATACCGGCCCTTGCATACCTGAGTCACGGGGCCGGGGTTCACTCCTGCGGATGAGGAGGAGCAGCGCGCCCGATACCAGGAAGGTTGAGGCGTTCACGGCTACCGACACCATGGCGGACCAGAGCTGCACGATCCAACCGCTGACGCTGAAGGCCCCCACCTCCACCACCGACGCCGTCGCAGACATCCTGGCGTTGGCCTCAACGAACTGGTCTCTCCGTACGATAAGGGGCACGAAGGAGGGGTGGGCAACGTCAAAGAAGACGTCCAGGAGCCCCGCAAGGAAGGTCACAGCATACAGGTGCTCTATGCGCAGCGCCCCCAGGACATGGGCCGCCGGGATGGTGGCCAGCGCCAGCGCCCGGCCTATGTCCGCCGTGACCAGCACCGGTTTTCGCTTGAGCCGGTCCACCCATACGCCTGCTGGCAGGCCGGCCACCAGCCCTGGCGCGGCGCCCGCCGCCGCCAGCAGCGCCATCTGCTGGGGCGATGCCTCCACGACCAGTACTGCAGTGAATGAAAGGGCGCCCATCAGCGAGCCAAGGGTCTCGGCAGTATGGGCCGCCCACAGCTTCAGGAAGTCGCGGTTGCCCCACAGCGAAGTCGGCGGTGTGTTCACAGGCGTACTGCGATGACCCCTGCAAGATGCTCTCAGGGTGAAAAGGCATAAAACAGCAGGGCCTTAGTATAGCACAGCAAAAACTCTGGACTGCGGGTTGACTCTCTTAGTATCACAGACTACAATCTTTCTTACTACAGAGGTACATGGTGTCCTGCGTGTCACATACTGCAACTTCCCCGGTTTACCCCTTTTCGCTGTTTTTCGCCTCTTTCATCTTCTTCGTTTCTTCTCTGCCCCAAAGGTAGGACCTGCTGCCATGACTGCGCGTTCCTCCAGCGCCTTCAACGAAGCGACAGAAGTGCCAGAGGTTGTGGTGGAGCGCCTGCCCCAGTATGTGCGGGCGCTCACGCGCCTCAGCCAGCAAGGGGTTGCCGTGGTCAGCTCCCAGCAGCTTGGCGACTTGATCCAGGTGACGCCTGCTCAGATACGCAAGGACCTGAGCTATTTCGGGCGTTTCGGCAAGCAGGGGCGAGGCTACTCGGTAAAGTACCTGCTTGGGGAGCTGCGGCGTATCCTTGGGCTGGACAGAGAATGGCGCGTGGGACTTATTGGTGTGGGACGCCTGGGGCGCGCCATCCTCAGCTACCCCGGCTTCGCGCCCGAGGGGTTCAAAATTGTGGCGGCCTTTGACGCTGACCCGCGCCAGGTGGGGCAGATGGTGGCGGGCATCATGGTGCAGCCCATGCACCGTCTGGGAGAGGCGGTGCATGAACTCGGGATAGGCATCGCCATTGTGGCTGTGCCGGCGTCTCAGGTACAGGAGGTGGTGGACCAGTTGGTGGCCTGCGACGTGCGGGCCATCGTGAACTACGCGCCGGTGACCGCCCAGGTGCCGTCCCTTGTGCGCGTTCGCAACATAGACCCCGTCATGGCCTTGCAGTCTATGACCTACTACTTGACCACCCCGCAGGGCTCCACCAGGACAGGCGGGAAATAGGTATCCCCGTGGAGCTGCCTGACGCAAAGCAGGCCAGGGTAGATTGGCAAAAGGTCACTGACTACCTGCTGAATCCGAATTTGCCGGCAATTCAGGACTTTGCCTCTTCATGCTGGGCAGAGGTTGAATTTACCGCCCACCGGTCCGTAGCTGTGGGGGATACCCCCGCAACCCCCGCGCAAGGGGCCTTGCCCCCTTGTGAATCCCCCGGAGTTATTCAGCGAATCTCCGACTCAAGACATTAGGGTGATTCCCACGCCCTAGCCTGCGCCGCGACGAGCACATCCTCATCCCCCGTCGTACTGCGTCTTACCGGCCTCCACAAGGGTGTCCAGCAGGGGCAGCAGCTCCTCTGCTATCGCCATCCCGGAACGGTAGTCCTGCAGCAGCCGCGCCATCAGCGTCCCAAGGATATTGTCCAGCGCCTCCTCAAAGGTTGCACCGCTGGAGAAGCAGTTGGAGATGGCGGGGACATCCACGTCATACCCACCGTCTGCCGCGTGGGAAAACTGAAAGGTCGCCCAACGATAGATGACCTGGAAAGGTTCGTTCATCCTTGCCATGCCAGCATTATATCGTCTATCCTCTGGGCAGTGTAGAGACTCCACCCCTTCTCTTTGGAGCAAACGCCGTGACAACCTCAGACCTCCTTGCATCCCTGCGGCAGGCCCTTCCAGCCGACGCCATCATTCTGGAGGACCGTGCCCGGGAGATGCACTCCGCCGACGCCTTCAACCCCGTGCGCGGCTTCCCAGGCGACCGCGCGCCCTGGTGGGAGACGCCCCCAGTGGTGGTGCTTCCCTCTACCACGGAGCAAGTGGCAGCCGTAGTGAAGATTGCCTGCCAGTACGGTACCCCGGTCATCCCCTTCGGCGGCGGCACTGGCGTCATGGGTGGCGCAGTCCCGCCCCAGGGAGCTATTGTCATTGACCTGAAGGGCATGTCCCGGGTGCGCTCCATCTCCAAAGAGGACCGTATCGCCTGGGCCGAAGCGGGCGTCGTCATCCGCGACCTAGACCTAGAGCTGAACCGCCACGGACTGATGGTGGGTCATGACCCCTGGAGCACCCCTATTGCCACCGTGGGCGGGACTATCTCCACCGACGGTGTGGGGTACCGCGCTGCCAAATACGGTTCCATGGGCGACCAGGTGGCGGCCCTGGAGGTGGTACTGCCCACGGGCGAAATTATCCGTACCAAAGCCGTGCCCAAACGCGCCTCCGGGCCAGGGCTGGACCGCCTGTTCATCGGTGCGGAAGGGGTCATGGGCATCATCACCGCCGCAGCCTTGCGGGTCTTCCGATTGCCCGAGGAGCGCCGCCATGCCGCCTTCTCCTTTCCCACCTTTGAGACGGGCTTCAGCGCTGTCAGCGAGATGTTTGCCCTGGGCCTGCGCCCCGCTATCACCGACCTGACCGAAGAGGAGCCGGAGGAGGAAGGCGACCCGCCGGTCATCCTTATTCTCACTTATGAAGGTTACAGGGAGGAGGTTTCTGCTCAAGCCAGGCGCAGTAAGAAGATTATCGTGGCCCACGGCGGCGCGGACATCGGCCCGGCCAAGGCCGAGGAGTACTGGGAAGAGCGTCATCAGCCGGGCGAGCGCTTCAAGCGGGACCAGCAGCCCCTGCTGCCCCGGGAGCGTTGGGAGCGCGGCTGGGGTCGCGGCGGATGGGGCGATTACCTGCACCCACCCCTGCCGGTGGCCGCGGTGCCAGCGTACCGCCGACAGGCCCAGGCCATCTGCGCCTCGGCTGGGGTGGCCATTCGGCAGAGCGCTATCTGGGGCGGGCCGGAGCTGTACTCCATGGTCATCACTCGCCCGGCAGCGAGCCACGATCTGGGCAGCTTCCGAGAGGTCTCAGACCGGTTGTTGCAGCTTGCCCAGGACATGGGCGGTAGCATGGAGTACTGCCACGGCATTGGCCTGAAGCTGCTGCACCTGGCCGAACGGGAGTGGGGCCAGAACCTGGAGGCCGCCCGCCGCCTGAAGCAGGCCCTGGACCCCTATGGCATCATGAACCCCGGCAAGCTGGGGCTGTGAGGCTGTACCCCCAGGGCTGGTGATTACCGCGAACCTTGGATATGCGAAGGCTCCCTGAGCCTATGGGCGTTCCCTGTATGTCCACCGGCGCAAGACTACTTTGGCCTGACTAGGCAAGGATTGCCGGTTGGCCGGCATGACAAATCATGGACAACCGCTCCCATACTCCGTACTATAGGACAGGCCCTCATTGGGGCATTTGGAGCTTGCATCAAGGAATTATCCAGTGGCAATCCAGTTTGGCACCGATGGATGGCGCGCCGTCATCGGGTGGGACTTCACCGCCGATAATGTGCGCATCTGCACCCAGGGCGTGGCTCAGTACTTAAGGCGCACCGGCATGGCTTCCCGCGGGCTGGTGGTGGGCTATGACACCCGCTTTGCCTCGGAGGACTTTGCCGCCGAGGTGGCGCAGGTGGCCACGGGCAACGGCGTCCCCACGCTGCTCTCTACCAATGCCGCCCCCACTCCTGTGGTGAGCTATAACGTGGTGCACCGCCATGCCGGGGGAGCAGCCATCATCACCGCCAGCCACAATCCACCACAGTGGAATGGCTACAAGTACAAGCCGGACTACGGCGGCAGCGCCGACCAGGGGGTGGTGGACGAACTGGAGCGGGAGATTGCCCTGGCCCTTGGGCATGAGGTCCCGCGTCTTCCCCTGACAGATGCCAGGAGCCAAGGACTGCTGCAGGACATTGAGCCTGGCCCGCCCTATCTGGCGCACATGAGTAAGCTGGTAGACCTGCCTGTTCTCCAGCACAGCGGCCTGAAGGTGGCGGTGGACGCTATGCACGGCGCAGGTGCGGGCTATGTGCCGGAGTTGCTGGCGGGTATGCCCGGCCTGACAGAGCTGCGGGGAGAGCGCAACCCTTCCTTCCCCGGGATGAAGCAGCCGGAGCCGGTGGGCCACAACCTGGGCCCTCTTTCCCAGTATATCACTGAACACCGCTACGACGTTGGCGTGGCCCTGGACGGCGACGCCGACCGTCTGGGTGTCATTGATGAGAAGGGCCAGTTCATCTCCACACTCCAGACTTTTGCCCTGCTGTGCCTCTATCTCCTGGAAACCAGGGGCCTGCGGGGGCCGCTGGTGAAATCCATCACCATGACCAGCATGGTGTACCGACTGGGGGAGCTTTACGGTGTGCCCGTCTATGAGACGCCTGTTGGCTTCAAATACCTAGGGCCTGTGATGCGGCGGGAGGACGCGCTGGCGGCTGGCGAGGAGAGCGGCGGCTACGCCTTCAGGGGCCATATTCCGGAGCGGGACGGCATCCTCAGTGGGCTGTTCATCCTGGACATGATGGCCCGCACAGGAAAGCGCCCCTCGGAGCTGTTGCAGCACCTCTTCAGCAAGGTGGGGGAGCACCACTTTGACCGGTGGGACGTGCCCTTTGACCCGGCGAAGCGGAGCGTGGTTGTGCAGCGGGTCGCTTCCCGCAACCCGGAGGCGATAGGCGGCAAAGGGGTGCTAGGGCGGGATGAGGCCGACGGCACCCGCTTTCGACTGAAAGGGGGCGCTTGGGTGCTCATCCGCTTTTCGGGTACGGAACCGTTGCTGCGGCTGTACGCCGAGGCGGAATCACCCGCCCGGGTGAAGCGCCTACTGAGCGAGGCGCGGGAGCTGGCGGGGGTATGACCACCTCTTTACAGGCTCTGGACTCCCCCGAACCATACAGGCGCTACGACCCCTCGGGGGTGTTGCAGCGCATTGCCAGCCTGCCGGACCAGTTCCAGGAGGCGTGGGACCGCGCCTGGGTCATCCCCTTGCCCGCCGGCTATGCAGAGGTGCAGCACATTGCCTTTCTAGGCGTAGGCGGCTCGGCCATTGGCGGCGACCTAGTGAAGGGCCTGGCCGACCTGGAATGCGCCCTCCCTATTACCGTGCTGCGAGGTTACCAGGTACCTGAGTGGGTGGGTCCAAACACCCTGGTCATCGCCTCCAGCTACTCCGGCAACACCGAGGAGACCCTTTCCATGTACCGCGTGGCGCGGGAACGCAAGGCCGTGCTGGCCGTGGTGACGAGCGGGGGGGCGCTGCTGGAGATGGCACGGGCGGAAGACGTGCCGGTGGTCAAGGTCACCCACCGAGGGGAAGCCCGTTCGGCCATGGGGTACAGTTTCATGGCCCCCCTGGCAATCCTGTGCCAGCTTGGCATCCTCCCTTACGACAGCGGCGCAGTGGCGGGAGCAGTCCAGCTTCTACGGGAGCTGTCGGAGGCCCTTGCACCCCAAGCGCCGGCGGCCCAGAACCTGGCCAAGACCATTGCGGGGGCGATGCACGGCAAACAGCCTATCATCTACGGTGCGGGGTTCCTGACGGGGGCTGCCCGCCGCTGGAAGACCCAGCTTAATGAGAACAGCAAGTCCTGGGCCTTCTTTGAGGAGCTGCCGGAACTGGCCCACAACTCCGTGGAAGGGCTTGCGCTGCCCCAGGCGGCGCGGGACCGGGCGTTCGTGACCCTCCTGCACTCGGACCGCTTTCACCACCGCATTTCGGCCAAGTACCAGGAGGTGGAGGAGGTGCTGGTGCAGAAGGGCGTGGCCTACCGGCAGATAGACGCCGTGGGCGATACAGCCCTGGCGCACCTGCTGACCAGCGTGCTCCTGGGGGACTACGTGAGCTACTATCTGGCGCTGCTGAACAGCGTGGACCCTTCGCCCACCCCTGTCCTTGAGCAGATAAAGCAGCAGATGGCCCGGGAGTAGGGGAGGAGGGTATGGCTCCCACCGACCCCCAAGAAGAGAGGGGTACGGCCG
>JACQOP010000165.1 GCA_016202485.1 Chloroflexota bacterium | reverse complement strand
TGCCCAGCCTGCGGGCGATGACGTCCACGTGGGACTCAATGGCGAAGAGGGCCTGGGGTTCGCCTGGGGCGCGGTAGTGGCCGCAGGGGACGGTGTTGGTGTAGACCATGAGGACCTGGATATCCACGTGGGGGATGCGGTAGGCGCCGCCGGCGTGGCCGCCGCCGCCCAGATTGACGCCGGGCTTGAAGCCGCCATAGGCGCCGCTGTTGAAGACGACGGTGGCCTGGTGGGCGGTGAGGGTACCGTCGCGTTTGACGCCGGTCCTAAGCTTGATGACCGAGGCGTGGCGGGGGTTGGCCGCCATGAACTCCTCCACGTAGTCCATAGCCATTTTGACAGGCCGCCCCGTGTGCAGGGCCAGGTAGTAGCACAGGGGTGCATTCATGGGGGAGCCCTTGCCGCCGAAGTCGCCGCCGATGTAGGCGTGGTTCAGCAGGATGCGTTCCCTGGGGATGCCCACGGCATCGGAGAGCTGCTGGCGCAGGGCATGGGGGGCCTTGTTGGATGACCAGACCTGGACGCGGCCCTGGGGGTCAATCCACACGGCGCAGGTATGAGGTTCCAGGTAGGCCTGGTGGACGACGGGCGTGGCGTAGGTTCCCTCTATGATGATGTCCGCCTGGGCAAAGCCGGCTTCCAGGTCGCCTTTCTTGTAGAGGTTGGTGACAAAGACGTTGGAGGGTTTCTGCAAGGGCTGGGGCAGGCCGGGGTAGGAGTTGACCTCGGGGTGCAACAGGGTTGCGCCCTCCTGCATGGCCTCCAGGGGGTCAAAGACGGCGGGCAGCTCCTCGTACTCCACCTCAATGAGGGCGAGGGCCTGCTGGGCGGTGTCCTCGTCCTCGGCGGCCACGGCCGCCACGGGGTCGCCGATGAAGCGGACGCGGTCGTCGCACAGGGGCGGCACATCCCGCAGGCGGCGGCCATAGCGCACGCCGGCCATGTCCTGGCCCGTGAGGACGGCGACGACGCCAGGGACTGCTCGGGCCCTGGAGAGGTCTATGCTCACGATGCGGGCGTGAGGGAAGGGGCTGCGGAGCACCTTGCCCCACAGGCAGCCTTCCAGGGGCACGTCCGCAGAGTAGCGGGCCTGGCCGGTGACCTTTTCCGGGCCGTCGGCGCGGGTGGCGGGCTGTCCGATGGCGGTGTAGGTGGTGGTCATGGTGGGACTCCTGGGCTAGTTCAGATGTCTATCCTTGCAAGATCACATCCAGGACTGACCCCAAGCCATGTCCTGTAACTCGTTGGTGCATGGCAATGGCCTGTGGTTCAGTCATGCCTGCTATCATGTCAGCTACAATCCTAGCCAATTGGAAGTCAGATGGAGCCCCAAGAGATTCAATCTCCTCACGGTAAAGAGTTGGGAATGCCTTCAAATTCCCAGAAATCCCTTCATGCATAAATGAATTAAATAAGTCTTGTATAACGCGACGCTGCCCCATTTGTTGTGTGATCAAGGGTGGGGTTTCAATTACGTAATACCAACTTAACTCTTTCAGAATGGTGATTTCATGGAGTAGTTCGGTGTGTTGCGTTATTCTCTTGGGGTTTGAGGGGTCTGGTGTTCTTAGAGTAATGCCACCCATTACGTAGCGGCCAATCAGTAGGGAGGTCAAGGTCTTCAGTGCAGCACGTTGTGTTCTCGATCCGTTATACGGTTCTGTAAGGGGGGTGAAAATGGAGGCGAGCTCAAAAACTCGCCTAGCCGCGTCCTTAAGTTCGGATGGGAGAGGTGCACTCCGCTTTTCTCTTTCCCATCTTTTGTACGTCTGATCTATAAAGCGATCCAATTCCTCTGGTTGCAGAATTAGCCGGTTAAGGGGTACAAGACCAGCTCTGTAGAAGTCCTCAAGATCGTGTACAGAATACGCAACATCGTCTGAGAAATCCATAATTTCTGCTTCGGCAGATGGTTGAGTATCATTTGAAGTAAAGAGTTGTCGGGCGAACTGGAAATCCTCTGTCTCAGTCAAATATGCTCCCCATTTACTTTGCGCTGGATCATTACTATCACGAAGCCAAGGGTACTTGAGAATAGCTGCTAAGGTAGCTCGTGTTAGATCAAGTCCGGGGCAGTCAGGATAACGGTGCTCTAGTTTGGTAACGATGCGAAATGACTGGGCGTTGCCCTCAAAGCTGTCAGTGTTATTAATGGGGTCCTTGGCTAGGAGTAGTTGAAGCTCATTCTCTCCTGTGTGACCAAACGGGGGATGTCCCAAGTCATGTGCGAGTGCTCCTGCTTCAGCCACATCAGGATCAAGCCCTCCAACAGCTTCAAGGACATCTGACGCGGTGGTCGCCATCAGAAACTGAGATGTACGCAATGCTATTTGGGCAACCTCATGAGTATGGGTTAGCCGTGTGTGGAAAACGTGTCCTTCTACGGCTGAAGCGATTTGGGTGACACCCCCCAAGCGGCGCAGGGCGGGTGTGTATAAGATCCTGTCCCGATCTCTGGCACCTGCGGGCCGTTGGTCAGGTCTGCCGCTCTTAGAATCATAGCGACGTGCTTCCCTAAGGGTTCTGAGTTCTTCGGGAGTCATCTTTCAAGCTGCGACCTCCCGTAAGGTTAGTCGCATTTTTTTGTCCACCTCAATCTCGCCGCGATCCAAAAGCTGCCAGGTTGCTCTGCGGGCTTCGGAGTCTGACATACCGGCTTTAACGATTAACTCGACCAACTCCGATGGTGGCAGACTCTTATGCTCCCTCAGAATATCCTTCACCGCTTCGAGGTCGATCTCAGTGCCCCTAGTCATGTGTTCCTCCATCATTGTTGTCTCACAATGCTGATCTATATTATCCCCTATATATAGGGGAGGCAAGAGACTCCTGTCTCAATTGGTGTACAATTTAGTGGTACTGAGTGTAACCTACTTTTATCTCCTATCGGTGAGCTTGAGTTGGTGGTAAGGGATAAGCTTGCCTGTCGCTGCCTTCTAGGGTACTATCCCCGTG
Organism: Chloroflexota bacterium; assembly: GCA_016202485.1. GTDB lineage: Bacteria > Chloroflexota > Dehalococcoidia > Lucifugimonadales > JACPCL1 > JACPCL1. The sequence continues at coordinate 3,246 of JACQOP010000165.1, read as the reverse complement.
CAGTACAGCGTTACCAAGGATAGCAGATGAGCACTGAAGGCGCACGATACCCGGTCTCCTTGACCGTCAACGGCAAGCCCTATACTGTGGAGGCGCCCTCCTACCGGACGCTGGTGGACCTGCTGCGGTACGACCTGGGCCTGACGGGCACCAAGGAGGCGTGCGGCGTAGGCGTGTGCGGAGCGTGCACGGTGCTGCTGGACGGGCGCATGGTGGCCTCGTGCATTACGCTGGCGGTGCAGGCCGATGGGGCGAACATTACGACGATAGAGGGGATTGCCCTGGAGGGCAAGCTACACCCGCTGCAGGAGAGCTTCATGAAGAACGGGGGCTTCCAGTGCGGCATCTGCACCTCCGGGCAGATTGTGGCGGCCAAGGCACTGCTGGACGCCAACCCCAACCCGACGCGGGAGCAGGTGCAGGAATGGATGATGGGCAACCTGTGCCGCTGCACCGGGTACTACCAGATCATTGAGTCTATTATGCAGGCGGTGGGGAAGGTTTAGTTTTAGAGATTCAACTATGTTCACGATAGAGGCTCACATTACTCCTCTTATGCTTCGCTGGGCGAGGGAGCGCAAAGGTGACACCCTACAAGAGGCCGCTCTCAAGATAACTGTTACGCCTGAAACTCTCCTCGCTTGGGAAGAGGGGGAAGCCAAGCCATCGTTTGCTAAAGTTCGGAGCTTGGCGCAGAAACTTAACGTTCCGTTCGGGTATCTCTTCCTTGAGAAGCCGCCAGAAGAACGGTTGCCATTACCGGACTTACGGACTGTTGCAGGTGCACCACCACGAAAACCAAGCCCAGAGTTTTTGGATGTTCTTTACGATGCGCTTCGGAAACAAGACTGGTTTAGAGAGCACCTCCAAGCTGAAGGTGCGGAGCCTATCACCTTCATTGGTAGATTCAACGGAGACTCTCCAAGAGTAGTTGCTGCTGATATACGGAGCACCCTTGGTGTTACCCCACAGTTTCGCCGAAGTGTTGCGACATGGGAGGCGTTTTTAACGCAACTCATTGATAGGGCGGAGAATGCTAGGGTTCTTGTGCTACGCAGCAGTTATGCAGGAAGGAACACCCGTAGAAGTCTTGACGTTAAGGAATTTCGGGGATTTGCAATCAGTGACCCGATTGCCCCACTAATCTTCATTAACTCGGCTGACTCGAAAGCGGCTCAAATCTTCACGTTGGCCCACGAATTGGCTCATCTTTGGATAGGCGCTAGCGGGGTCTCCAACCCAAACTATCTGGAACGACCGCAGGACCAGCAACATGCGACCGATAAGCACTGTGACGCCATTGCCGCAGAGGTTCTGGTTCCGCAAGACGATTTTGTCCTAGCATGGAATGCCTTGACAACAGTAGACCAAAACATAAATGAACTGGCGCGGCGCTATAGAGTCAGCACATTCGTCGTCCTGCGGCGGGCCTATGAATTAGAGCGAGTAGACCCTAGTACTTATCGCCAAAAGTATCGGGAACTCTTGGCCGGGGTCGTTAGTACCAAGGGAGAAGGTGGCGGCAGCTTCTACAATACGTTCCTCGTTCGGAACAGTCGAACCTTCACAACGACCCTTGTGCTGTCGGCAGCGGAAGGACGCGCATCCGCAAAGGAGGCGGCAACACTTTTGAATGTCCGCCTAGGGACGCTATCCAGGGTGGAGCAATACATATTGACGAGCATGGAGAATGCCTGATTGGTTTGATACCGATAGTTTTGTCACGCCTTGTAGAGGGCCGTACAGATTCGCTACATCTCCCAATTTCTGGGCATTCTTAGCGCAGAAAGCGAAAGATGGTGTTATCGCTAGTCCTGAAATGGTTCTGAACGAGTTGCTTCAAGGCGAAGATCAACTCAAGGTCTGGGCGAGACAGCAAACAGAACTTTTTAGACCAGCGCGCGCGGACGTGCAAGCTATGGCGGCACAAATCATTACAGGAGTTATAGACAGTGGCATCTACGCCCCCCAGCATGTTGCCGTGTTTGTGGGTGGGGCGGACCCATGGGTTATCGCTCATGCCAAGGTGTTTGGAGGCCGCATCGTCACATTTGAGCGGATGGACCCGCCTAATTCTCACCGTCCCAAAATCCCCAATGTGGCTGCGAGCTTCGGTGTCAGATGCATTGAGCTGTGGGATCTGCTTCCTGAGTTAGGGTGGACCTCTTGACCAAAGGGCATTACCAAGAGGTTTCCCAGTGTTCTAATCTCACCAAAAGTCGTAAGGACTTCCTTCATGCCAGAGCTGCCAGCGAAGAACGTGTTTCCCCATACCGCCCAGGTGAATGACCAGGGCCACCTGGTCGTTGGCGGCTGCGACGTAGCAGGGTTAGCGGCGGAGTTTGGGACGCCGCTGTACGTCTTTGACGAGCAGACCTTGCGGGACGCCTGCCGGACGTACCTGGGGGAGTTCCGGGCGCGCTACCTCAGGACCGAGGTCATCTATGCGGCCAAGGCCTTCTCCAACCTGGCCCTGACGAAGCTGCTGGCGGAAGAGGGCCTGGGAATGGACGTGGTGTCGGGTGGGGAGCTTGCGCTGGCCAGGGCCGGGGGGATGCCCAGGGAGCGGGTGTACTTCCACGGAAACAACAAGGGCCGCCAGGAGCTGCAGGAGGCCCTGGACTGGGGCGTGGGACGCATCGTGGCGGACAGCTTCCACGAGCTGGGGCTGCTGGAGGGGCTGGCGGCCAAGGCCGGCAAGACGCAGGACGTTCTGGTACGAGTATCGCCGGGGGTGGACCCCCATACCCACGCCAAGATTACCACGGGCATCCTGGACAGCAAGTTCGGGTTCTCCATCGCCACCGGCGACGCCGAGAAGGCGGTGCGCCAGGCACTGGCCTCGTCTCACCTGCGGCTCCGCGGTCTGCACTGCCATATAGGGTCGCAGCTCTTTGAGGTGGAGCCCTACCAGGAGGCCATCGGCATCGCCCTGGGATTCGCCGCCCAGATACGGGAGTACGGGCTGAAGCTGGCGGAGTTTGGCGCAGGGGGCGGCTTCGGCATCGCCTACCTGCGGGACCAGCGCCCACCGACCATCGCCCAGTATGCGGAGGCGCTGCTGGGGGCATTCAAAGGCGGCCTCAAGGAGCTGGGGTTTGCAGAAGAGCCGGCCTTTGTGATTGAACCGGGGCGGTCCATCGTCGGGCTGGCGGGCGTGGCGCTGTATACCGTTGGGGCGCGCAAGGAGATTCCCGGCGTGCGCACGTACCTGAGCGTGGACGGCGGCATGGGGGACAACATCCG
>JACQOP010000164.1 GCA_016202485.1 Chloroflexota bacterium | reverse complement strand
CAGCAGGGTCAGATCCACCGGCCCTTCATATGGATGGCCCGTCCCGTCAAAGGGGTTGTCGTAGGTCATCACAAGGATGGTCTTTGCTCCCGGGTCTGCCGCCAGCGCGCCAGCCACGGTTCCCAGGATATATGAGTAGTTGCCGACGAAGGTCCCAAGAGCAGCCCCAATGGCCGTCTGGCACTCCAGGGTGGCAGGGTTGAAGCATACCCCTCCGAGGAGGCCCAGTAGGTCGTTGCCGCCGATGTCCAATGTCACCACCTGCACGTCTGTCTCAGGGTCGTTAATAGCTGCTGCCGCCGCTGCCAGTTGCCCGCCGGCGATGAAACTGCCGCTGGTCTCGCCACCCACGGCCAAGTTGGTCACCTGGTGCGGCCCCTCACGGCTGTCCCGGAACCATTGGTCAAACCGCCCCACGTAGCCGAACTGCCATTCCAGCGGCGCGGCCCCCACGCCCACGGCCAGGGAATCCCCCAGGGCCAGGTACGTGGCGGGGGCTGGTTTTGCCGCCAGGGCCGCGCCAGCCGGCAGAACCGCCAGGGCTGCCATCAGGAAACCCATCATGATGCCTTTTGCTTTGCCTTTCATCGCATGCTCTCCTTGTCTCAGTCTTGCCCTTTGTGTTTGTTAGTCCGCCGTGGTGTCCGTTTCGCCCTGCGTTGCCCCCTCCTTTCCTGGGACTGCCCAACGGCTTTGGATACTACAGGCCCAGCGGCCACGCTGCAGGATATGTTCGTACCATTTCGCTATGGTACGTGTACTACCACACACTGGTGGCCTGGACTGAAGCTGCCCCGCCTGGACGACGAAAATGACCTTTTGGAGAGCCTGTGTTCACTGTCGCACTGGAGAGCCAGGCAAAATACTGCTAAACTGGGTAAACAAAAGGGGGAGATGCAAGAGCACTGGAAATGAATGCCAGTACGAAGCGATAGGGAGGTGGCCTATGTTCTGGGGACACTGGCCCCACGAGCTGGAGGAGCGGGCACAGAGCAGGATGGAACGCAACCGGCGGCTCCGTGAGTCCGTAGAGGCGGAGGTCATCGCCTCAGGCCCAGGTGAATACCTCCTGTGGCCTGTGCTCGGCCTGGTGGGCTGCGTTGGCGCAATAGTGGCGGCCCTTGTGCTGGGGCTGTATGGGTTTGTTGTCCCCGCCATCATCATAGGCATCGCAGGAGTCATTTTTCTGCCCAATCCCTACGTGTTGGGCAGGATCCTCAGGAGAAGGGCCATCGCCCGCAAGCCTCTCATGCCCCCGCCCCAAGGCGGGGCCGCCGCCATCAAGCCAGAGTGGAAGGAGCGGTAGTAGGCTATCCACAAAAACAACCACAAGTGCGGCCAAATGGCCGCACTTGTGGTGTTATTCTTCCCCCTCCCCTGCTGGGAGAGAGCCGGGGTGAGGGCATCCCCCTCGGCCTACCGGAACTGGCCGGCCTCGGTGGACCCAGCCAGGGCGACGGTAGAGGAGTTTCCCCCGCTGACCGTCAACGCAATCTGGTCAAAGTAGCCAGCGCCCACTTCCTGCTGGTGCTTGGTGGCCGTGTAGCCGCTCTCCTCCAGGGAGAACTCCCGGTCCTGAATGCGAACGTAGGCAGGCATCCCTTCCTGGCGGAAGGCCTGGGCCAGCTCAAAAGCGTTCAGGTTTACCATGTGCCAGCCGGCCAGGGTGATGAACTGGAACTTGTACCCCATGCGGGCCAGCTCATCCCGGAAGCTGGCGATGGTCGCCTCATCCACGTTTGCCCGCCAGTTGAAGGAAGGCGAGCAGTTGTAGGCCAGCATCTTGCCGGGGAAGTGCTCGTGAATGGCGTCGGCAAAGTCCGCCGCCTCCTGCAGGTCCGGGTGGCTGGTCTCAAACCACAGCAGGTCGGCGTAAGGCGCGAATGCCAACCCCCGGGCGATGGTGGACGCCATGCCGCCCGTCACCTCAAAGAAGCCCTCCGGCGTGCGCGCCCCCGTCAGGAACGCCTGGTCCCTGGGGTCAATGTCGCTGGTGATGAGCTTGGCGTCCAGGGAGTCCGTGCGGGCCACGAGGATTGTGGGCACGTCCATGACGTCGGCGGCCAGGCGCGCGGCGCTCAGGGTACGGCAGAACTGGGCCGTGGGTACCAGTACCTTGCCCCCCATGTGGCCGCACTTCTTCTCGGCGGCAAGCTGGTCCTCGTAGTGGACGCCCGCAGCGCCCGCCTCAATCATGTTGCGCATCAGCTCAAAGGCGTGGATGGTGCCGCCGAAACCCGCCTCGGCGTCCGCCACGATGGGGGCGAACCAGTAGGTCCCATTGTTGCCCTCCAGGGCGTGTATCTGGTCCTCCCGCATCAGGGCATTATTGAGGCGGCGCACCAGGTTGGGCACGCTGTTGGCCGGATAGAGGCTCTGGTCTGGATAGGTCTGGCCCGCGCTGTTGGCGTCGCCGGCAACCTGCCAGCCGCTCATATAGATGGCCTGCAGCCCAGCCTTCACCATCTGGGCGGCCTGGGCCCCGGTCATGGCCCCAAAGGTGGCGACGTAGGGCTCGTCATGGAGGAGGCTCCACAGGCGGTGCGCCCCGGCCTTTGCCAGGGTGTGCTCAACCTTCAGGCTACCCCGCAGCTTTACTACATCGGCAGCGGAGTAATCGCGCTTAATGCCCTGCCAGCGGGGGTCACTAGCCCAGCGCTCCTCTAGCTCTTTCATCTGCTGCGTGGGTGATGGCCAGAATGCGTCCAAGGGAAACCTCCTCTATGGTGTTGGCTATTCCAGGTACCTCATACCTGGCACGGTAAGGAACTCCCCAAAGGTGGGAGAGAGGACCAGGTCGTCCAGCAGATCCGCCGCCTTGTCCAGGGAGCCTGCGTTGCCCTGGCGGGCCTCCAGGAGCTTCTCCAGCTCCTCGGTTCGCAGTTCCATGTAAAGGCTGGCGGTCATGGTGCGGCCATCGGCCAACTTGGAGTTGGCATGGAGCCACTGCCAGAGCTGGGAACGGGAGATCTCAGCCGTAGCAGTGTCCTCCATGAGTCCAAAGATGGCGACGGCGCCGCTGCCCTGTATCCATGCGTCAACGTACTGAAGGGCCGCACTGATGTTGGTGCGCAGGCCGCCTTCAGTAATATCGCCCGGGGGTACGGAGAGCAGGTCCGAGGCTGTGACCTTGACCTCGGGGATTTTTCCAAGCTGGTTGTTGCCGGTGAATGCTGTGGAAAAGACCTCGTGTACCGTTTCCACCAGACCGGGGTGGGCCACCCATGCGCCGTCAAAGCCCTGGGAGGATTCCCGCTCCTTGTCGGCCCGCACCTGGCCCAGGGCCCGCTCGTTGGCGGCCTGGTCGTCCCGGCGGGGGATGTAGGTGGACATGCCCCCCAGGGCATAAGCCCCGCGCTTGTGGCAGGTCTGCACCAGCAACTCGGCAACCGAGCGCAGGAAGTGAGTGGCCATGGTCACCTGGGCGCGGTCGGGGAACACCTTGTCCCTGTGGCCGGAGAAGGTCTTGATGAAGCTGTAAATGTAGTCCCACCGGCCCAGGTTGAGGCCGGAGATGTGAGTACGCAGCTCGTACAGGATTTCCTCCATCTCAAAGGCCGCCAGGATGTGCTCTATGAGCACCGTGGAGTTGATAGTGCCCCGCGGGACATTGAGGTAGTCTTCGGCAAAGTCAAAGGCCTGGTTCCACAGCCGGGCTTCCAGGTGGGACTGCATCTTGGGCAAGTAGAAATAGGGGCCGCTGCCGTTGTCCAACTGCGCATGGACGTTGTGAAAGAAGGCCAGGCCGAAGTCAAAGAGGCTGCCGGAGATGGGCTGGCCGTCCACCAGCAGGTGGCGCTCCACCAGGTGCCAGCCCCGGGGCCGGATGACCAGGGTGGAGGTCTGGGTGTTCAGGCGGTAGTCACGGCCTTCGGGAGTGGTGACCTTCAGGGTGCGGCGTGTCGCCTCCCGGATGTTGGCTTGCCCCAGGAGCGTCTTGCTCCAGTGGGGGGAATGGGCGTCCTCAAAGTCCGTCATGTACACCTGGGCCCCGGAGTTCAGGGCATTGATGAACATGCGCGGGTCGGCGCTGGGGCCGGTAATCTCCACACGGCGGTTGATGAGGCCCTTCGGGGCGGGGGCGACGCGCCATTCCCTCTCGCGGACTCCTGCACTGCCAGGATGGAAATCGGGTAGCCGGCCGGCGTCCAGCTCCCCCTGGCGGGCCTTGCGAGCCTGCATGAGAGAACGGCGGGTGGGCTCAAACTCCCGCGCCAGGTCCGCCACGAAGGCCAGGGCCTCTGGCGAGAGGAGCGTGGCGGCCTCCTGGGGGACCTTTCCTAATACTTGGATTGATGCTTTCATTGTGTGGACCTCCCTGCTAGCGTTCCCCAGATTCTACCGCATTTGGGCCTTTGACCCAAATCCACAGGGCTGAAATGACCCCCGGAGAACGTGAGCAGGGGAGCAATGGATTACCAGAAGCCGGAGAGGGTATAGAGAAAACGCCGAGACCCTTACGAAGAGACACTAACCTGAACAGAAGTTGTGACCTTTCCCGCAAGAACTGGCTTTTCTCCTATGATTGCTGCCGGTGCCATTCATTATATTTATGGGGAGCTATAAAGCAAGAGCATAAAACCTATAGATGATATAGATATTTTCTATAACATCGTAAAGTGGTGCGGAACCAGTGGGGTTTGATGCGGATAATCCAACGTTACACGTGGGATACAGTGGAATCTTGCTGAAGTTGGTAACGAAATGACGCCATACCCCCATAGAGCTCCAAGAGGCGGCAGGAAGGAGCCGCCTGGCGCTACAACAGCAGGGACTCCACTCGCACAATGCGTTCGTTCGCCGGGTCTACTTCGTACCCCAGGGCTTCAAGGGTCGTGACGCCCATCACCGGCGTGTCCTCCGGCTCGCCAAAGACCACTGGCGCGCCTGCTACGTCTTCCTGATACGTAAACTGGGCGATGCCCACCCGCCGGGTGCTGACGCCTCCAAACCCCCGGAAGCGGCGCTGGGTCACTGGCTGGATGCCCAGCTCTTCCAGCACCGTCGCAGGGACCACGGTCATGAGCGCGCCGGTATCCACCAGCAACTGCACCGTGCGCCGCCGCTCCGGCTGGGCTACGTTGGCTATCTCCAGGGTGATGCGGGTGAAGCCCATGCTATCCTCCGGCCTGCCTCCCCCGCAGGGCACTGGCCCGCAGCCGGTGGGCGTTGATGCGGATGAACCCCGTGGAGT
>JACQOP010000018.1 GCA_016202485.1 Chloroflexota bacterium | reverse complement strand
GGTCAGGCGGACCACTGCTTTCTGCAAACGCTTCACTCTCACCCTTTATCCCTCTCCCATCAAGGGAGGAGGGCAGTATAGGGCCTTCCACATCAAGGGAGAGAGGGTTGATTCCGGCCTCTCCCATCAAGGGAGAGGGGCAGCAATCCGTTGCCACCATTTTCTTTGGCGGCGGCACGCCCTCCTACCTGCCGCCCCAGCACATCCAGCGCCTGCTGGACACCGCTCGCAACTATTTCCAGGTGTTGGACACCGCCGAGGTCTCTTTGGAAAGCAACCCCGGTGACATCACGCCGGAGCGCCTGGGGGCCTGGCGCGCTGCTGGCGTCAACCGCCTGTCCATCGGCGTCCAGAGCCTGGACGACGGCCTGCTCCAGCTTCTGGGACGCCGCCATACGGCATCCCAGGCAATGGGGGCGTACTGCGCCGCCAGAGACACCGGGTTTGCCAACGTCAACCTGGACCTGATGTTTGGACTGCCCGGCCAGACCCTTGCCCAGTGGCGGGACACCCTGGAGCACACCCTGGCCCTGGGCCCGGCGCACCTTTCCATGTACTGCCTCACCCTGGAAGAGGGCACACCCCTGGAGGCATGGGTCCGCACAGGCAAAGTCCCGGAGCCTGACCCGGACCTGGCCGCCGATATGTACGAGCTGGCCCAGAGACTGGCGGCAGAGGCAGGCTACCGGCAGTACGAAATCTCCAACTGGTCCCTGCCGGGCCGGGAGGCGCGGCACAACCTGGCCTACTGGCGCAGCCAGCCCTACCTGGGCGTCGGCCCGGGAGCGCACTCGTACCTGGGTGGCTGGCGGTTCGCCGTCATCAAGTCGCCGGCCCGGTATGTCCAGCGAGTGGAGGCGTGCGCAGGTCTGGCCCCCGCCGGCTGGACACCCATTGCCCTCAAAGAGCAGGGGCTGCTGGACTCAGCGGAGGCCATAGAAACGCTGACCGCTATGGGGGAGACGATGATGATGGGCCTGCGCCTGGCCGAGGGGGTGTCCGACGTAGATTTCCGCCAGCGGTTTAGTGCGGGCCTGGGCCAGGTGTACGGCCAGGAAATAAAGGAACTGGAAGAGCTTGGCCTGCTGCAGTGGGAGGGAGACCGCCTGAAGCTGACGCCCCGGGGACTGCTGCTGGGGAACGAGGTGTTCCAGCGGTTCCTGGTACAGATGTAATTCACCCCTTTGACGGTTCCAGCAAAGATAAGAACCCGTCCAGGGCAGCAGTCGTGTACTCTTGCCCTCGGATGAGTACCCCGTAGGTGGTCTGGGCTTCAAACTCGGGGGGTACCTCCACCACTTCCAGCCTGGTCCGGTCATCCCCAGCCAGACATATGCCGCTTACAATGGCAATGCCAAGGCCCAGGGCAACAAACCGTTTGACGGCCTCGGCGTTGGGAGCTTCAAAGGCGGTGTTCAGGGGAAGACCGTGACGGCCCAGGATCTCCCGCAGCCGATGGTGCTCCCCCTCTTGCGCCTCCCCTATGATGAGGGGATAACTCATAATAGTCCCTGGGTGGAGCAAAGACCGGAAGCTCAATCTGGCTTTGCTAGCGAGGGGATGGCCCAGAGGCAAGAGCAAATATGCTGCAAAGCTGCGCCACGGCTTGAAAAGCAGTCCCTCTGCCAGGTCTCTTCGGGGTATGATCCCAACGTCAACCTCGTTCCGCCGCACCAGGTCTACTGTCTCCTCCGCGGTGCGGGCAAGCAGCCGGAGCCTCACCCTCGGAAAAGACCGGCGGTACTGTTCAATGACCTGGGGCAATAGATAGAGGTGGACTGGGTCTTCCCCGGCTACGGTTAATGTCCCACCGACCTCCTCCTGCACGAGCCCCCGTTCTAGCTCCCCAAGCCGTTTGAATAAGGATACCGATTCCTCCCAGATCCTCTGACCGGCATCCGTTAGCCGGACCTTGCCTCCCCTCACCTCATACAGCTTCATGCCTAAGTACCGCTCCAGCGACTTGATGCGCTTTGAAACGGCTGGCTCCGAGATACCCATTTCAATCCCAGCCCCTGTCAGACTGCCTCGCTTGCCTAATGCCCAGAAGCAGCGGAGAGCTTTGAGGTCTAACACGCGGTACGGGTCATCCTGTTCCATCACTGTCACCCTGGCGTAACTTTTGGTTACAGCAGTATAGCCGGTAGCGTCTTGTGCCCGCCATAGAGAATAGTAATACTGGCATTCGGGGAAAGCCAGGAAACTTAATCAAGGAGGGATCCATGAGACCTATAACTTTGGGTAGGGACGTGGTAGGGATATCAGCAAATGGCTTACGCTTTGTTGGTCTGGTGCTGGATGGCACTTTGTTGGAACAAGGCGTATGCACCTTGGTAAAAAGTCCAATTGTCGTGGGGCTATCATTCTACCTAGCTCTTGCGGCAACCGCTGTTGCTGTCGTCTTGCAATGGGAGTGGTTGTGGTTTCTGGCCGCCGTAAACGCGGCGCTCTTCTTCCTGGGGATATACGTCTCAACGCCTGAATGGTGGTCCGCTGGGATTTCCATAGGGAGGATGAGCAATGATTGACCTGTACTGCGAGCGACTGGGCCCGGGGCTCTGGGCCGAACCCCTCAACGTGTTGACGAGCCTGGCGTTTCCTCTGGCTGCGTGGCTGGCATGGCTTCACGCCCGACGCTCTGGCGACACCTCGGGAAGTACCCTAACCCTTATCCTGCTTATAGGGGTCATTGGCATTGGGAGTACCCTGTTTCACACCTTCGCAGCCACCTGGGCCAGAGTGCTGGATGTGCTCCCCATCCTGGCCTTCCAGCTTTTCTTCGTCTGGCTTTACTTTAGAAAGGTGTTTGCCACTGGGCGCGCCGAAAGCGCACTGGCCGTTGCGGTCCTGCTGAGCGCCGCTCTGGGGGGCAGGTTGTTTCCCAACTTGCTTAACGGTTCCTTAACGTACCTGCCAGCTTTTTCTCTCCTCGCCGCCATAGGCATCCACCAGTACCTGAGGGGAAAACAGGAGCGGCTGACCATGGCGCTGGCAGCCCTGCTCTTTGGCCTGTCGCTTGCCTTTCGGAGCATAGACAGCCAGATGTGTCCCTTCCTGCCATTGGGGACACACTTCCTCTGGCATGTGCTGAACGCCACGGTCTTGTACCTGTGTGTCAGAGCAGTAGTGTCAAGCAGCACGCGCCTGATGCCCCAACAACCCCGGCTCGCCGCATAGGTTCCTTTCAGAGGCCGCTGCTACCCCTTGCCCCGGCTCTCCTTTAGAAAGGGCAGAATGGCGGCTCCCCCCACCAGGCGGACGATGCCGGAGAGCAAGAACAGGCTCATGATGGGATAGGCAAAGGGCGCAGGCAGGTACCCAGCCAGCAGGCCCCCCAGGAGCGCGCCCAGGAACAGGCCAACGCCTCCCAAAGCGGCCAGATAGCCCACCATGCGGGATCGCTCACCTGGCAGTGTAGCTTCGTAGACATAGTTCAGGGAGCAGAGAGTAAACCCACTCCAGCACAGGCCTCCAAAGGTGTTCACAAGCATAAGAAAGGGCACCTGGTGGGAGACCAGCCAGAAGAAGGGCATGATGGAAATGCCCAGGCCAGTGATGCGCACCACATTCACGTTGCCATGCTTATCGGCATAGAGGCCCCACAGTCGGCTGCCCACAATCGTCGCCGCCACATGGACGGTGTGCAGAAAGACGAAGGTGGTGTAGCTGAACTGGAGGTCTCTTAGCATGAAAATGGAGAAATACGGGCCCGCCAGAAAGACGCCGAAGTAGAGGGCCGCTACGTATAGCACCATACGCCCCAGGTTGGTCCGCTCTGCCGTCTTGATGAAGTGCCACAGCCCCATCTGGACGCCCGAGGGGCGCAGGTGCGGCTCATGCATGTTGAACGCCATGGCAAAAGAACCAAGGCGCATGAGGGCGGCAAAGGCAAAAATGCCCGTAAACCCCCACATCACCCACTGGCCTAGCTCGTCCAGGAGAAATCCAAGAGCAAGGACCAGGGAAGTCCCCACCAGGTTGCCCAGGGCGGCGCGGGAACCAAGGAATGTCCCCCGCCGGTGCAGAGGCACCACGTCAGCCAGCCAGCTCCCCATGGCGGGGGCGGAGAACTGGTACAGGACCAGGTTCAGGACCGCCAGGGGGATCAGCCAGAAGACAGGGTTTGCCACGGAGAGGTGCGGTATCGCCGCCATTGCCAGCCAGGGGAAAGCGCCAAACCCCATAGTGATGAGGAGCACTCGCCGCCTTGAATGCAGCCAGCCTACGACGCTATGGGTGAGCAACTGGGACTGGGTAGCCAGGAGCTGGGGCAGGGCGCTGAGGAGGCCAATTTGAAGGGGCGCGCCTCCCAGTGCAATGGCCAAAGGACCAATGAAGTTATCGGCAATGGACAGGGCGAGGGAACCGGGGACACCCTCCCAGAAGGCAAAACGTACAGTACGGCGCATGTCCTTGTGGCGCTTTTGGTGCGCCTGGGCATGCACCTGGACCGAATCTATTTGAGAAACATTGCCGACCATAAAGGTGAGCGTAGTATCTCTGTCAGAGGTTTGTCAAGAAGAAATCGCAAAATATCTCTAAATTCTTCAACGTCACGGCAGGTCCCGCCTGGAATTACACGAGCGGGGCCTTTATCTATTACCCTGGAAACATGGCGCGCTTCCCCTTTGCCCTCACTGCGACCCTATCTACGGCGCCTGTCCCAGAACTTCAGAAAATCCCACCTGTCCTCAATGGCCATGCCAAGGCCCACACCAATGATACCACCCCAGAACATGCCTACCAATATCCCCGCCGCGAAGGCACCGCTACAGTTCATAGGGACCTCCTTTTGCACATGTTGCAGTGTACCCCATGAGCAATTCGCTGCAAGATTAGGGGATACCCCCTGTTTACGCAATAGGTCATGCGTACAGCCTTCCCCCAGGACATCCGCCATAGCGACCAGTGCAAGCAAGGTGGGCTTGAAGCGCCCAGGCCCTACCCTCAGACGCTCGCCCGTGCTATGCTGGCCTCCCAACCTACTGGGAGCCTCCTATGTTTGTCATCGGTACCGCAGGCCATGTGGACCACGGCAAGTCTACCCTGGTGAAGGCCCTTACGGGCATTGACCCTGACCGCCTCCGGGAGGAGCAGGAGCGGGGCATGACCATTGACCTGGGCTTCGCCTGGCTCACCCTGCCCAGTGGCCGGGAGGTGAGCATTGTGGACGTGCCGGGGCACGAGCGCTTCATCAAGAACATGCTGGCCGGCGTCGGCGGCATAGATATGGCCTTGCTGGTGGTGGCCGCCGACGAGGTGGTCATGCCACAGACCAGGGAGCACCTGGCCATCCTGGACCTGCTGCAGGTGAAGCGGGGCATCGCGGCTCTGACCAAGCGCGACCTGGTGGAGGAGGACTGGCTGGAGCTGGCGAAGGCAGAAGTGGAAGAAACGCTGCTTGACACGACCCTGGAGGGCGCACCGGTCCTGCCGGTGTCGGCGGTGACACGCCAGGGCCTGCCGGACCTGCTGGCCGCCATAGACAGGATGCTTTCTGAAACAACGCCCCGTCGGGACACCGGCCGTCCCCGTCTTCCAATAGACCGCTCCTTCGTCATCGCCGGCTTTGGCCCCGTGGTCACGGGCACCCTGGCCGACGGCTCTTTGCGCACCGGGCAGGAGGTGGAGCTGGTCCTGGCCGGGAAGCGCGCCCGCATCCGGGGCCTGCAGACCCACCGCAAGAGCGAGGACGTGGCACTGCCCGGCACCCGCACCGCTGTCAACCTGGCAGGCGTCTCTCATGACGAGGTGAAGCGTGGCGACGTGCTGACCATCCCCGGCTGGCTCCGGCCCACCTACGCCATAGATATCCGGCTGCGCCTCATCCCCGGCGCGCCGCGGCCCCTGCGCCATAATGCCGCCGTTACCTTCCATACCGGCGCCAGCGAGTCCCCGGCCCGCGTACGTCTCCTGGACCGCCAGGAGCTTGCCCCTGGCGAGACGGGCTGGGCGCAGGTACGCCTAGAGCAGCCGGTGGCCGTGGTCAAAGGCGACTTCTTCGTCATCCGCTCGCCGGAGACTACCCTGGGCGGCGGGACCATTCTTGAGACCCACGCCAAGCGCCACCGTCGCTTCCATGAGGAGACCCTGAGGCGGCTGGCCGCCCTGGAACGCGGCTCGCCGGAGGAGCTGCTGGTGCAGTCCCTGGAGACCTACGGGCCTATGGATATGGCTGCCCTGGCCCGGCGCGCCAACCTCTCTCTGGAAGAGACGCGGGCCCAGGCGGCAGTGCTTGTGGAGGGCAAGGCCCTGGTGGCCCTGGGAGACGACGGCCTTCAGTCGGGACGCCTTCTGCTACCTGCCTCCCTGTGGATGCAGGTCATGGAGCGGGGGCAGGCCACCCTTTCGGCCTACCACCGCCAGTACCCCCTGCGACGCGGGATGCCGAAAGAGGAGCTGCGCAGCAAGCTGGGGCTGGAAGGCCAGGCCTCGGCCCTGGCCGTGCAGCGGCTGGCCCTGGAAGGAGCCATCGCCGAGGAGGAGGGAGCGGTGCACCTGCCAGGGCACCGCATAGCGGTGACACCGGAGCAGCGCAAGCGCCTGGACGATTACGTACGATTGCTGGAGTCGGAGCCCTTCTCGCCGCCCACAGCGGAGCTTCCGCCGCCAGACCTGCTGAACGTCCTCATAGAGGAGGGCAAGGTGGTAAAGGTCAGCGACTCGGTGGTCTTCTCGTCCGCCGCCTACCAGCAAATGGTGGACCGGGTGCTGGCCCACCTGAAGACAGACGGAAAGATCACAGTAGCACAGGTGCGGGATATGTTCGGCACCAGCCGCAAGTACGCCCTTGCCCTCATGGAGCACCTGGACCAGCGCCGCATCACCCGCCGGATCGGCGATGAGCGGGTCCTGAGGTAGCCATGCCCCTCGACTTTCACGACGTCGCCGCCCAACTGGATGACCTCGCCGCCAGCCTCCAGGCTCAAACCACCGAGCACGCCGCACGCCT
>JACQOP010000158.1 GCA_016202485.1 Chloroflexota bacterium | reverse complement strand
ATCATCGGCCCATTGTTTGACACGCTGAGGAAGTCCTGGAAATGGCTGTCAAAGCCAACCAAGCGAAGAGGGTTGATGAAGACCCGGTTCCAGACCACACAAGATAACACCTGATTGGAGTCGTTCTCATATGGCACCAGGCATTTTCAAACGCACCGCCAATGAATTCTCCTACTGGATGCACTCCACGTGGACTTTGCAACAGGTAGGGGACTTCTGGGACGGCGTGGCTGAGGAATACGACGCTATTAACAGCAAGACAGTGTCCTACTTCCGCAGGTTCACGGACACTTTCAAACTGGTGGACCTTCCCGATAAAGCGCGTCTGCTTGACATTTGCTCCCGGTCCGGGAACGGCACCAACTTCTTCTATGGCCACGGCAAGGTGGAAAGTGCGGTGTGTGCAGATGTATCCGTGAAGTTGGGAGAGATCTGCCAGCGGCGGCTGGATGCAAGCGGCTTTCATAACTACCAGTGGATTCAGATGAAGGATTACGCTTTACCATTCCGTGACGGTGAGTTTGACGTGGTCCTATGTCTGGAAACGGTGGAGCACCTTGCCGAACCTGAAAAGCTGGTGAAGGAGTTAAGCCGGGTCATTAAACCCAACGGAACTATGGTGCTCACCACGCCTAATGTGCTATGGGAACCGGTCCATGCCTTTGCTGCTGTCACCAAGTTGCACCACTCAGAAGGCCCTCACCATTTCATCCGGTACCGCCGGCTGGTTAACATGATCAAGGATGCCGGCTTTGAAATCCAAGTTGCTCAAACGACGGTGCTGCTGCCTGCAGGTCCAGCGTGGATGGTACGTATGAGCGACTGGTTTGAGGACCGGCTACGCACGACACTGATGCCATTGATAGG
This sequence comes from Chloroflexota bacterium, assembly GCA_016202485.1. Lineage (GTDB taxonomy): Bacteria > Chloroflexota > Dehalococcoidia > Lucifugimonadales > JACPCL1 > JACPCL1. Next base: position 8,626 of record JACQOP010000158.1, on the reverse strand, counting down.
GCTACGCCGCATCTTCGTGTGCAAGATGCCCGAGAAGTAGACCATGTGCGGCATTTGCGGGGTCATTGACTTCCAGGAGCGGGGCCAGGTTAAGCCTTCCACCCTGCGGGCCATGGCGGATGCCATGATTCACCGGGGGCCGGACGACAGTGGCGACTACGTGAACGCCGACCATAACCTGGGGTTCGGCTTCCGGCGGCTGAGCATCGTGGACCTGGCGGGCGGGCACCAGCCCATGAGCAACGAGGACGGGTCGTGCTGGATTGTGTTCAACGGCGAGATTTACAATCACGCCATGCTGCGACCTGGGCTGGAGGCCAGGGGGCACCGCTACAAGACGCGCAGCGACACCGAGACCATCCTGCACCTGTACGAGGAGCAGGGCGCGGACTGTGTGGACAGCCTCATCGGTATGTTCGCCTTCGCCATCTGGGACCAGAAGAAACGCCAGCTTCTCCTGGCCCGGGACCGTATCGGCGTCAAACCGCTGTACTACACGATGATGGACGGCCGCCTGCTGTTCGCTTCGGAGATCAAGGGTATCCTGGCCTATCCAGGCGTCCATCGGGAGGTGGACCAGGAGGCGCTGTCGCTGTACCTGAGCTTTGGGGCTGTGCCGGCGCCCAAGACTCTGTTCCAGGGCATCAGTAAACTCCCTGCGGGCCACCGTCTTGTGACACAGGCCAACGGGCAAATGAGGCTGGAGCGGTACTGGGACGCTGTCTTTCCCGAGGATGGCTACACGCAACGCTCAGAGGAGGAGTGCACCGAGGAGGTGCGAAGGTTGTTTGCCCAGTCCATTGAGCGCCGGATGATGAGCGACGTGCCCTTTGGGGTGTTCCTGAGCGGGGGCATAGACTCCAGCTTCAACGTGGCGCTGATGTCACGGATGATGGACCGTCCGGTGGACACCTTCTCCGTGGCTGTGGAGGATGACGCCCGCTCGGATGAACGGGAGCCGGCCAGGGCCGTTGCGGAGCATTTTCACGCCAATCACCATGAGGTGGTCATTACGCCCCAGGACTTTGTTGACCTGCTGCCCACGATGGCGTGGCACCAGGACGAGCCGCTCGCGGACCCGGTATGCGTACCGCTGTACCATGTGGCAAAGCTGGCGAGGGACAACGGCACCATTGTGGTGCAGGTGGGCGAAGGCAGCGACGAGCTCTTCTGCGGCTACAGGGACTACACGCGCCAGATGATGCTGGGGCCGTACTACAACGCCTTTTGCGCCCTGCCAGGGATTGTGAAATCGCCGGTGGCCGCCCTGGGCGAGCGGTTCCTGAGCCGCGGGAAGGGGCTGTACCTGCAACGGGCCGCCAGGGGAGCACCCCTGTTCTGGGGAGGCGTGACGGGCCTGCCGGAGGCCACGAAGCGCACCATGCTCAACGGCTATGGGACGGATGACGCCGCCATCGGGTGGCTGGAAGGCCAGTATGGGACTCGCAAAGCTGCAGGGGGCCGCGGAAGCCTTCTGGACGAGATGATTTACCTGGAGCTGAAGCAACGGCTGCCGGAGCTGCTGCTGATGCGGGTGGACAAGATGACCATGGCCAACTCGGTAGAGGCCAGGGTGCCGTACCTGGACCACGAGCTGGTGCGGTTTGCGCTTTCTATCCCCCCTGGGATGAAGTTCAAGAACGGGCAGACCAAGTACATCCTGAAGAAAGCAGCCAGGGGTATCCTGCCGGACTGGGTGATAGACCGGGCCAAGGCGGGGTTCTGCGGGAGCGCCAGCAATATGGTGCACGGGCCGATCGTGGATGCGGCCGTCGCTCTGGTACGGAACAACGGGGCATTAAGGGACCTGATGGATCCCCAGCCCCTCCTTGACCTTTGCGAGCGAAACAAGAGGGGAGATGCTGCGACTGGCCATCACATCTGGATGCTGCTAAACCTGGCGGTGTGGCACTGTGTGTGGATACAGGGGGAGGAAGCCAGTGCGATTGCACACTGGCTTAAAAGGTAATGTTGCTTCCGAGGGTTGACTTTGAACCAGAATCATAGAGTTGTTGCTGTGGGTGTCATCGGAGTAGGCAGCATGGGGCAGCAGCACGCCCGCATCCTGGCCTCCCTCCCTGGGGTGCGCCTTGTGGGTGTAGCCGACGCCAGCGAGGGCCTGGCGGCCTCCATTGCCACGCAATATGGCGCTGAGCATTACCAGGACTACCACAAGCTCCTTGGCAAGGTGGAAGCGGTGACGGTTGCGGCGCCCACGGCATTGCACCATGCCATTGGGCTGGAGTGCATCAGCCGGGGTCTCCATGTGATGATGGAAAAACCCGTGGCCGCTACGTCCGCCCAGGCCAGGGAGCTGGCCCAGGCGGCGGCAGGTCGGGGCGTGGTCATGCAAGTGGGACACATTGAGCGGTTCAATCCTACCTTTGGCGAGATGGCCAACGTGCTTGCCAAAGAGCGTTTACTGGCCCTGGAGGTCCGCCGGCTCAGTCCCTATGTGGAGCGGGCGGCCGACACCAGTGCGGTGCTTGACCTGATGGTGCATGACCTGGATCTTGCCCTCAAGCTGGTGAACAGCGCCGTCATCCATGTAGGAGCCACAGGGGTCCAGGCGAAGGTGTCCAACCTGGACCATGCCTCGGCCCAGCTCCTTTTTGCAAACGGCGTTATGGTAAACCTGACGGCCAGCAAGATTAGCCAGCAGAAGGTGCGGGAGATCACCGCCATATGCCGGGATGGTGTGGTACAGGGCGACCTGCTGGCCCGTACTGTGGTGGTGCACCGAGACGCTACATCGGACTACCGGGCAGACCGGGAGCAGGTGCTGTACCGCCAGCAGGGGATAGTAGAGCAGGTGTACGTGCCCATGGTGGAGCCGCTATACGCAGAGTTGCGGCACTTTGTAGATTGCGTGCGTCTGGGTCAGACGCCTCTGGTCACTGCTGAAGACGGCATTCGGGTGATGGAGCTGGTAGAGGCTATTGAGGCCTCGGCAGCAGGGGTTCTGGCCAAGGCATCATCTGGTCTCCGAGTTTCCTGAGGCCTCATGAATATCCTCTCGGTGGTAGGGGCCAGGCCAGAGTTCGTGCAGGCAGCCCGTCTTAGCAAAGCCATACGCACTCGCCATAGGGAAGTGCTGGTGCACACAGGGCAGCACTACGACTATGAGATGTCGGAGGTATTCTTCCAGCAGCTTGGCCTGCCGAGGCCGGACTATAACCTGGGCGTTGGGTCGGGCGCGCACGGGTGGCAAACTGGAGAGATGATGGCCCGCATGGAAAAGGTCATAGATGAGGTAAGGCCAGACTGGACTATTGTGCGGGGAGACACCAACTCCACGCTGGCCGGCGCGTTAGCAGCCGCCAAGCTCCATATTCCGGTGGCGCACGTGGAGGCAGGCCTGCGCAGCTTCAACAGGGCCATGCCGGAGGAGATCAACCGCATCGCCACAGACCACATATCGGACCTGCTTTTCTGCCCCACCCAGGCGGCCATGGACAACCTGCAGCGGGAGGGGTTGCTGGACAAGGCCCTCCTGGTAGGCGACGTCATGTACGAGGCCATTCTTTACTCCCTGGCCCTGGCCCAGGAGCAGTCGGACATTCTGGCGCGGCTGTCGCTGAAACCGCGGGGATACTTGCTGGCCACGGTCCACCGGGCAGAAAACACGGATGAACCATTGCGGCTGGCGGGCATCCTGCAAGCCCTGGCCGCTGCCGACGAGCCGGTGGTCTTCCCGGTGCATCCCCGCACTGGCGCGGCGCTGAAACAGCACGGCCTGGGCCTGGGCGGTAGAGTGCTGGGCATACCGCCCGTCGGCTACTTTGACATGCTCATCCTGGAGCAGAATGCCCGCCTGGTGCTGACCGACTCCGGCGGCGTCCAGAAGGAGGCCTACTGTCTGGGAACGCCGTGCATCACCCTGCGGGAGGAGACGGAGTGGGTAGAGACGGTGGAAGCTGGCTGGAACACCCTGGTTGGGGTGGACCCACAGGCGATATGCGGTGCTGTTAAGGAGTTTCAGCCGCCACAGGCCAGACCGCTCCTCTATGGTGACGGCCATACCAGCGAGCGTATTGTGCAGGCACTGGAAGGTTACGCCCCGTGACTGTGTCTCCCAAGCACCTGCTCATGGTCTCAGACCAGGACCTGCTGGTAGCTGGCAACCAGGTCTTGTTTGAGACCATACGCGGGTATGTGGAGGCCGGCTGGCACGTCTCCTTCGTGACCAGCCAGAAGGACGACCCCAACGTGGCCTCGGCGGAGGAGCTGTTTGGTCCGAAAGCGGATAGGGTCAGCATCTATCGCTTCGCCATTCCATTTCACCTGATACGCCGGCGCATTATCGGCAGAGGGTGGGCAAAACGGATCAGCCGCCTGAGGCGCGCTTTCCGACGCCAGCCAGAGGAGGAGCAGCCGTTTAGTCACAATGGCTTCCCGCCGCCGCCTGAAGAGGTTGTGCCTTTTTTGACCAACGCTGCCGGCTCAGGCGGCCTCTTGGGTAGGTTGAACCAGCGCCTCTTTGAGTATCACGTCTACAAGACGGCCCTGGGCACAGTCCGTTCCAGATCAGCAGACCTGGTGTACGCCTTTGAGACCAATGCAACAACGGTGTGCCGGAGGTTGGCCGACCAGTTCCATGCCCCCCTGTGTTCTCGCTATCAGGGCACCTTCTTGAAGCCTTCGTTGGACCGCGGGTCCGCTGAGCGCGACTATCCGTTCCATCTGAGGGGGACCAAGGCCCCTGCAGACCTACATATCATGAGCAACGACGGCACTTACGGCGAGGAGGTGCTGCTGCGCCTGGGCCACTCCAAGGAGCAGGTACTTTTCCTGGTGGACGGCATCCGGAAGGACATCTACCATCCAGAAGTGGATAAGGCCCAGGTATGGAGGGAGGTTGGCATCCCCTACACCCCATCAATGCGCGCCATCTTGACGTTGAGCAAGCTGGGCATCTGGAAGCGACACGACAGGATCATCGGCGCCATGCCTGCCATCTTGAGGGAGGCTCCAGACACATACCTCGTGATCGCTCACCGGGGCGAGATGCGGCCGCTGCTGGAAGAGTACGCCCGCAAGCTTGGGGTAGCGCACCGCGTGGTCTTTGTTGGGCCTGTGCCACACACCCAGGTGTACCGCCTGTTGAACGCCTGCGACGTGTACGTGAACTGCAACGACCACTCCAACCTGTCCCATCCGGTGATGGAGGCCATGGTGTGCGGCAAGGCGGTAGTGAGCATAGACGATGGCTCTCTGGATGGGATAATCGCCGACGGCTTGAACGGTGCGTTGGTGGGCCTGCCGAGTATCAGGGACGAGTTGCCGGCCAAGGTCATCCGGCTCCTCCGGGACGACGGCTATCGTGCGGAGATAGGCAGGAGCGCCCGGCGGTTCTCAGAGACGGGGCTCTACTCCTGGGAACAGCGCATGAAGGTGGAGGTAGAGCGGGTGGAGGGGTTGCTTGCTCCAAAGGTGGCAGCGCACCCTTGAAGCTCCCTGCTTTCCTGCGCTCAAGCCCGCTGCCGCCGCGGGTTCCCGGACGGCAGGTGTTCAATGCGCCACCGGATGATTGGGAGATGGCCTACAGCTTGTTCGCTCGTTTTCCCTTTGACGAGGACCTACCCTCCTGCGCTACTGAAGAGGCAAAGCTCCCTGATGGCCTTCGTCAGCAAGAGCCTGTCCAGGGGTTTTTGCAGCGGCTGGGGCGCTTGCCCCGGCGCAGGCCCATTCAGAGCATCGGCCTTGCAACGTGGGACTGTGGTGACTACCTGCAAGAGCTCCTCGCCATTCGCTTTGGCGAGGGGCAAGGGGCGCCAGCCTATATGCTCTTGCCCAAGTCCGCCCCCAAGCCGCTTCCGGCTCTTCTGGCTATTCACGGCCACGGTGGGAACTACTATTGGGGGAAGAGCAAGGTCACCAGCGCCAGGGAAGGAGTGCCCACCTACGGCCATGCGATGCGGTTTGTGAGGATGGGCTACGCGGTGCTGGTTCCAGACCTGCCAGGGTTTGAGGGGCGCAGCTTTGAAGCGCAGACGCAAGCGGGCCCATGGCCCACGGCTATTGAACGGCTGCTGTTCGGCAACCTCCTGCTGAAAGGCGCAACCCTGATGGGCTGGGACCTCTACGAGCTTTCCAGGGCTATTGACTACCTGGAAACACGTTCTGACATAGACATGGGCCGACTGGGAATCATTGGCCATTCCATGGGCGGCACCCTCGCGCCCCTGCTCATGCTGTTGGACCAGCGGTCTCAGGTATGTGTCTCCTCCTGCGGGATCAGCACGTGGGGTGCGATGATGGGCAGGCACGTGGTGCACAACTTCGCCTGCTACATCCCTGGGCTGATGGAGGCAGCAGACCTGGATGAGCTGCTGAAACACCTGGCGCCCAGGCCCCTGGCGATTATCAGTGGAGAAGACGACCCCAACTTCCCTCGGGATGGTGTGCGAGCCGTTGCCGAGTTGTTGAGGGGGGAGTACCTGGAACACGATGCGCCGGATGCGTTGTCGGTGCATCTCCTTCCTGGCGGGCACGTCTTTGATGGCAGACGCCAGTCCCTGGCTGCGGACTTCCTGGCCCGTTGGTTGCCTGCATATGACGGGAAGAGGGCCGATCGCCCTTGAATCCCATGTTGTTTCGCTGGCTATGGACGCTGAAGCATGTGCCGCAGCGCGAGGTCATTTCCACTTTGCAACAGATTCGCCGCACGCAGTGGATGCCTCCTGAGCAGTTGGAAGAGCTGAACTGGGAGAAGACCCGCCGGATCGTATCCCACGCGTACCAGCATTGCCCCTACTACCGGCAGAAGTATGGCGCGGTGGGCTTTGAGCCGGGGGACCTCAAACGTCCCGAGGACTTCTCCAAGCTCCCGATCCTCACCAAGACCGAGGTGAGGGAGCATCTGGATGAAATGGTCGCGGAAGGTACTAAGGCTTCAGCGCTCCTCACGCGGTTCACAGGTGGTTCCACTGGTGTGCCCCTCAAGGTCTATCACGACAGGCGCGCAGCCCTGCCCACGTGGTGCCTGCACCAGCGCACCACGGAGCGCTGGGGCGTGAAGATGGGGGACAAGACAGCGCACATCTGGGGTCTCAATCGTCTCAATGAGCAATACCTGTACGACCGGCAATCCGCGCTGCGGCAGTTTATCTCCAACTATGCGCTTTTCAGCGCCTTTGAGATGACCGTAGAACAGATGCAGCGGTTTGCACAGTTTCTGCGTAGCTTCCGTCCCAGCCTGGTCATAGGCTATGCAAGCGCCATGACCGCCTTTGCGCGTTATCTGGAAGAGAACGGCGGGGCTGGTTTCAGGCCAAAGGCGATGTGGCTTACCTCGGAGCCAACCCATGATTTCCAACGGGAGGTTGTAGAGAGAGTGTTCGGTGCGCCTGTGTATGACCAATACGGGTCTGTGGAGATACACCACTACGCTGTTGAGTGCGGTTTGAGAGATGGCCTGCACATAGACTACGACTTTCGCAAAGTGGAGGTGGTAGATCAGGAGGGCATGGTGCTGCCAAGGGGAGACGAGGGGCAGATTATCGTCACAGACTTCGTGAACTTCGCGGCGCCCCTGATCCGCTACCGCAATGAGGACATGGGCAGGCTGCTCACTAACCAGTGTGCTTGTGGCCGGAGCCTACCAATGATGGGCAAGGTAACGGGCCGCATCTACGACATGTTTGTGCTGCCCGACGGCTCACAGATATACGGCCACCGGTTCACGACGTTCTTCTACGACTACGTGGAACAAGTCCAAGCCTTTCAGGTACACCAAACTGCAAGGGATCGTATCCTGGTGAAGATAGTGCCAACAGAGAGATGCAATAGGGAGAAGGTGGCGGCAATGGCAGATCAAATGTTTCGGGAGTATACCCGCGGCCAGGTGGCCTTTGAGGTGCAGTTTGTGGACGATATTCCTAAAGAGGCCTCCGGTAAGTACCGGTTCACGAAGTCAGATGTTTCGCTCCAGCGGAGGTAGCCCGTCCCATACCATGGCAGCCCGCCCATCAGAAACCACCGTGTTGCCGGGGGCAACGCAACGCAAGACCCGCGTCCTGTACTTCCTGCACAGCGGCAGCGTTGGCGGGGCCCCTCTGAGTTTGCTATACCTGCTCCAGCAGATGGACAGGAACAGGTATCAACCCATTGTGGTCTTTCTGTTTGAGTCGCTCATGCGGCAACGGTTTCAGGAGATGGAAGTGGAGACGTTGGTAGCTCGTGGGATGACTTATTTCTCGCACACGACTGGGGAGGCCTTGGGGCTTCGCAACCCGCGTGGATGGCTCCAGGTGGTGAAGTTCATTCCCAGCATCTGGAAAAGCTACCGCCTGGTCAAGGAACTTCAACCTGCCCTTGTGCACGCCAACTCCTCCACCCTGGCCCCTCAGGTCATAGGCGCAAAGCTAGCTGGGGCCGAGGTAGTGTGGCACATCCGTGAGCATGTGCTGGATGGCCTCTTTGGGCTCAGGAAAGGGCTTCTGCAGTGGGTCGCACACCGGTATGCCGACGCCCTCATTACCATCATGGACGGTGAGGGCCAGCGGCTGGGCTCGCTGGAAAAGACCACGCTCATTTACAACTTTGTAGACTTCGGCTACTGTGACCGGCGCTTGCGAGACAACGCCCTAGCCCGTGGGAGACCGAGACCCAAGACGGTGGTGAT
>JACQOP010000162.1 GCA_016202485.1 Chloroflexota bacterium | reverse complement strand
CCTCTGCCAAGCACGAAAGGGGAAACTCCCGAATTCTCGGGCAAAGCTCCAGGAAGCAGAGACTCCAGCCAGCTTCCCTGCACCCGTCTGGTGGCAGAGTACAATAGGCGGGCGTGGCCTTCCCCAGGGGATAGGCCTGCCACTGCACCCCCTGGGCCATCCTCGCATCTAACCTACAAATAGCCCCCTAAAGGGAATTGGAGGAATTGAATGGGACACCCCGTACACGTTACCGACGCCGATTTTGACGAGAAGGTCTTGAAGTCCAAGACCCCCGTCCTCGTGGACTTCTGGGCCGAATGGTGCGCCCCCTGCCGTATGATCGCCCCCATCGTGGAAGAGCTTGCCACCGAATACGAGGGCAAGGTCAGCGTGATCAAGGTGGACGTGGACGCCAGCCCGGAGACCTCCATCAAGTTCGGCATTCGCAGCATACCCACCCTGCTCGTCTTCAAAGACGGCAAGCCCGTGGACCAGGTCATCGGCGCCGTCCCCAAGGCCGTCCTCAAGCGCCGCCTGGACACCGCCATCGCCTGATAGCTGGCTCCCCATGCCCAACAAAGGTAGGGGCGTCCCGGTCCATGGGGACGCCCCTACGCTTGCTGTATCTCCCGTGCTTGCACCCCTGTGCTAAGATAGTGCCACATCCCTCCGCAGCGGTGCCCTATGACGATGTTCAGCGACCCCAAAGCCTGGCGCATGGCAGTGAACGAGCGCCTCTTCCTGCTCAAGACGGACTTCGCCCACTTCCACGGCCCTGTTCGGGATCGCGCCCTCTTGGAGCACCGCATACGCCTCCTGGAAGACGAGTTGCGGCGCCTGGATGAAGAAGAGAACGAACACGGCACCCAGTGGCACGACCCGGACACTGGCCAGTCCGCTGATATGTAGCCTTCGCCCGTTGCCGCCAGGCATAAACAACACGGAGGGTATGCCCAGTAATCGCTCCTTGCCTCCCGCCCCCTTGGGATCTCGGCAATGCGCCACACAGGGACACAAAAAGGGAGGCCCCAGTACTGGGGCCTCCCTTGGTATTGCCGTCCTTACTTCTTCTTGGGGGCGGGCTTGCTCGGCTGCTTGGCCATGCTAAGCGTTCTCCTTCCATGTAAAGTGTGGTATTTGTTCAGTTGTTAGGAGAGTCAGCTCCCTTACTTTTTCTTGGGGGCGGGCTTGCTGGGCTGTTTCGCCATGGTTGGTCAACTCCTTCCGTTAGGTCTTGGGCTAAAAAACCTGCCGGGAAGATATGGACCCCTTACTTCTTCTTGGGAGCGGGTTTGCTGGGCTGCTTAGCCATTTCAGCGACTCTCCTCCTTTCCGGTCAAGATGCCTGTTCAGGCTTTGGGCTAGGAGCAGGTATATGGGAAGGTCTCCTAGCGACTGTTTTCGGTGGTCTCCGGTCGGCGAGGTAAACGGCCCCGCCCGTTTCAATTCGGCCCTCAAACAGGATGGCCTCTTTCAGGTTTGTCAAATCCTCGTATGCTTTCACCCGGCTGCCGGCGGCTGAGACCAGGGATGGGTCATAGATCCGGAATGCTGTCCCCTTGCCGTCTTCACCCTTTGAGACGAGCCTTACCCGGTTGACAGTCCCTGCGTCTACCTTGAAGCGAGAGACAAGGCTGGCGCGTACCCCCTCTGGGAGTGAGCGAGGCCCCGGACGAAAGAGGGTAAGTCGCACTCCGTCTTGCCTCCCCCGCTTTGCTATGCTAGATTATGGCCAGCAATGCAGCACAATACCGAATGTTGCATGCATTTTGATGCATGACAGTTATATCACGTGTTGGCCTTGGTGTCAAGCTGATTTTGAAGGATTTGCCGATGCCCCACTGGACCTTTGTCACTAATCATGGTGCCGTCCTGGCCTTGCTTTCCCACCACCGCCAGGTCACGGCACGAGAGATTGCGGTTGAGCTGCACATTACCGAGCGGTCCGTCCACCGCATCATCAGTGACCTGGAAGGTGAAGGGTACATTGAGCGCCAGCGCCAGGGTCGGGTGAACTTATATGTGGTCAACCACGATCTCTCTTTACGCCGCCCCGAGTCTCGGGACATTATAGTGAATGACTTGATCTGGGTCTTGAACCAAAAGCGGACCGCCGATCAGGATGCTCCCCCACAAGCCACCGAGTAACCTGTCTCCTCCTGCCGAAATAGGAAGGGGGACGGTGACAATCACCGTCCCCCTTCCTATTTAACCTCAGCGGTGGTGGTTAGATTGATGTGCCGGTTGCAGTCGTTGAGGTAGCGGTTTCTGCTGGCGGAACTCCGTAGCCGAACCACTGGCCCATTCGCGGACCGTGATGTCGGTGGAAGCCCATAGGGCCAAAAACAGGGCCTATACCGGGGCCAAGAATTTCAGGACGGGCCTGGTACCAGCCGTAAATCTCGTCAGCCTGCGCCTGGGTAATGCGTCCCGCCTCCACCGCCTTGTCCAGTCTGGCCTTCAGCATCTCGTCGTGCATTTCAGTGACCGCCTCTTTCATGGCGCCCTGCACCTCCGTCTCCGTCAGGCCCAGTTTCTCTGCCACCCGGGCGGCGAAGGATTTCACCGGGGATGAGTCCTCGGTATCACTTTCCTGTGCCATAACCGTTCCAGCGGTAATGACCAGGGCTAACGCTCCAATAAGGAGCCCGGTAAGGAGCCAGTGCCTCTTCATGTTGTACCTCCTATTCGTGCTTGGCTCTGACACTAGTAGTAACGGATGTCAGGTCAAAAATGTCTGGGGTACAAAAGACGGCACACCGCATAGGAAACACGTGAGGAAAGACATGCACAAGGACAGAGATGGTAGACAAGGGCCAGAGACCTCAGAACACGGCGCCTCTGGCTCGGCCATAAAGCCTCGCTATTCTTCTTGCTGGAGCAACCCTCGCTTGATGGCGTAGCGGAGCAGTTCAAGCTGGGAGTGAATGTCCAGCTTGTTCATCAGGTTGGTCCGGTGGGTCTCTACAGTACGGAGGCTTATTTTCAGTTTGGTGGAAATTTCCTGTGTCTTGAACCCCTGCACCGTGAGCTGCAAGATCTCACGCTCTCGGGAGGTAAGGGTATCCAGAGGGTCTATCTCCTCCGGAGTAAGCCGCTGGGCATACGCCTCTATAGCCCGCTCTGAAAGGGGCTGGCTGAGAAAAATCTTGCCCGAGACCGCAGCGCGAATACCCTCCATGAGTTCTGACGAGGGGGAGCCTTTGAGGACGTAGGCAGAGGCGCCGTTACGCAGGGATGCTTGTACATAGGCTTCATTCCGGTGCATAGACAGCACGACAATCTTGGTCCCAGGGGAGGAGTTCCGGATCTCGTCAATTACTTCCAGTCCGCCCCGTCCAGGCATGACCATGTCAACAATGAGGACATCGGGGGTAAGCTCGTTAACCAGGTGTATGGCTTCGTCACCGTCGGCGGCCTCTCCAACAATAGCAAACTCTGACTCCGCTTCCAAAAGTGCTTTTAGGCCATGCCGGACAATGGAATGATCATCGGCGACGACTATGGAGATCGTCACGTTGGGGCTCCTTTCCTGTCTGAGTGAGTGGCAGCAGGGCGAATAGCCGTGTCCCCTCCATAGGAGCAGAATCTATGGTGAAGACACCACCTACTAGGGCTACTCTTTCCTTCATGCCCACCAGCCCGCTGGAGTTGGGTGGAGTAAGGGCCTTGGCTACGTCAAACCCTACTCCTGAGTCTTCTATTTGGACCTCCAGGGTGGAGTTGGTCGTCCAGATGCTAACGTCAGCGGTGGTGACGTTAGCATATTTGGAAATGTTGGTAAGTCCTTCCTGTACAATACGATAGACTGCGGTCTCAATGGCCGGGGGAAAGCGGCGGTCTAGGCCACGGTGCTTGAAATTCACTTTGATGCTCCGCTGTGAGGAGTACCGTTCAATATACCACGCCAGAGCCGGCAGCAGTCCCAGGTCGTCCAGAACCGTGGGGCGGAGGTCCAAAGAGAGGTCATGGACTTGCTGGATCAAGTCGTTGATGATAGTCAACCCCTCCTCTATCTTGTTGGGGCCATGTTCCCGGCCAGACTCCAAAACGAACCGCAATCCTGTCAAGGCTTGGCCAATCTCGTCATGAAGTTCCCGCGCCAGATGACGACGTTCCGTCTCCTGCAACTCAGCCAGCTTGTTGGACAGGGCACGCAACGCTTCTTCCGCGCTGTTTCTGGCGCGAATTTCCTGGTTTAATGCGTTAGAGTAGATTAACGCCTGTTGATAGGCTATATCCTTTCGCTTAATGGTATCCTCAAGAGCGAGCTGCGTGTGCTTTTTTTCTGTGATGTCTGAAAGCAGCACTACATGGCCACGCAGCCTACCCTTGCTGTCGGTCAAAGGGGACACATGGGTCTCATAGACCTGTTGAGCTTCACCACTGCCGAGAGTAACTTCGCTGCTTGGATGAACACCATTACCCAATTCTCCAGGCAAGGCAAGGGAGATGTCCAATACACTGGCAAGGGGCTGGCCCAGGACCTCTGACTGGGGTTTACCTAGGACTTTCACGGCTGCGGCATTAATATCCACTACGCGGTTATTGCGGCTGAGGACCAGAAAGCCGTCGGTCATGCTCTCCACCACGCGGTCCCGGGCAACGGGTACCAGATCCAGAAATTGGGAGTGGAACAGCCCCCACAGCAGGGCAACACCAGAGACCAAGAAAGCGTAGGGAGTGAGGTCAAGGTGAGGCACGGGGGTCAATCCCGCAAGATACAACACGTTGGCGGCAATGGGAGCAAGGCTGCTTACCAGAAGGGCTGCAATATGCTCCCGGGAAAGGCGTGAGGCCCCTTGGAGTTCGCTCACCAGGATAAGCATGCCGGTCACAAAAAGAAGGTAAGAGTAGACGACATGCAGCCAGAACCACGGGCCGTAGGTAATAGCAAGGATAGGGAATGAGCCGCGGAGATCCAGCGTCATGGTTCGCCAGACAAGGCCGTGGCTCTCTGTTGTCCACACCAACAGCACCGTTAGGAGCGGCACCACTCCCAAGAGGCCAGCCTTCCAGGGTACTATCCACCGCTCTCGCTCTGTATATTGCAGCACCAGCATAAGCCATGTTGCAGGGATGCTGGCAATTGCCACATACTGGAACTTGGCGAAGGACAGTTTCAGGGCTAAATCGGTGCTGATCAGTTCCCCGGCGTAACCAAGAGACCAGACGCAGCCAAGCCAAACGACCACAGCAGTGGTCTTGGCGCTGGGCGCCGAACGATACCGCCACGCAATTGCGCCGACTACGGCTAGAAGCGTAGCTGAAACAAAGAGCAACGCTGTGGCTATGGCTAAGTCCCAGGACATGGCATTCACGCAAGCGGACTTTCCCACTAATTATACATGAAGTAGAAATAAAGGGCCTCTGGTTGTAGCCCCTTACACCGTCACCTATGATGACCTGTTCGGCTTTTTGTTAGAAGTATGCAGCATTTGCTATCTGATAGATGTGGGAGGCGATGATGACTCGTAGCTGTGTGTACCAGTACCTGGACTGTGTTGACTACTGGGTTGCGTGGGACCTCCAGCGGGGACTTGCGGGCCAGGTGGCAGATGGCAAGTGTGGGGACACGCTGCTGCTGCTGGAGCACCCGCCGGTGTACACCCTTGGACACCGTAGCAAGGCTCAGGACCTGTTGCTACCCAGGGAGGCATTGGAAGCTCTAGGCGCTACGGTGCTGGAGGTGGACCGCGGAGGAGAGATCACCTTTCACGGCCCCGGGCAGCTTGTGGCCTATCCCATCATCAGGCTGGGCCAGAGCACGGGACCAAGAGAATACGTCGCCGCCTTGGAAAAGGCAATTATTGACGTCCTTGCGGAGTTCGGCGTTGCGGGTGGGCGGATACCAGGGCTCACGGGGGTCTGGGTGGGAGAGGAGAAAGTGGCTGCCATTGGCGTCCGCATCACCAGGGGGGTCACGACCCATGGACTCGCTCTGAACGTCAATACTGACCTGTCCTGGTTTGAGCACATCGTGCCCTGTGGCATCCAGGACAGGGGCGTCACCTCTCTACAGCGTTTGTTGGGGAAGCCCCTTGACCTTCTGGAAGTAGCCTCTGTTGCAGCAGGCTGTCTGGGCCAGGCGTTGAAGGTGGAGATGGTGAAGGCCAAAAGAGAAGAACTGCTTCTCCCCATCTGACCTGGCCTGTACAGGCGGGGGGTTGTTGCCGTGCCCTAGGTTTTGGGCCGCCACCGCAGGTCCGGCTGACGGGCAGCGCGGGCCTCATCCAGGCGAGAGATGGGAGTGGTATGGGGAGCGCCACGCACCAGCTCAGGAGTTTCCTGGGCTTCACGAGCAATAGCCAACATAGCCTCTATGAAGGCGTCTAGGGTCTCTTTGGACTCGGTCTCCGTCGGCTCTATCATAAGGGCTTCGTCTACGATGAGAGGGAAGTACATGGTAGGGGCGTGAAAGCCGTAGTCCAGAAGGCGTTTGGCGATGTCCAGCCCTTTTACGCTTTGCTTGCGCTGCCGTGTTGCCGACAGGATCACCTCATGCATGCACAGCCGGTCGTACGCCAGGTCGTAGGCGTCACGAAGCTTGGCCTGGAGGTAGTTGGCGTTCAGCACGGCGTCCTCGCCTACCTGTCTGAGTCCCTCGCCCCCTAGGGCGCGGATGTAGGCATAGGCGCGGACCAGGACGCCAAAGTTGCCGTGAAAGGCCCCTACCTTGCCAATCGTTTTCTGCGGCCTCATGAAGCGGTACCTCTCCTCTTCGCCTACCGTCTCTTGTTCCACCACCGGCGAAGGTAAGAAAGGCAGGAGCTTGTCCCCCACGCAGACGGGGCCGGCCCCAGGGCCGCCGCCGCCATGGGGGGTGCTGAAGGTCTTGTGCAGGTTGATGTGGATAACGTCAAAGCCAAGCTGGCCGAACTTGGCCTGGCCCAGCAGGGCGTTCATGTTGGCCCCATCACCATACACAAGGCCGCCTGCCCGGTGGACAATGTCGCATATCTCCAGGACGCCTTCATCAAACAGGCCCAGTGTGCTGGGCAGAGTGATCATCAGCCCCGCCAGGTCTGGCCCGGCCGCTTTGTGCAGGGCCTCCAGGTCCATGTTGCCCCGGCTGTCCGAGGGGATGCTGACCACGGAAAATCCAGCCATAGCTGCCGATGCCGGGTTGGTGCCGTGGGCGCTGTCCGGGATAAGCATGACTTTGCGGCCAGCGCTGCCCTGGGCGTGGTGGTAGGCGCGGACCATGAGGACGCCGGCCAGTTCCCCCTGGGCGCCAGCCATGGTAGCAAGGCCGGCGCCAGCCATGCCCGAGGCCTCGCACAGGTAGGACTGCAGGCGATACACGAGCTTTAGCGCTCCCTGAGCTGCCTCGGCAGGGGCCAGCGGGTGCAAGTTGGCCATGCCGGGCAAAAAGGCCACCTGGTCGTTGATTTTGGGGTTGTACTTCATGGTGCAGCTACCCAGGGG
>JACQOP010000161.1 GCA_016202485.1 Chloroflexota bacterium | reverse complement strand
TCCCGGGAGACGGGCAGGAGGTCCCGGTAGCGCCACCTGGAGAGTGGGCCGCGCTGGATCCTCTGGCGGGAGATGCTTTTGGCCAGGGCGGCATAGTCATAGAGCACTTCCAGCGGCCCGAAGCAGAACTCGCAGAAGTGGATAGGGTTCAGGGGGTATTCGCGGTGGCACTCCCGACACTGGAGGGCCTTGGCGTAGGACATGATAGCGGTGGCCTTCTCCACAGGGCTAAACGGTTGTGAGTTTGTCTTTCCATGATAGCCATTCGCCCTTGGATGTCAAGGGCAAGGGTGCAGGCTGTTTGGCAAGGCCTTACGACCATCCCTGACCCCCTGCCTGGCCAGGCAGGGGGGATAGATTGTGGGAGGACACCCCCAAACCCCCACCAGAGGGCTACGGCCCTCTGGACTCCCAATCCATCTACCGCTGCAGGCGTAGGGGTACAGGAGGCAAGCCCTTGCCGGGGGCCTGGGGGTGCCCCCCAGATCTCTTCTTCTCCTCCCCCTTTCCTGGCAAGAGCGGGGATACGGGGGGTGAGGCCTCGGCGTCCCCTGGTTTTGTATTGCATCCCCCTGGCCCTTATGCTAACATGACGGCAGTCGGGGTGTAGCGCAGCCCGGTAGCGCACCTGAATGGGGTTCAGGTGGTCGCCGGTTCAAATCCGGCCACCCCGACCATTGCTTTGGCCCGCTCCCCCATGGTCATCAGGCCCAAGGCGGCTGGGCTGGGAAGGAAGCTGTGAAGGCGGTAATCCTGGTCGGCGGCGAGGGGACGCGCCTGCGCCCTCTCACCCATGGGATGCCCAAGTCCATGGTGCCGGTGCTCAACCGGCCCTTCCTGGAGCACACCTTAGCCCACCTCCGCCAGCACGGCGTGGATGAGGTCATCCTGGCGGTGGGCTATCTCCCCCAGGTCATCCAGGCCCATTTCGGGGCCGGCGAGGGGACGGGGGTTCGCCTGCGCTACGCTTTAGAGCCTCGCCCCCTGGGCACGGCGGGGGCGGTGAAGCGCGCCGCCGCCCACCTGGACCGCACCTTCGCTGTGCTCAATGGGGACATCTTCTCCGACCTGGACCTGGGGGCCATGCTGTCCTTCCATCAGAGTCGCCAGGCCCAGGCCACCATCGCCCTGACCAGGGTGGAGGACCCTTCCGCCTTCGGGGTGGTGGAGACGGGGCCGGGGGGAAGGGTGCAGCGCTTCATCGAGAAGCCCCACCGGGAGGAGGCTACCACCAACTGGATTAATGCGGGCGTCTATATCCTGGAGCCGGAGGCCCTGGCGCAGGCGCCCCCGGACACCCATTACATGTTCGAGCGCGGGCTTTTCCCCCTCCTTTTGGAGCAGGGGGAGCCGGTGTATGGCTATCCCTTTAGCGGCTACTGGGTGGACATGGGGACGCCGCAGAAGTATCTCCAGCTCAACTGCGACCTCCTTCAGGGCCAGGCCCAGAGCTTCCTGGTGCCCTGGGAGGGGAATGAGGTGCGCCTGGGCAAGGGGGTGGTGGTGCCCCCGGGGGCGGAGCTAAGGGGGCCCTGCCTCATCGGGGATGGCTGCAAGCTGGAGCGGGGCGTCCGCATCTGGGGCCCCGCGGTCTTGGGGCCGGGGTGCCACCTGGGGCCGGAGGCGATGGTGGAAGCCACGGTGCTGTGGGAGGGCGTGACCGCGGGCCGAGGCGCCTCCTTGACCAGGTGCGTGGTGGGGAGCCACACCCAGGTGCAGGCCCAGGCCCGACTCCATGATTGCGCCCTGGCCGGGAAACCCGCTGCAGGCGGGCGGAGCGTCACCGCGGCGGCGACGCCCCCCTGACGAAGACGGCTGCTGATGCGCCTGAATAACCCCCACCCCTCGTAGAGCGGCTTTGTCTGACCCTCTCGCCACCCTCTCCCCCTCCCTGCGGGCCGCCCTGGCGGGCCTGCCGTTGCCTCTGCTGGCCCACTGCCGCCGCGTGGCCTCCCTGGCGGCCTACCTGGCCCGGCGGCACGCTGTTGCCCTGGGTCAAACACCCGATGACATTGCGCCAAAAGCCCGCCGGGCCGGCCTAGTGCACGACCTCGCCCGGGCCTGGAGCGGCCAAGAGCTGCTGGCTCTGGCAAGGGAGCTGGGCCTCCCCGTGGGCGAGATTGAGGCGCGCCTCCCCGTGCTCCTCCATGGCCCCGTGGGGGCGGCGTTGCTGCGCCGCGACTACGGCATCCAGGATGAGGAGCTTCTGGCGGCGGTGGACTGCCACACTACGGGACGGCGGGGGATGGGGGCTTTGGACAGGCTCCTCTATGTGGCCGACAAGACGGAGCCCGGGAAGCTCGCCGGGGACCCGGAGCTGGCGCGCCTGCGGAGGCAGGCCGAGGAGGATTTGGACAAGGCCCTGCTGGGCCTCCTGGAGCATCAGATGGCGCAAATACGAAGGCGGGGCGGCCTGCTCCACCCTGCCAGCCTGGAGGCCGCCGCGGCCCTGCGGCCGGCACCCAGTCAGCCCTCCTAGAACTCGTCCCAAAATTAAGCAGGAAGCAATGTCATTCTGAGCCGCCGCAGGCGGACTCCTCAGAATGACATATAGATACCCCAGGTGAAGCCCGGTACATGGGGTGGGGCCTGGGGCCTGCTACCCCAGCGGCAGCGCCACGGTGGCCTCGCCGGCCATGGTGCGAGTGCCGTCGGCCTTCTCCTGCCAGAGTTCCACCTCCACAATTCCCTGGCCGCCCTCCTGACGCTTGGCCTTCACCCGCCCGTGATTAGTGATGGTGTCACCGGCGAAGAGGGGGGCCAGGAAGCGGGTATAGATGCGCACCAGCTGCTCGGGACGCTCCAGCCAGTCGGTGAGGAAGCGGCAGAAGAAGGCCCAGTTGGAAGGGCCATGGGTGGCGGGCCCGGGCCGGCCGGCCTCCTTGGCCCGCAGGGTGTCCAGGTGCATGGGCTGGTGGTCGTGGAGGCACAGGGCCATGTCCATGATGTGCTGGTATTCAATCTTACAGGTTAGGGGCGGGAGCTCCGTCCCCGCGGTGATGTCATGGAAGCGAGGCATCCTTCACCCCTTCTAGCGGCGGAATATGAGGCCCAGGCGGCTGAAGACGGCCCTCTCCCCGTGGCGGTCCTCGATGATGGACTCCACCGCCACCAGGTCAAAGGGCTGCCGCCCCTCCTTGGTCTCCACGGAGGCGATGCGGCCCCGGATGGTGTAGGTCTCACCGGCCACCAGAGGGAGGTGGTGCTCGAAGGTCTGCTCCCCATACTGGGCGGGCATGCTGGGTGGGGCCGTGTCCCGGCCCAGGAGCTGCCCGAAGGGCAGCGAGCGCACCTGGTGGGTGGACAGCATGATGGCGTAGGAGGGTGGGGCGATTTGTCCGGGGTAGCCCGCGGCCCGGGCAGCCCTGGCGTCAAAGTAAACAGGGTTTTTCTCCCCCACTGCCTGGCACCACTCTTTGATGTGTTCCCCGCTCACCTTATAGGGCACCGGGGCCAACTCTCGCCCCACCCAGGCCCGGCGTTCATTCTCCGTCATCCTTTATCTCCTCGGCCCAATTCCTCGCGATTGAATAAGCGCTTGGGGAAGATGGTAATTTTGCGGGACTCCCCCTCGCCTGCGCTCTCGGTGACCACATCGGGGCTATCCCGCAGGGCCAGGTGGATGATGCGCCGCTCGTTGGCGGGCATGGGCTCCAAGGAGAAGGGCCGCCCCGTGGCCTTGACCCGCGCGGCGATGCGCTCCGCCAGGGCCTGGAGGGCCTGGTAGCGGCGTTCCCGGTAGCCCTCCACATCCAGGACGATGCCCGCCTGGGCTTTGAGCTGGCGGCTCACCATGAGGTTCACCAGGTACTGGAGGGAGGCCAGGGTGTCGCCCCGGCGGCCGATGAGGATGCCCAGGTCGTCGCCGGAGATGTCGAAGGCCACCGTGGGGGAGCCGGCGTCCTCCGGGGAGGCCGCCTTGAGGCGGACGGTGGCCTCCACCCCCATGAGCTCCAGGAGTCGTTCCAGGGTTTGGCGGCCCAGGGCGGCCACATCGGCCTCGCCCTGCTCGGGGCGGGCCCGCAGGCTCACCCGCACCCGGGCCTTCTCGGCCCCCAGACCCAATATGCCCGCCTTGCCCCGGCTCAGGACCTCCACCTCCACATCGTCCTGGGTCAGCTCCTCCTCCCGAGCCTCGCTGAGTCGTCTCAAGGCCAACTCGAGGGCGACCTCAACGGTTTCGGCGCTTGCCTCTATCCGCTCTACTCTTTCCACCTTGACGCCCCTTTTCTGGGGCTGGGGCAGCGCTGACATTGCCTGTCGCCGCGGCGGGCGCGGGGGCAGCCTTGCCCCCTGCTCGCGAGGGAAGCAGCGGGCCCCAGCCGGTGACAAAAGATTGCATGACGATGCCAATGACGGTGGACGCCACCCAGTATACCGCCAGGCCGCTGGGGAACTGAAGGGTGAGGAGGGCGAACATGACCGGCATCATGAACTGCATCATGGTGTTTTGGGTGGCCGCCTGAGGGGAAACGGGCGGCGTGGCGCTCATCTTCATCTGGACCCACATGCTGGCGAAGGTCAGGGCGGGCATGATGAAGTAGGGGTCGGTCTGGGAAAGCTCCAGCCAGAGGAAGTTGCCCTCCAGGGGCGTGGCCCGGCCCAGGAAGGGCCAGGGATATAGGTGCTTGGAGAGCTCGAAAAGGCCCTCTGGGGTGGCCGCCAGGGCCTGGGTGATGGACTGGAAGACCGCTATCCAGATGGGGAACTGGAGGAGCATGGGCAGGATGCAGCCCAAGCTCATGGGGTTGGCGCCCCCTTCCCGATAGAGCTTCCACTGCTCCCGGGAAAGGCGCTCCTTGTCGCCGCGGTATTTCTGCTGGAGCTCTTTGAGCTTGGGCTGAAGGGTGGAGAGCTTTTGAGTCACTCGGAGCTGGCGCAGGCTCAAGGGCCAGAGGATAATCCTCACGATGACGGTGACGGCGATGATGGCCAGGCCGAAGCTCCCCCCCAGCAGGACGGAGAAGACCACCAACGCATTGAGGATGGGCTGGAGGAGGAGGATGTTCCAGAGGGCTTCCAAAGGCCGCTATCTCCCTATTGTCCCAGGGGCACGCGCCAGACCCGGCGCCCGCTGTCTATCCTGACCGCATGCAAATTCTGCTCCTGGTCCATGAAATAGAGGGTTCCCTCGGAGGGCTCCAGGGCCCCCAGCACCCCGGCCTCGGCCTCATACTCCCATAGGGGTGTCCCCTGGGAGGGCTCCAGGGCCTGGACCCGGCCCTTGTCCGTGGAGAGGATGAGGTGGCCGTCGGCCAGGATGGGCCCGGTGCCCACAGGGCCTCCCGCGAAGTAGGGCTGGCCCCAGCGGTTGGCTCCGGTCTTGTAGTCCAGGGCGTAAAGCTTGCCGTCTATGCTAGCCACGTATACTGCCTTCTCGTTGGCCACCGCCGGGCTCCAGAACCAGGCGTCGGCGGCGAAGGGCTGGGGCCAGCGGAGCTGGCCCGTAGCCCCGTCCAGGGCGTAGAATTTGGAGTCGAAGGCCCCCACATACACGGTGTTGTCCACCACCAGGGGGTCGGTGACGAAGGCCCCCTGGGCCGTGAAGGGGGCCCACCGGAGGGCCCAGGTCTCGCCGTCCAGGGCATAGACCTTATGCCCCAGGGTGGCGAAGTAGATGGTGCCCCGGTTCAGCACCGGGCCCGCCCAGATGTCGCCCTCGGCCACGAAGGGCTCCCGAAGGGGCCGGCCCGTCTTTCGGCTCAGGGCGAAGAGCCGGTTGCCCGCGGCTACCAGGAGGGTCTCCCCCTGGAGGACGGGCTGGCTCACGATGCGCCCCCCGGCATTGAAGGGCTCCCAGAGCTGCTCGTGGCTATCTACATCCAGGGCATATACCTTGCCCTCGTAAGTACCCAGGTAGAGGGCATGCTCCACCACTAGAGGGGCGCTGTAAATAAAGCCCAGGCGCTTATCTGCCTCCGCGGGGTAGCGCCAGCGGACGCTGCCCTGGGCGCGGTCCAGGGCCATGAGCTTGCCGCTGCGGGAGCCCACATAGATGGTGTCTCCCACCACCGCGGGGCTGGGCCAGCCCTGTTTGGGGTTGCTGGAACAGCCGGCGAAGCCCAAAAGGGCCAGAGCCACCAGGGACAGGGCAAAAAGCCACTTGGGAAGGCTCGGCATCTCCATCCCCGCCTTAGGCCGAGCCCTGGGCTTTGGGATGAGGGGGGACGGGGTCGTAGCCCCCGGAGTGGAAGGGGTGGCAGCGAGCCAGCCGCTTGACGGTGAGCCAGCCCCCCCTCCAGAAGCCGTGCTCCGCGATGGCCTCATACCCGTAGTGGGAGCAGGAGGGGGTGAAGCGACAGGACGAAGGGATCAAGGGCGAAATATAGCGCTGATAGCAGCGGATAAGGAAGAGAGCCATGCCCTTCAAGGCATTGTATCCTCCAGCAGGCTCGCCCGGGACAGGAGTTCCCCGGACGCCTGCCTCAGTTCATCAAAGCTAGCCTCGCGGGCGGGAAGCCTGGCGATAAAAAGCAGGTCCCACCCTTGCTTCAGGGGAAGGGACCTCACCCCTTCTCGTAGCTGTCTCCGCAACCGGTTGCGCCCCACCGCGGGGCCCAGCCGCCGGCTTACTGTGAAGCCGTAGCGGTTGTGGGCCTGCCCGTTGGGTTGGGCCCGGAGCACCAGATGGCGGTTGGCCCAGCGGCGCCCCTTCTGGCTCAAAGAGGTGATGGTCTGGCCCCCGGACAGCCGTTCCCGCTGGGGGAAAGTCATGGGCCTTTGCCCCCGCCGATGGGCCTCAGACCACCGTGAGGCGCTTGCGCCCTCTAAGGCGTCGGGCCTTGAGCACGGCCCGCCCCTGGCGGGTGCTCATCCGCTTCAGAAAACCGTGCTCCCGCCGCCGGGGGATTTTCTTGGGTTGATAGGTGCTTTTTGCCATGATACCTTTCCAGCCAGGCTAGCATTATATCCTCACCCCAGAGGAGTGTCAATTTAGTCTTTCCCGCCGAGGGCGGCTAGAGGGCGTACTGGAGGACCAGTGTCTCCTGCTCTTTAGGCAGGGAGTTCCGGTCTAGCTGGACCTCGCTGGCGGAGAGACGCTTCACCCGGGGGCGGCCCTTGAGGAAGTCATCCACCGGGGCGATGGGGAAGCCGCACTTGGGGGTCTTGTAGTGCATGGGGATGACCACCTTGGGGGAGAGCTGCTGGCAGATGCGGTTGGCCTGGGCGGGGTCGATGGTGAAGAAGCCCCCCACCGGGAGGAAGAGCACATCCACCGCCCCCAGG
>JACQOP010000160.1 GCA_016202485.1 Chloroflexota bacterium | reverse complement strand
GTCGTCTAGATCCACGCCCGCGAGGACCAGGATCATCACGAAGACGAGGAACGAGAGAATCAAGAGGATGCCGCCCAGGATGCCGGCCAGGCCACCCCAACGCAGGATGCTTCTCTCCTCCTCCATCTTCTGTAAACTCTTCATCATGTGCCTCCTTTGCTGGCAGGGATTGCCCTATGCTTGAGCTTCCAGTAACTGCTTCAGGACGAGCAGATCGTTGTCCCACTGCTGCCGTGCAGGCGCGGCAAGCTCTGGATTCGCTAGCTCAAGGGCCATGGTCAGCCTTGTCCCTCCTGCAATGGGCTCAAGGGAGAACACCTGTTGGGCCTGGATCGGCCCTGACGTAGTTTTGAACCCAAACTTGCTGTTCGGTTCGTGTTCGGTGACCTCGATGGTGATCGTCATGGGTTGGCCTTGGACTCGGGCCGTTACTTTCCAGGTTGTACCGACATCCACGGGGCCTGAAGTGGTTTTCTCCACCTCCTGCTAGGTTAGCCTGTTCAGTGGCGCTGCTCTCCTTCAATAGTTTCAAGAGGTGTCCTTCTTCCGGTTGTGTTCCTTCCGCCGAAATCCAGTCCTCACCAGAATTTGGGGTCTCAGTGCTCATATTCACCGCCCTGTTGGTTTAGTGGGAGCTAGATCAGAAGGCAGCGCACCTCTCGAAGTTCGGGTTTTGCTGGTGGGCCGTCGTGGACAATAGCAAGAACCCAGCCCACCTTTGAGCTAGCTGTCTGCTTATCATCTTAGAGGCGCTCTGTCTAGAGTTGTAGGCGGCTAACTCCTGCTAACGACCTCCTCAACCTTGTCAACTATCGTACGCACTATGTTCAGAGCATCGATTACTTGCTGCAGCGCTGGCTGTACTCCGCCGTGAGTTGCCTCGTTGCGAATTTCTCTTGCCTTGTTGAAGCTACTCCAAAACTTAGAATTACTAGCAAGTTCAAGGCCAAACGCCTTTCGCAGACCAGATCTCACCTTTGGTTCGATATTGGCTAAGTCAACAGCTTCGCTTATGGACGCTGGCTGCTGGGAAGCCCTCAAGTCTAGTAGCTTTTTGACTTCGCTGATTGACACACCCTTCTCTCGTAGTCCAATTTCAAGGACGTTGTCTATATAGACCTCAAGAGCTGTCCAAGCATCAATGATGGCCGCTCTGGTATCCTCAGCAGCAGCGCCCCTTAATGCTCTAGTTTCAAGTGTTAATAATACCCGAAGTCTGTTGGGGCGGTTTAAGAATTCGAGAAGGGCCTCTAGAGGCTTCTCGGAAGGTCTTACTGAGAGATTCTCCAGTTCGAGAGGTGGCGATGGGAAATGCATAGGGAACAAAGCGAACTGAAGGCGTTCTCCGTCTAATTCATGGTATGCCTCAAAGTTCATCAGGTCATCGATAGCAGCGGGCGAACAAGCCACGATCCAGTAACCCGTGCATACCCATCAATCACTTCGTTGACTACCAGGAGAGTTCGCCGAAGAAGTGAGTCGAGCAAGACCTTGTGGGCTAGCCGCTCGTCTCCAGCCCTTTCGATCAGCCTCGTGCGTTGTTCATTCGGAAGGTGGTGAATCAAGAACGGAAACGGCGTCTGGAATCCCACTACAAATTCCGAGAAATCTGTCCTACCGTAGGGGTCACCTACAATGGTGAGTTCTGCACCCTCTCCCTTGGTTTTCCAGCCCGTCCGG
The DNA here is from genome assembly GCA_016202485.1 of Chloroflexota bacterium. GTDB lineage: Bacteria > Chloroflexota > Dehalococcoidia > Lucifugimonadales > JACPCL1 > JACPCL1. Next base: position 6,244 of record JACQOP010000160.1, on the reverse strand, counting down.
GCTGCTATTTCGTCAGGAGGCCGTTTCTTATAGGCAACTTCAGCTATTCCGGCAACTCCCCAATGCTGAAAATTGAGCGAGGCATTCATTTCCTGTAATGCGAAGGGGGCGTTAAACCGAACCTTAGTCCAGATACGGGAAATCTCGTCCGGAGAAAGCCTTCGTCGTTCAGTAGCCTCCCCATGCTTTTCAGGTTCCGAGCCTAACTGAGCCTCTGGTTCACTCACCATAACTTCGTTCCTGACGCCTCATTCCATAGGCTCCAGCAGTTTATACCGGTGCGAAGAGGTGGAAGCTTCCTGCTCGGCAGATTCTTAGTTCTGGCAAGTGCTCGCAACGATTTCACAAACGCTTGCAAGTGGGCTATACGGGATTCGAACCATCCCTCTTCCACCCTCCACTCACCCCATCGCCACCAGGTCCAGCGCCTGCTCCACCATCGCCAGGGTCGCCTCTATCTCCAACGGCGGGGCTGCCGCCTGTTGGGCCGCCAGCTCCGGCTCCTTCAGCCCCGTGCCCGTGATGACGCACACCGCCCGCTTACCCGTGAGGTCCAGACCGTCCCTGGCGCTCTTCATCAGGCCCGCCACCGACGCCGCAGAAGCCGGCTCGCAGAAGATCCCCTCCCTGCTGGCCATGAGCTTGTAGGCCGCCAGGATCTCCTCGTCGCTCACGGCGTCTATGCGCCCGCCGGACTCGTCCCGGGCCGCCACGGCTTGCCTCCAGCTCGCCGGGTTGCCGATGCGTATGGCCGAGGCAATGGTCGTCGGGTGCTCCACGGGGTGTCCCAGCACAATGGGGGCTGCCCCCTCCGCCTGGAAGCCCATCATCCTGGGCCGCCTGGCAATGCGCTCCATCGCAAAGTATTGCGAGAAGCCCATCCAGTAGGCCGTGATGTTGCCGGCGTTCCCCACGGGGATGAACAGGTAGTCCGGCGCGTCCCCCAGGACGTCCACTACCTCAAAGGCGGCGGTCTTCTGCCCCTGCAGGCGGTGGGGGTTGACCGAGTTGACCAGCGTAATAGGGTGCGAGTTGGACAGCTCCCGCACCAGCTCCAGCGCCTGGTCAAAGTTGCCCTTCACCACCAGGATCTGCGCCCCGTAGGCGATCGCCTGGGCCAGCTTGCCCGAGGCTACCGCCCCCTTGGGCACCAGCACCACCGTCCGCAGCCCGCAGTAGGCCCCGTAGGCCGCCGCCGAGGCGCTGGTGTTCCCCGTAGAGGCGCATACTATCGTCGTACTCCGCGCCTCCATGGCCTTCGCCACGGCCACCACCATCCCCCGGTCCTTGAAGGACCCGCTGGGGTTGCACCCCTCCAGCTTGAAGTACAGCTCCTCGCACCCAATGGTCTTGCCGATATAGCGCGAGTGGACGAGAGGCGTGCTCCCTTCACCCAGGCTGATCATGGGGGTGGCGCTGGTGATGGGCAGCAGGTCCCGGTAGCGCCGCAGCACCCCACAGTTGGCCCGCATATCCTCTTCTGTTTTGTCCACGGGAGCACGTTCCTTCTTGAAAGGTTTACTTGAGCCTATGTAACCAGTACTTTATCAAGATCAAAGTCCTGTTTACGGCCAGTTGGAGAATTTGTCGCGTACAACTTGAGAGCCCGTAGTACCCGATCTTTGACCAGGGGAGAATTCCCGACAAACTGTATGGTGTCAGGTTTGTACTCAGTAGAGCGGAGGTTGCGAAGGAGACTTACTACGAATTCAGTAGCGAAGGAAGGAGAGACCACATTCACACCAGTGAAATCCAGCATCAATTGCTGCGGGCGCTCTCGCCGAATTACAGTTGAGAACTCCACAACGAGTGACACTGCTCTACTCCGCGTAGCAAAGCTAGTTCCGTAATTCTTCAACTCAATGGTCATGTTCATAGTTGTGACCTTTCAGGCGTCTAACAGGGAATTCTGGCTTCAGCCAAAACCCCAACGAGAGAGGGCATCACTTTCGTCCGGAAGCGACCATTATCATACACGACCAAACACCCTGTTCCAGACCTGAGAGTAAACTGCCTTTGGGGAGCCTTTACTTCGGTACGGATATGATGTAGACCGTATCCTCTATGAGGATCCTTAAACCTACTGCTCCCTTCTTTTATGGCTAGCCGAATGGCATCCCTGGCTGATGTGATTTTGAGAGCCAAATCCTCATTCCCCCTAAGGGAATTCCGAACACCCTTCCCCCAGTCACCAACTGCTATTTCTATTATGCTCCCAGTAGAATAACCGTATCGTTGAACCATTGCCCACCCGTTTCCCACCCCAGAATGATGAACTACGTTGGATGCCAATTCAGCAACTATCGTGTAGCATGAAGGCATCAACCCTCCCATTGTCCCCATCGCTTCCTCTAAACGCTGCGCTAGAGCTTCCACTTCGCCTTCATTATCAAACCGTTGTACGGGCACAATGGTGGTTAGATCAGGTATGAGCCTATTGAGAACCTGTGGAGAACCAGCAACGGGTTCCACGGACTCTAACGCTTCAAGGAAATGGACGTTTGCTAGGTAATTGACAACATCTCCACTTATAGGGAGTTTTATGTGAATCTTCTTCCCCAAATTATGTAATTTCTGATACAAGCGAAGAAATCCAACGAGAGCAATCGGATGGATAAAGGTAACATGGGCCATGTCCAGCAAAACTTCATCCTGTGAGCGAAAAATCGCTGAGTTGTATGCTAGGCAGTTAAGACTGGTTAGCTTACCTCCAAAGTCGTCTCGCATCAACACAGTGTGCGCTGTCATGTTGGCCCGATTGTAGTAATCCCATACCTTGTGGTCAAGGTCTCAGACCTCCTACCCAAAGGGGGGTTTGTTACCCCCCCTCCCCCGTCAGCAGCTCCCGGGGCAGCGCCCGGTCCTCATACCGCGCCAGCATGAACACCAGGTCCGAGGCCCGGTTCAGGTACCGCAGCACCTCCGGGTTCACCAGCAGCCCCGCCTCCTGCAGCTCCACCGCCCGTCGTTCGGCCCGGCGCAGAACCGTTCGCCCCAGGTCCATGGCCGCCGACGCCGCCGATGCCCCAGGAATAACAAAGGACCGCGGCAGGCGCACCTCCTCCTCCAACTCATCTATCGTGCGCTCCAGCCGCTCCGTCATCTCTGGCGTCACCACCGAAAAGTGCCGCAGCAGCTTCTCGTACTCCGCGGCGTCGGTCGCCAGCTCAGCCCCCACCGTAAACAGCTCCCGCTGCACCTCCTTCAGCACCGCCTTCACCCGGGGGTCCTGGGACAGGGCGCGGGCCAAGCCCAGCGCCGAGTTCGCCTCGTCCACCGTCCCGTAGGCCTCGCAGCGCGGGTCAGCCTTGGACACGCGCCCGCCGTACAGCAGGCCCGTCTTCCCCGTATCTCCTTGCCGCGTGTATATCCTCACCATGCCGCCATTATAGCATCACTTCCTTGCCTGCCTCCTCTGCTATAATCCGTGGTGGAGCTCCCGTCGTCTCTGCCCTGGCCGGTCACCTGCTATGCATTCCACACCCCTGCAACAACGCATCCACTTACCCGGCATCGGCGCCGTTGCCTATGCCCGCGCAGGCAGCGGCCCCCCGGTGTTGCTGCTCCACGGCCTGGGCGGCGACTATGCCGTCTGGGGCATGAACCTTCCTGCCCTTGCCAGTGCCTACACCGTCTACGCCCCAGACCTGCCCGGCCACGGCGGGTCTGCCAGGACACGCGCCCCCTACACCCTGGACTTCGGCGTGGGATTTACCATCGCCTTTCTGGACACCCTGGGCCTGGAGCGGGTCACCCTGGTGGGCAGCTCCATGGGCGGCCTCGTGGCCCTGGCAGCCGCCATCCGTTACCCGGAGCGCACCCATGCCCTGGCCCTGGCCAGCCCCGCAGGCCTGGGCCGTGAGCTTCCCCGCGCCATGCGCCTGGCCTCCATACCTATCGTCGGCCCCCTCCTCGCCTTCCTGGATATGCGCCTGGGCCCCGGCCTCCTGCCTACCCTCTTCCACCAGCCGCACCTCATTAACCCGGCCATGCTCCAGGAAATCCACCGCATGGCCTCCGTGCCCGGCGTCCAGCGCGCAGCAATCAGCATCCTCAGGCAAGGCGTGAACCTGGGAGGCTTGAGACCAGACCTGGTCCAGCTTGACGGCCTCCACGGCTTCAACCGTCCCGTTCTGGTCGTGTGGGGACAACAAGACGCAGTCATTCCCGTCTCCCACGCCTACCGCGCGAGGGCAGCCTCGCCCACTGCCGGCGTGCATATCTTGCCAGGGTGCGGCCACCTGCCACAGATAGAAAAGGCCCAGGAGTTCAACCGCCTCCTCCTGGACTTCCTGGAAGGGGTGTATGGACATGGCGGCTCTTCCCGCCAGGAAACCCTTGCCAGGGAGGAGCACCCCACATAATGGCAACTCCGCCCTCCAGCGCCCCTTCGTCCCTCGGACGGTTCCGGCGCGTCCCCAGCCGGTACCTCCGGCTGGCCGCCTTCATCGCCGTCATCATGATCACCGCCGCCGCCACCTACCTGCACAGGGACTTTTCAGGCATAGCCACTGTGGGCTACCCGGCTCTCTTCCTCATTTCCATTATTGGCAATGCCTCCCTTGTCTTCCCCCTACCGGGCATCGTGGCCATCTGCTGGGGCGGTATCCTCTTGACCCCTCTGTTTGTCGGCATTGTGGGTGGGGTTGGCCAGGGCCTTGGCGAGCTTACTGGCTATCTGGCTGGCTTCAGCGGAAGCGGACTCGCCCAGAAGACCATCGTCTACCACCGCATCCAGCCCTGGATGCGCCGCCGCGGCTGGATTGTTGTCCTCGCCTTTTCTCTCGTCCCCAACCCCCTCTTTGACATCGTCGGCGTCATCGCCGGCTCCATGCGTATGCCCCTCTGGCAGTTCCTACTGGTCACCATCTCCGGCAAAACCCTGCGCTCCATCCTCGTCGCCTCCCTTTGCTCCCTCGGCTACTCCCACTTCTTCCTCCAGGCCGACTAATCAGGCGGCTCCTTGAGAGCCTGTCTTTGAGTCCCAATTCCAGCAGGACGCCATCAGGACCCCGCCTCTGTGTCCTCTGTGGTTGATCTTCCCTTTTATGAGGGGACAGGCCGCTCTACCGTATCCCATTGCTTTACAGCTTCCTATAGCCTCTGCTACGATAAATACGCGTAGGACACGGCGTCCCCGTAAATTACCATGCGGAGGAAGGCCGTGTGAGTAGGGGTTTTTTCATACGCAGAGAAGCATTACTGGTCCCCCTGCCGGTCGGCCGCTTGGAAGGGTGGAGGAGGATGGCCGATGTTGTCCCATACTAGGCTTCGTGTCCTGAGCGCCCTCTTCCTGGGCTTGATGGGATGGAGCGCGGGCGCCACCACAGGAGACCGGATGACCGGCGCCGACCCCTTGATGCTGGGCTTCGCTGGTTTTGCCTTTGGCGCTGTCTTGGGCTTCCTTGTCCTCCCCCTCCTCCTCCTTGCCCTCGTCAATGCCCTCAGGGATGTCCCCACCTCGCGTATCTTCGCCGCCGGCCTGGGCCTGGCCCTCGGCCTGGGCATCGCCGCCCTCATCGCCGTACCCCTGGGCCGCTTCTCCGGCTGGCCCGGCGACTGGCTTCCCCTCCTCCTCACCCTTCTCCTGGGCACCGCAGGCGCCATCATCCTCGTTGGCCGCGAGCAAGACGTCATCGCCATCCTGCCAGGACTCGGGGGCCTCCGGCGCAGCTCCACCGGCTACACCAAGGTCGTCCTGGACACCAGCGCCATCATTGATGGCCGCATCGCCGATATCAGCCAGACCGGTTTCATTGACGGTACCCTTGTCGTTCCACGCTTCGTCCTGGACGAGCTCCGTCACATTGCCGACTCTAGCGATTCCACACGCCGTAACCGCGGACGCCGCGGCCTGGAAATCCTCAACAAGCTCAGCAAGGAAACCGACATCCCCGTCCAGGTGCTGGACGTGGACCGCTGGGATGGCATGGAAGTGGACGGCAAGCTGGTCATGCTGGCCAAGAGCCTGGGCGCTCCCATCGTCACCACTGACTTCAACCTCAACCGCGTCGCCGAGATTGAAGGCGTCGCCGTCCTGAACGTCAACGACCTGGCCAACGCCATGAAGTCCCTGGTCATCCCTGGCGAAGAGCTTCAGGTCCACGTCATGCAGGAAGGCAAAGAGCTGGGCCAGGGCGTCGGCTTCCTGGACGACGGCACCATGATCGTCGTGGAGAACGGCCGCCGCCACGACGGCAGCACTATAGACGTCGTCGTCACCCGCGTCCTCCAGACCGCCGCC
>JACQOP010000020.1 GCA_016202485.1 Chloroflexota bacterium | reverse complement strand
TACCTGTTCATCAAGCGGCGGGTGGAGCCAAGGCTGGTGGAGCTGGGCATCTCGCGGGTGGCGGTGTCTCGCATCAATACGGAAAACCCGCAGCGGTTTTTTGAGGGGAAGAAGTAGAATGCACCTCGCCGTTTCAGGCGGGTGAGGAGGTCTGTGTGCTTCACCTGAGAAGGCAAGCGTCTTGCTTCCCTCCCACCCCCCTAATGTCCTGGGGGACGTCCCCAGCAGGCTCCCGCCGGAGACTGCGTTCCCTGCACCTTTGTTAGACTGAGGTTGGCTGGGCGGGGCAAGCTACCCCACGCGGTAACGGACGACGACAAGCTGGTCGCGGTCCAAGGTGACGGTGAACTTCAGCCAGCCGTCCTGCTGGGCGATGGGGCTAGGTGATGACGAGACCAGGGTCCCCCCTAGGGGCAACTGCACCAGGACATCTACCGGCTCGTCGGGGATGCCGGGCTGGCGCTGGACGAGGAGGCGGTATTCGTAGAGGCCGCCGCCCAGGTCTGTGAGGGTACGGGCCGGGAGGGTGTAGCCGATGGGGACGGTGACGGTGGACTGGGGCTCCACCATGACGTAGCCACCAATCTCTGCCAGGCGTTCTGTGCCTGGGCGAGGGGAGCTGATGATGTTGAGGGTGTCTGCGGGCTCGTAGCCCCACACCAGCCATTCGGAGCCCAGGGGGGCTGGGATAGGCGGGGTCCGCACGTCGGACGCCAAGAGGGGCACATAGACGCGCACGTAGTCCCAGAAGCAGCCGAAGGGTAGTGCGAAGTTCTGCTGGCAGTTGGGGTCGGGGGTCTGGCCGGTGTGCTGGTAGCTGAGGAGGAGGTCTGCCTGGATGTCGCTGCCGGCCCCCAGACGCACCTGATACTGGATGCGGCGCTGGATGAGGGAGCGTGAGTGGCCCGGCAGGGCGCTGTCCACCACCAGCAGATAGTCGTGGTCCACCTGTTTGACGGCGCCGTTCCATTCCCTCTCCCAGAACAGCTCCGAGGCGTTTGTGTCAAAGATGTGGACGAGCATGTCTTTGTGGCCCAGCCCCGTGAGGAACACCTGCATGACGGCGCTGCGCTCGGCCTCGGGGAGGGGAAGCATGAGCTGGTCAAAGACGGCCTGGAAGAGGTCCTCGCCAAAGCAGCGCCTGTCCCGGGCGGAGGAATGGCGGGACAAGCAGGCGTAGGGCAGCTCTCCGTCTATGTACCGCCCGGCGGCGTCGGCGTCTACCGGTTCCTGCAGGCCCGGGACCTGGACGCTGCCCAGGGCGTCCACCAGGGCGAGGATGAGGTCTTCGGTGGCGGCGATGACGCCGTCGGCCTGGACGCCCTGCCCCTTGGCATAGAGGTCGGCAAGCTGGGTGGCCGAGGCTGGGAAGTGGGGGTTCCAGTTGGCGTCCCGGAAGAGCAGCCGGGATATCCAGAGGTAGCGGAAGATAGGCTCGGGCGAGATGGGATTGGTGGCGAAGTCGGGGGGGTCCACGTCCACGCTGTCCAGATAGCGCAGAGAGGTGAGCTCGCCGCCGTCAATGTGTAGTTCAGCCACGACGCCGAGGAATCCGCCGGTGGCGCGGATTTCGTCGGGGTTCTGGCCCACCAGGATGTAGGTGCGGGGCGCATCCATGCCCATGAGGTATTCCAGGGCTGTTATGGCCTGGACCGCCCGGGCTACGACGGAGGTCTGGAGGGCTGAGGGTTCAAGACCCATGATGAGGCTGAAGAAGGCGGCAGGGGAGACAGGAGAAGCCGAAGAAGGGGTCTGGTCAAGGCGATCCAGGAGCTGGTCCTGGGCAAGCTGGGCGTCCTGGAGGGATGCCATGAGGCCGGGCAGACCGGACTGGAGGACGGCTGCGCCTCCGGCGCTCAGGGGCCCGGCAGCCAGGAGGCCGCTGGTGAGGTCGGTGAAACCGGACATGGCCCCGCCCAGGAGTTGCAGGAGGGCTGCGGCTTCAATGCCAATGTCCAGGGTCTGATGGATGGCAGCGTCGCCGGGGCTGAGGGAAGCCTTCATAGATGCCAGGCCGTCCAGGAGGTCACCGGCGCGCAGCTCCAGAGATGCGAACTGTGCCTGGGCGGCGCCAGTGTTGAAGAGCAGCTCGGAAGGGTCCTGGAGGGTGGTCCGGGCCTGGCGCACCGTATCCCGTATGCTGGCGGCTGCGGCAACGGCCTGAGGGGCATCCCGCCCGGCAAGGACTGCCAGCTCCAGGGCCGGCGCATAGGTGTCCAGCAGCTCCAGGGCCCTGGCCTCTTCTGGTGCCAGTCCCTCCCGATCCATGGCCGATTTCAGGGCATTGGCCTCTTGCAAGGCGGCGTGAGCCTCGTCAAAGAGGGGTTTCCCCTGGGCTATGGCCTGGTGAAGGGCTTCGTAGTCTATGGGTACGGTGGTGTTGGCTAGGGCCTGCACGACAGGCATATAGCCGTCCATGGTGTTCACGGCTGCCAGAAGAGCGGGGTCGGCAAGCTGCAGGAAGCTTTCGGCGCGGCCCAGTTGTCTCCTGGCCCCCGGCACCAGGGCCGCAGGCTTTGCCAGGACGAGGCGAGACCGGGCAGACTTCACCTGGCGGTGCAGGTCGGCGAGGGACTGGCGGAGGCGGGTGTACTCCTCCGGGCGCAGGATGCTATCCACCTGCTGGCCTGCGGCCAGGGCGATGATGTCTTGGACGCTGCTGCGGACGTCCCTGGTGGAGCTGGTGATGCTGAGCAGCAGGGCGGCCCAGGCCAGCAGGGCCACGGCTGCCACGCCCACGCCGGCGGAGAGCAGGGGCCGCTTGCGCAGGGCGGAGGCAATTCTCGCGGCCAGGGGCTGCTGCTGTGGCGTTGGGGTGTCAGAGGGGGTAGGATGCATAGGATAGACAGGCGCCACGTCTAGCCGTGGCTGCCTCCTCCCTTGGGAAGGGCATGGGGCTGCTTGCGAGCAAGAGCGCCGGCAAGCTCTTCTATTACGCGCTTGATATACCGCAAAAGCAGCCACAAGCGGGCAAGGTCCCGGAGAATTAGGGCCACAGCACCGCCTATGAGGAGGAGGGAGAACACGAGGAGGGAGGTCTCAAGGCGGGCGTGGTCTGACTCAAAGACCACGTGTGTGATGATCTGTGCAGTGAACACGGCCAGAAGGGTCAGGGCAGAGACGATACTCAGCCTGCGCCGGGCAATGAGCACGACGGCGAAAAGGGAGAGGGCCGAGGTCAGCAGAAACTCCAGCACCTGAGTGTGCTGCAAGTGTATAGAGTGGACTCCTCCAGCAGAGATACTGAATATCATGGGCATGCTCCCGATAAGGACGGTGAGCTGGTTCACCTGTGCGGAGACCAGGACGGTGATGCCTGCTGCGGGGTTGGCCCGGGCGGTGTAGAGGAGGGCCACCACCATCTCTGGGGACTCTGAAGCCAGGGGGGCGAGCCACTGGATCAAGAGGAAATCGCTGATGCCGAGGGCTTCACCGGTGTCTACCAAGCCATGGACGAAGGGTTCCACCGACGAGAGGATAACACCTGCGGCAAAGAGCAGCAGCAGGACCACAACGGTCCTCCGCCAGGTCCTGGGTAAGTTGCCGATGGTCTGGGAGGGGCCGGCCAGGTCCGGCTCTTCCGGCTTTGCCAGGGAGCTGAGAACCAGGTAGCTGGCGTAGACGAGGATCATGACGAGGCCAAGGACGAAAGCAACGCCATTGAAGAAAAAAATGGAGAAGGAGAGGGCCGTGGCAATGGCCAGCAGGCCAATCTCACGGGAGAGCTTGGCAGGGAGGTTCATGTTACGACGCACCCGCAGCCAGAAGGCTATGGCGACGGTGGACCAGCCCAGGCCGATGAGGAGGCGGTTGGCGCCGGTAACGTTGGCAGCCAGCCTGCCTACGCGCAACGGGTCACCGGGGTTGGCGCCAGCGTCCCAGGCCAAGTAGGCCTCTACGGAGTACTCCGGGAGGAGGGCGATGAGGGCGAGCACGGCGATGGCGAGGGCTGCGGACACATCCTTCTGGGCGGCTTCGGCGGCCCAGGAGAGGATGAAGGCGGCTCCCATGATGGCGACGCCGTTGACCAGGGCGGAGAGCTGGGGGGAGACCTCGCCGAGGTGATAGGCCCCAGAAATGTTCAGAACCTGGAAGAGGATGGCCGGGCCGCCGGCGGCCATGGCGCCGAGGATGAGCAAGAGGCTGCTACCCCGCTGTTGGCTGTGTTCGTGGACCATTGATTGCTCCTGAGGTGTTCAATCTGGGATAACCAGGCGCAGGGGCACCACAGGACGAATCATAGATTGGCGGGGGTGTCTTGAGCTTTGGAGGAGAAAGGGCCTGTCATCAATACGTCAACTTCTCTCATCCTCATGCTGCGGAAGGCGGGAAGGTATTCATGGGCGGCGGCATCCTTGAAGGGGCACGCTGGGGACGCCGTTGATGCATATTGCAGCATACACAAGAAAAAAGCTGGATGTCTGCAATCCAGCTACATTGGGATATATGGCGACCCGGATGGGATTTGAACCCACGATCTCTGCCTTGACAGGGCAGCGTGTTAGGCCACTACACCACCGGGCCACTCCAGATATTATATACATATGGGCGCCCTAGGGCAAAGCCTTGCCAGGGGTTTGCTTGCTCTGGCGCTGCCGGACCTGTCAGGAGTCTGGCGCATCCTCTTTGCCAGAGGTGGGCTTTTCCCGCCACCCGCCCGTAGCGCCCCGATTTCATCGGGGTAGGCCCACGGTCGAGGGATTACAAGCCTCTGCACAACCTTTCACAGGGCACAAGGGAGAAGAACCGCACCGGCGCTTCCCACGCAATGGGGCAAAGCACTTTGGGTATCCCCCAGCGTTTTGCACGGAACATTGAGTTGGACGCCAGCGGCTGGGGCCTAGTGTCCTGACAGGAGAACAACTGCTGTTCTTGGTCTAGCCTTTTGCGGCTGTAGCGAGAGCCGGGCCGATGTCCCGGCCCTGTGCGGGCAAGGGGAGGGGGTGAGGGATTCCCCGATGCATCGGGGCGGAGCGCATGGAATAGCAAAGGCAGTTTGACCACTTCGCTCTAGAATGACCATTGCCTTTTCTGGTGAGCCGCTCCAAGGGCCGCCAACACGCCTTACACGCACTTGATCGCGTGTCAGGACACTAGGAAGCTACGGCTGCTCTGGGTGTGAGATGGGGAAGACCAGACGGACGGTGGCGCCCTTGCCCGGCTGGCTCTCCACCTCTAGGCGGCCCCCGTGACGCTGCGCCGTGCCGAAGACCATAGCCAAGCCCATGCCCGTGCCCTTTTCTCCCTTGGTAGTGTAAAAGGGCTCCAGGCAGTGGAGGAGCGTCTCTTCGTCCATGCCGATGCCGTTATCTATCACTTCCAGGAGGGCGGTGGAATTGCCGTTGAGGGAAGGCGCCGGGACCAAACGGGTCCGCACCCTGATGACGCCTTTCTTGGCTATGGCTTCTGTAGCGTTAAAGATAAGGTTTGCCAGGGCCTCCCGGAGCTCGCTAGCGTTCCCGAGGATAACTGGAGCTCCTGGGGCCAGGTCTGTCTCTACCTGTAGGTCCACGCCGGCGCTCCGGGCGACTTCCCGCCAGCGGGGTTGAGTGAGGGCAATGACTTCTCGTGTGACGGTATTCAGGTTGACTGGCGCAAAAGGCGAGGAGTTGACCCTGGGGCGGTAGAAGTCGGAGAGGCGCTCTGCCATGCGGTTGATATCTTCTCCTGCCTGGTAGATGAGCTGCAAATAGTCTCGTGCCTCCTGGGAGAGCTGCTTTTCACGTGTGAGCACCAGTTGCGAGAAGCCTATTATAGGGGTAACAGTATTTCGGACGTCGTGGACGATGCCGCTGGCCATCTTCCCCAGAGCGGCCAGCCGCTCCGACTGACTCATGGCTCTCTGGGAGGCCTTCAGGTGCTCCAAGGCGCCGGCGAGCTGCGCCTCGCCCTTGAGAGCCCGTTGCCGCTCGCGGTCCAGCCGGGAGAGCAAGTTCAGCACCAGGACAGAGGTCACAGCCAGGAAGAGGACGCGGATGGGAAGCTGGATGAAGGAGTAGCTGTCGTGGTCGTAGTAGACCCAGGTGGCTGCCGACATCACTCCCACCCAGAGGGCTATCTGCAGTGACCCCAGAAGCCACCCCAGACGGGCGCCGCCGAGGATAGCCAGGGGGAAAAGGACGAGGTACAGGTCGGACTCGGCTGACAGGCCTGCTACGGAAGGGACAAGGCTGGCGGCATACCACCAGCCGCTGGTAATAAAGAGGTTGTCCATAACCAGAGAAGCAAGAAAGGCAGGCAGCAACCACCTGCGCCACAGGAGCGCACCGATGAACAGGTTGTACCCGAGAAAGGCCAGGGACAGGAGGACAACGGCGGCTCTGAGGCCGTCTGTTTGGGGCAGATAGAGCGTGCCCAAGAGCGCCCCAGCACCAGCCAGAAGGCGGCCCGCGGCCCATCCCCACTCACTGGAGTAGGAGGGATGTGCGCCAAAGCGTCCCAACAACCTGGTTATGTTTGCTTTTCTTGCCATTGTCCCCGTCACCTGTCTACGCAGAAAAGCTAAGGAGACTATACCGCAAATGTCGTAGGTATCCTAGCCTTGATAGGGAGGAGGCATTTGCAGGAACAGGGGTCACCGAGCCAGGCCGATCCAAGAAAGCCTGGTAGAAATGAAGGGGGATGTCCTGGGCTCAGGATATTTGGGCCTGCTTACCTGGTCTCCCAATTCCGGCTCACCTCAGCCTGGAACTCACGCTCCTCGTCTGACCAGTTGGTCTTGAGGTAGGCCAGGATATTCATGACCTGGGCCTCAGTGAGGACGCGGTCAAAGGAGGGCATGACGCGTCCCGGATAGTTGAGCCGCCCCAGGATGAGGTCTACAAGCTGGCCGTCGGCGTGATGCCAGGTGTGGCCGTCGGAGGAGTGGGGTGGGGCCAGGGGGATGCGGCCCTGGCCGGTGGCGGCATTGCCGTGGCAGCTCTGGCAGTTGCGGTTGTAAAGGTCCAAGCCGGCGGCGACTTGTGGGTTGTCCACAGTATTCGGGGAATTACTGCCGCAGGCGGCAAGGAGGGCAGGCAGCAGCAGGACTGTCAAGAACAGGAGCAGGCGTTTGCGCATTGCAAGGCTTTCATATGATAGCTATGCCCGCTTTTGCTGAAAGCGGCGTAAGCTGTTGGCGTTGGCGACGACAGATAGGGAACTGAGCGCCATGGCGGCAGCGGCGAGAATGGGGCTGAGCAGGAGTCCTGTGAAGGGGTACAGCAACCCCGCAGCGATGGGGATGCCCAGGGCATTGTACCCAAAGGCAAAGACAAGGTTCTGCTTTATGTTACGCATGGTCGCGCGGCTCAGGGTTATGGCCGTGACGACTCCCTGCAATTCCCCTGAGATCAAGGTGATATCTGAGGACTCTATTGCCACGTCCGTGCCCGTGCCGATGGCGATGCCCACGTCGGCCTGGGCAAGGGCTGGAGCGTCGTTGATGCCGTCGCCTACCATGGCCACCAGCTTGCCTTCGTTCTGGAGGCGTCTTACTTCCAGGGACTTGTCCTGGGGGAGGACCTCCGCCAGTACACGTTGGATGCCCACCTGCTGGGCGATGGCCTGGGCGGTGCGGCGGTTATCACCGGTGATCATGACCACTTCCAGTCCCATACGCTGTAGAGCAGCAATGGCCCTGGTAGACCCCTCTTTCACGGTGTCTGCCACAGCTATAAGGCCGGCGGGCTGGCCATCTACCGCTACGAACATGGGCGTCTTGCCCTGAAGGGCAAGCGCCTCGGCCTTCGTTTCCAGGGTCTGGGTCTCCATGCCGGCTTCGTCCAGCAAGCGCCGGTTGCCCACCAGCACTTGCCGTCCATCAATGGATACCTGGATGCCCTTACCGGTCAGGGAGAGGAAGTCCTGGGGCTGCACAAGGGGGGACCCTTGGCGCTGCGCCTCCTCTACAATAGCCCTGCCCAAGGGATGCTCAGAGGAGCGCTCTGCCGATGCCACCAGCCGCAGTAGCTCCTCTTCCGGCAGAGGCCCCAGAGTGACCACATCCGTAAGGGCAGGTTTGCCCCAGGTGATGGTCCCCGTTTTGTCCAGGATAATGGTGTTCAGTTTATGGGCTGTTTCCAGGGCTTCTGCGGAACGCACCAAGATGCCGTGCTCAGCCCCCTTGCCGGTACCGACCATGATGGAAAGAGGGGTTGCGAGGCCCAGGGCGCAGGGGCAGGCGATAATGAGCACTGCCACCGCGTTGACCTGGGCAAAGATGTAGGCGGGCTGGGGGCCAAAGAGGCACCATAGTATGAAGGTGGAGATGGCGATAAAGATGACGCCGGGGACGAAGTAGCTGGAGACCACGTCAGCCAGGCGCTGGATGGGGGCTTTGGAGGCCTGGGCCTGCTGCACCAATCGTACAATCTGGGCCAGCATGGTGTCGCGGCCCACCTTGGTGGCCCTGAAGCTGAAGGCCCCGGTCTGATTAAGAGTCGCCCCGATGACCGCGTCGCCAGCAGCCTTGGTCACGGGCAGGCTCTCCCCTGTTACCATGGACTCGTCCAGGGTGGAACGCCCTTCCAGAATCTGGCCGTCCACCGGCACTTTCTCTCCTGGCCGGACCAACACCACGTCAGCGATCTGCACTTGCTCTGTGGGAATGTCTTGCTCCTGGCCGTTGCGCACGACCCTGGCGGTCCTGGCCTGCATGCCTATGAGCTTGCGGATGGCCTGGCTGGTGCCGCTCTTGGCGATGGCCTCCAGCAGCCGGCCCAGGAGGATCAGGGTGAGGATGACGCCGACGGCTTCGTAGTACACCTGGCGAAAGTCTTCCAGCAGCAGGGCTGGAGCAACGGTGACCACGAGACTGTACCCATAGGCTGCGATGGTACCGATGGTAATGAGGGAGTTCATATCCGCCGTACGGTGGGAGAGGGCAAGCCAGCCGGTACGGTGGATGGGCCAGCCGGTGTAGACCATGACTGGGGTAATGAGGGCGAACTGGAGCCAGCGGTCCAGCAGAACATCCGGTACCCAGGTGAGTCCCAGGACTTCGTGAAGCATCACCGCCAGGGCAACCGGCGCGGTCAGGACGGACCCAAGGGCAACGCGGCGGCTGAGGTGGCGGCGTTCCAGCCGGCGGGCCTCTGCTTCAACGTCCTCAGTCTCCTGGCTTCCTGGCTGCTCCCGCAGACGCGTCTTGAAGCCCGCTGCCTCTATGCGTCCCTGTATTTCCTGGGGCGTTGTCAGTTTTGGGTCATAGGCCGCCGTCACGCGTTCGGCGCCGAAGCTGACCTCTACTTTATCAACGCCGGGCAGGTCTTCAAGGACCGCTTCTATATGGGCCACACAGGTGGGGCAGGCGACGCCGCCCCCTATGATAGCCAGCTCCACCTGGGATAGGACAGGCCCTTGCATGTGGTCGCCGTGGCCGACAGCCTGGGAAAAGACGGCGCTGGGGGCCTGTTCACCTTGCTGCTCCGCTGCCGGGGCCTCGTCTGCTGCCTCTACGATGAGGGTACCGTGGAGCATGTTCATGCCGCAGGCGAACCCAAATGCCCCTGTTTTGTCCGGAGTGAACTGCAAGGTCGTCGCGCCGAAGGGGGCCAGGCTCTTGCTGACCTGGAAGTCCGGGAAGACCACTCGGGAGGTGCAGTCGCTGGCCTCCTGGCGGTCAAAGATGAGACGCAGGGGCACGCCCGCCTTGACGCGGATGATGTCCGGCGAGTAGCTGCCCTTGACGGAGATGCGTATCTCCTGGACGTTGCCCTTCATCTCGGCCTGGCGCGCCTTCTTGGGGCCGAAGAAGTAGAAAGCGAGGGCGGCTGAAAGGATGAGCGCTCCAGCTAAAACGGCGATGTCGGTGCCCGTCATGAGTTTTCCTATGAAGAATGCTGACCACGCCGGTACTTTGACAGGGAGTCCAGGAGAACGGCAAAGTAACGAGGCGGGACAGGAGTCCTGCCATCACGGAGCATCCTGGCGCTGTCCACGAGATTATTGTACGTTAAAGCGCCAGACCACTGTGCGCAAGGGGGCGACAGCGTCGTTGGAGCGGATGTCTATGGCGAACTGGTGGAGGCCTCCCATTCCCTGGTGCATGCCCATGAACAGAGGGAGCGCCAGGAGCGTCTCCTGGCCGGGCTGGAGGGTGGTCGTACCGACCACCACTTCAGGCGGTCAGCACCCCAGCTCCGTACGCACTAAGGGAAGACCGTCCAGGGTCAAGGGGGCATCGCCATCGTTGCGTAGGGTAAACTGCTCGTACAGGGGTCTGTCATAAGGGACGTGGCCGGCGTCTATGAGCTGCTTGTCCACTTTGAGAAGGGGACCCGTGGCTGCCTGAGACAGGCCTTCCACCACGAGGAACTCCATGGTTAGCTCAGTTGCCGGCGCCTTTGGATCAGAAGAGGTGACCGTGGCGTTCAGCTTGTAAGGCCCTAGCTGGCTAAAGGGACCGATCGTGACGGGCACCGGAAAGGCTGACCCGGCAGAAAGGGAGACTGCCTTTTGCAGGCCCTGCCCTGCCTTTTCGCCTTGGACCGCTGCCACCTCCACGGGCCCCACATCAATGGGAAGCGCTCCATAGTTGATGGCAAGGAAGGTAACGGTGGCCTGGCTACCCCGTTCTATATAGCCGAGCCTGACGTAGGTCTTATCAAAGACCAAAGCAGGTGGGCTGCCGCCGCCGGATGAACAGGCAACGGCAACCAGGGCTGCCGCAAGGGCTAGAGCGACCAGGGGGGAAAGCTCTCGTAGGTTTCGCATGTGAATCATGGGGCTGTTCGCTTCCTGCGCCTCATACCGCTGCTGGTGGAGCCGCCGGGGCGCTGTGCTCGGTGAGGATAAAGCCCATCTTGCGGCTAGTGGGGTGGTGCATGGATACCGTAACCATGTTCGCCAACTCGTAGGGCAAAAAGGCCACGTCCATGTCCTGGCACGTCTCGGCATCACGGAAATGCTGGACGGCCAACCATGTATCGGCCAGGTGGAGGATGTGGCAGAGGTCCAGGATGTGGCCGTTTGCAAGGACAAGCTTGACGACCGGCACTGACTCCGGACTGCCCATGCACTCCTGCTTCACCCGCTCCGGTAGGACGGTCTGGTAGAAGGCGGCGTCAAAGGTGGCCATCATTTTGCATACCGGGCAGGTTCCTTCTCAAAGGACGCTTTGCAGCCTGCACTGCAGAAATAAAAGGTCTTACCCTGGTGCTGGGCCTTCTGGGTTGTTTTCTTCTCGTCAACGTTCATGCCGCATACTGGGTCCTTCGCCATGGTGCGCCTCCTTTGATGGTTGTCTTCAGAACTGCCAGCGCAAGGTACGCTCTGTCACTTGCGCAATGCCCCGCAGGGTAAGCTCAACAGCGCCTCCACCGGCAGCCCACGCTTCATTGCTGCCGCCGGGAAAGGCCAGCACGCCATCCCGGTGGTGGCTGTCCTCATTAAGGGGCAGCCACCCTTCCGCAGGGGTTGCACGATAGTCCTTCCCTTGTAGAATGGCGCGGGCCGCCAGGTCATAGCCTGTGAGGTCAACGGAGTGGGTGTCCAGTTTCAGGTGCACCAGCACGTATTGCTCCGCAGGAAATGAACCTGAAGCAGCCATATCCATCTCCTGGAAGTGGGCGGGTGTTACCCAGATAGCCTGCACAGTAACGCCCCCCTCTCCACTGTCAACCCTGGTTAACGCCGGGCCTGCCGGGCTGGGGCTGCCGGAGCAACCCATCAAACCGGCAACGCCCGCTACGATAAGGGCCAGGGCAAAGGGGCGTAGAGCGGTCATGCTAGGTTGCCTCCGCAAAGTGGGCCTTAGGCATCTGCAGGTGCGCCCGGCCCTGCCGCACCACCCGCAGCATGATGAATATCCCTGCCACGTTCACTGCCAGGCCTGCCAACATGAATGGGATGCGGTAGCTATTGAGGAAGACCGCTGCCCCTGACAGGCCGATGAGGGGCAGCACGTCCGTTGCGTGGTGCAGGCAGCAGGCCACCATTGCTGCAGAAGAGGCGCCGGTGCCCACGCCCGTCGCCGCTGCCGGAGCCGCCAGCCGGACGGCGTGGTGGACCACCAGGCGCAGGTAGCTGTACAGACTTGCCTGGACTCCAAACCCGCCTGCGATGGCGGCGACAAAGGGCCAGTCCTGGGCCAGCAGCTCCAGGGCATGTTGTACCCCCTGGGCCCAGGTGACGATGCCCATGTAGAGGGCCACCAACAGGCCCGCACCTAGCGCACCCAGAAGGTAGGGCGCAGCCTGGCGCAAGGCTCCAGCCCTTGGCTTTTGCATCAGGACCTCACGAACTGGATGGCACGCCGGCTGGCTCATGGGCGTTCCTTCTTTCCAGGAAAGCGGCGCGGCAGACAACGCCGCAGAAGTAGTAGGTTTCCCTGTCCAGCACGAGGCGCACCGGCGCGAGGGACTCGTCCAGGGACATGCCGCACACAGGGTCCTTTACCGCCTGGAGCTGGCGCAGGCGGCCGTCCTCCAGCCACAACACTCTATCTGCGATGTCACGGATGCGGTGGTCATGGCTGACACAGAGGACCGTCCGCCCTTGCTCTTTAGCAATGCCGCGCAGCAGGGCCATCACCTCACGTCCCCTGGCTGAATCCAGGTTAGCTGTTGGTTCGTCGGCCAGAATGAGGGCCGGGTTGTTGGCCAGGGCGCGGGCAATGGAGACGCGCTGTTTTTCGCCTCCCGACAAGTTCACGGGCCTATGGTTGAGGCGGCGTGCAAGTCCCAGGGAAGCCAAGAGTTCCGCCGCTGTTCTTCGGGCCTCCTTTTTGCCAGCCCCTGCCAGGCGTACCACCACCTCCACGTTCTCCTGGGCGGTAAGAGCTGCCAGCAGGTTGAAGGATTGAAAGATGAACCCGATGGTCATCAGGCGGAGATGGGAGACTTGCTTGTCAGAGAGACCATTCAACTTAACACCGGTAATAGAGATATCGCCTTGCGTCGGTCGCAGCAAGCCGCCAGCCATGGTGAGCAGGGTGGTCTTCCCCCCACCGGAAGGCCCTTGAATGAGCAGCACCTCTCCCTGGGATACCTCCAGGTCTACTGCGTCTACGGCCCGCACAGCGGAAGGGCCCTGGCCGAAGACCTTGGTGACTTCTTGCAGGGAAAGGGCTGGAGAACCAATGGTCTTCGTATCCATAGCTCTACTGCTTGAACACGATTGCTGGGTCAATGGAAATGAGCCGCCGGACTGGCATGTACGACGCCACCACCGCCATGCCGAGGGCCAGTGCCAGCACAAGCGCCAGGTCCACCAGGCGTGTGGCGGTAAGAAAGGCAGGCACCGCCTGCTCCACCAGGGCCATGACGCCGAAGGCCAGGAGCAGCCCCACGGCATAGCCCACCAGCCCGGAAGCCAGGGATTGGGTGAGGACAATCCGGTACAGTCTGCCGTTCGTAGCACCGACTGCCTTCAGGACGCCGTACTCCCTGGCCTTTTCAATGGTGCTGGTAAAGATAGTTAGGGCAATAACGGCTGTGCCCACCACCAGGCTAATGACTGCCAGGACAACGATGATAGGGAGAAAGGTGTCGTCAATAAGGCTACGGTTCAGCTCTTTGAAGGCGTCTTGGGACACCGCCTGCACGCCAGGCAAGACGTTGATTGCACTTATGACCAATTGCACGTCGGCGCCGGGGGCAACCTTGACAATCTCATAGTTGTCTATAGTCTGGGAGAGAAGCATGTCCCTGGCTTCGCCCTGGTCCACAAAGGAGTACTGGTAGACAAAGATGTTGGTGCCTTCGGCGATGCCAACCACCTTCAGGGGGTGTCCCAGAATGGCAGCGGTATCGCCTATGCCCAGTCCGGTGTTCTTGGCGAAGACCCGGTCAATGACCATTTCACCTGGGCTGGTCACACCCCGGCCTTGAACGATGCGCACCGGGCCGCCGACGCCGGCGGCCGGGTCATACCCCACGAGGAAGGTGTGGACATCTTTGCCGCTCAGGTCAAAAGCCACCTGGCGTCCTACAAAGGGCTGTGCCCGCTGCACGCCCGGGATGCGGAGAATGGCATCTCTGGTAGCAGAGGACATCGCAGAGAAGCCGTGAAACATGTCGGCAGAGCCTTTCTGGCTAGCCCAGATGTCCGCGCCTGTGGCGTCAATGTAGGCGGTGATCTTGGTGCTCCACCCCTGGTACAGGCTTATGAGCACAACGATAAGCGTAATGGCGAGGGCCACACCGCCCACGGTGATGGTAAACCGGGTCTTCTCTGCCCACAGATTCTTCAGGGCGATAGAACTCATGTCGTCCGCCTTGCGCGCCTGCGCCTGGCTCCCGAAGGAATTACATCAGATCCCTTTTCAATTGCTCGTACTGCTCCCGGGTGATCTCGCCGCGGGCGTAACGGGCCTGGGTGATCTCCAGGGGCGTTGGGCCTTGGCCGGCGGGGCGCTGCCCCTGGGTGAGCCTGCCGACGGCCCAGACGACCAGCCAGATGATGGCGCCCCAGAAGACGACCATCCAGAGCCAGCCGAGGGCCATCCAGCCCCAGCCCACATTCGCCATGTTCCACATGTTGCCCCACATCATGGTGCACCTCCTTGACGTTTAGGGGCGCTCAGGGGCGCTCCTGTTCTTCCAGGCATCCGCTATCATGGTAAGGCAACGGCCCTGAATAATCCCTGAATAAGGGCCGAATGCCCTGAACGTGGCCTGAATACCCCATCCCCCTGGGAGGGGGTCTGCCGGATTCATAGGGGGAAGTCTGGACAAAGCGGAGATGTTAAGGTAAAGAAGCTTGGTCTTTGGGAGTGCAGGCCACCCAGAATGTTGGTTAGCTAGTAGCTTTTCCGATTCTGGCCTCTTTTTTGCTCTTATCGGAAGATGCGCAGCCAGCCAAGCCCTGTGGCAGCGACAAGCGCAGCCGCAAAGAGCAGGACAAGCACCTGGGGCGCGCTAGTGAGCTGGCTGAGGGCAAACAGGGCGATGCCAACGCCCACCAGGACTCGGACCCATTGCTCAATCTGTGTTGCGGTAGATAGGCGCTCTTCTGCCCCGACCTGTGCTTCGCCTCCGAAGAGCCTTCCCCGTTGCCAGGG
This sequence comes from Chloroflexota bacterium, assembly GCA_016202485.1. Taxonomy (GTDB): domain Bacteria; phylum Chloroflexota; class Dehalococcoidia; order Lucifugimonadales; family JACPCL1; genus JACPCL1. The sequence continues at coordinate 3,636 of JACQOP010000020.1, read as the reverse complement.
GGCGCCCAGGGCAGGGAGCAGCCAGCGGTCAACGCCCCACCAGCCGGCGGTCTTCCAGGCAATGACCAGCGCCACAGCGATGATGCCCATGATGGGATTGGTGCTGGCGGCACCGGCTAAGAGGTAGTTCCAGTTCATGAAGCCGCCAAAAAGGGCGGCGATGCCGGTGAGGGCGCCCAAGAGCAGGCCCAGGCCCACAGCAATCTCGCCAAAGACAACGAGCTTGGCGAACCATGTATATGCCTCGGCGTTCAACAGGAACTCCAGGAACCCACGATACCAGTCATAGGCGATGGGGGCGCGGCCAGTCTCAGGAACCACGACGGCACGCTCCCAGAACCCTTTCACCGCTGCGCCGGTGTCTATCCATGCAGGCTGCGTGACCTTGCCAAGCCCAGAATCCAGCCACTGCCATCCGATGTAAACCCTTGCGATGAGCCACAGCCAGGCGAACCGTGTATCGCTGAAGAGGGCCGTAATCCAGCGGGGATTCTGAAGGACTGAGCTTTGCCTTTCCGATTGAGCGTTCACGATGTTCTCCATCTTGCTCCATAGGTGGTGATGAGTCCTTCCCTATATATGCTTGAACCTGAATTGCCGCAGGCGCAAGGCGTTGGTGACCACGGAGACAGAGCTGAAGGCCATAGCCGCAGCCGCCAGGACCGGGTTCAGAAAACCATAGTCACCCAGGATATAGTGGAGGCCAGAGGGTACATTGCCGTCAGCAAACACCAGATAGAGGACGCCGGCTGCGAGGGGGATGAGGGCCGTGTTATAGAAGAAGGCCCAAAAGAGGTTCTGTTTGATGTTGCGGATGGTGGCCTTGGAGAGGGCGATGGCGTTGGGCACGCCCATGAGGTCGCTGCGCATGAGGGTCACAGAGGCGGCCTCCATAGCCACGTCCGTGCCGGCGCCAATGGCAATGCCCAGATCCGCCTGGGCCAGGGCGGGGGCGTCGTTGATGCCGTCACCCACCATGGCCACCACCTTGCCCTCGGCTTGGAGAGCCTTCACCTGCTCTGCCTTCTGGTCCGGCAGCACCTCCGCCATCACACGGTTAATGCCCGCCTGCCTTGCGATGGCCTCGGCAGTGCGGCGGTTGTCCCCGGTAAGCATCACCACCTCCAGCCCCAGGCGATGCATGGCCGCAACGGCTTCCTTTGAGCCGGACCGCAGGGTATCGGCCACCGCGATAATGCCGCGCACCTGGCCGTCCAGGGCAACGAACATGGGGGTCTTGCCCTGGGAAGAGAGCTCGGTGGCCTTGGATTCCAGGCCGTTGAGGGCGAAGCCTTGCTGCTGCATCAAGGCCAGGTTGCCCAGGTGGAGAATACTACCGTTGATGGCAGCCCGGATACCGTGGCCGGGGATGGCCTGGAAGTCCCTAACGCGTTCCAACTCCAGCTCCCGGTCCTTGGCAGCCCGGACAATGGCCTCGCCCAGGGGGTGCTCGGAACGGCGTTCGGCGGCTGCAGCCAAGCGGACCAGCTCCTGCTCGGAGATGCCTACGGCCAGGATGTCGGTGACCACAGGCTTGCCCTCGGTGAGGGTGCCGGTCTTGTCCAGCACCACGGCCTGGACCTTGTGGGCGCGCTCCAGGGCCTCGCCGTTGCGGATGAGGATGCCCTGCTCGGCGCCCTTGCCGGTGCCCACCATGATGGAGGTAGGGGTGGCCAGACCCAGGGCGCAAGGGCAGGCAATGATGAGCACGGCGACCATATTCAGCATAGCAAAGGTGAAAGCAGGTTCCGGCCCCAGAATGAGCCACACACCAAAGGTGGCGGTAGCAGCGACGATGACGGCAGGCACGAAGTAGCTGGAGACTACATCGGCCAGGCGCTGGATGGGGGCTTTGGAGCCTTGCGCCTCCTCCACCAGGCGGATGATCTGAGAGAGGGCGGTGTCTCTTCCCACCCGGGTCACTCGAAAGTGGAAGCTGCCGGTCTTGTTCATGGTTGCGCCAAAGACCAGGGACCCGGGGGTCTTCTCCATGGGCATGCTCTCGCCGGTGAGCATGGACTCGTCCACAGAGGAGGTCCCTTCCAGCACCTGGCCGTCCACAGGGATGCGCTCGCCGGGGCGGACCACAACCACGTCGCCAACGATAACCTGCTCCAGAGGGACGTCCTGCTCCTGGCCGTTGCGGATGACGCGGGCGGTCCTGGGGCGCAGGCCCATGAGCTTGCGGATGGCGGCGGAGGTCTGGCCCTTGGCCCGGGCCTCCAGGAACCGCCCCAGGAGGATGAGGGCGATGATGATGGCAGCGGTGTCAAAGTAGACCTCGGCCATGGTGGCGCCGGTCTCAAAGAGGCCGGGGAACACGGTGATAGCGGCGCTGTAGAAGTACGCGACGCTGGTGCCCAGGGCAATGAGGGTATTCATGTTGGTGGTCCTGTGGCGGGCCGCAGAGAGCGCGGCGCGGTAGAACTGAGCGCCGCCCCAGAACTGCACAGGCGTTGCCAGGGCCCACAGGACATACCAGTTTTGCAGGATGGCAGGCATCCACGGGAACCATTCCTTGAAGCTGCCCAAGAAGATGACGATGCCCAAGCCCATGGACACCAGGAACTTTGTCCGCAACTCCTTGATCTCCTTGGTGTGCGCCAGGCGCTCGGCGTCCTCTCCATCGTCTGCTGTTTCACCGGAGACGCCTTGGAGGGTGTAGCCGGCGTCCTGCACAGCCTCGCGGAAGTCGTCCAGGGTAAGGCCCGGCAGGTAGGTCACTGTGGCCTTTTCTGTAGCCAGGTTGACGCTGGTGGCGACGACGCCCGGCACCTCGTTGAGGGCGTGTTCCACGTGGATGACACAGGAGGCGCAGGTCATGCCGCCGATGTTAAGGGTGATGCGTTCTTGTTCTTGGGCTGTGGTGGTCATGGGCTATGTCCCTCATGGTAGTGGATGAATCATTGATGGCCAGCCTCGGCTATGGCCTAGGCCAGTTGTTTCCTTTTGAGGATTTTGTAGGGAACACTGTTCCACTGGAATGAGGTCCCAAGTACGTTTTCACGCACATAGGGCCTAAGCCCTGAGTTAAGGTCACAGGCGAATCCCTGGGTAAAGCTCAGGTTTCTATTCTACAGAGGCCTTCCAGAGAGCCTAGCCCTCTAATGGGCCGCCAGGGTATCCGGCTCCCCGAAGGCCACCGGTACCGGACCCCAGGGGGCTGGCACCTGGTGAGTGGTGACGGTATAATGCCGCAGGTCTTCCCCGGACTGCCTCCGGGCGCTAATGTAGGCCTCCATTTGCTGGGCAGCCTGGTTGCCGACGAAGTGGACGCGCCCGCAGCAGCAGTGCTCGTGGCCGGCCTCTGCGGCGCCCTGCTGGTAGCGGGCACGGGGCTTGCAGCCGCAGTCGCAGACGTAGCGCACTTCTAGGGTCGCGGGGTTGTTGCGGACAGGGTGAGTGGTGAACTCCATAATTGCTCCTCCTCTGGGGGTCTTCCCTTCCCTTTAGTAGTGAAGGGGCAGGGTTAGGTTACGTCTCCGCCAGCTTGTACAACTCCATCAGCTCTCCAAGTACCTGGCCGTCGCGGCCCTCCCGCACGCCTTCAATGACGCAGGTGTGCAGGTGGCCCTCCAGCAGCAGCGCTTCTATTTTTTGGATGGCGCGGCGCACGGCGTAGGTCTGCTTCAGCAC
>JACQOP010000163.1 GCA_016202485.1 Chloroflexota bacterium | reverse complement strand
TGGTGGTGCCGTCCCGGGGATGAGTGGGGGTGTTGTACGAGTGATACTTGATATTCGGGCGCAGCTTGAAAGTCCACACCTTGCCGTCGGCGGAGATGCTGTATGACTCGGCGGCGTCTTCCACCAGTTCCTGGTCCTTGGGGTTCCAGATCAACTGGCTCTGGAGCTTCGCCCCAAGCACACTGTGGCTGCTGGAGGCGTTGACGTGGGAGTCCCAGTTTGGAACATCGTCGGTCCTTGTCCGGCGGATAATGCCGCCCTGCTTCGGTTGGGTGCTGGGAGTTGCCGTGGGTGTGGGGTCAAGGGCCTTGGATGGGGTGGGCGTGGACACTGCCCCGGTATCGCTGGTGGCCGTGGCTGTGGGCGCCGGTCCTGTCGTGGCGGTAGCAGTCGGCTCTGTAGTGCCTCCACCACAGGCTACTGCAGTCAGCAGCCCGAGGGAGGCAAGTACGCCTATCCCTAAACTCGGTGTTTTCCAGAATCTACCGTTCATATTCCCTCCTGACTTGGTGTATGGGATATCCCCGTTCCTCCTGAGGTATTTGTCACTGTATATCATGCTTTAGTTATCATGACATAAAATGGTGGTAGTCATTCTGAATGATAATGGGCGGCTTTGTCAATGGCTGGGAACCACTGGCAATTCGTACTGGAACAACGAAATACGTACAGCTTATCCCTATTGCTCTGGTTGCCATATGACAGTAAATCATAAGCGGTGCTGTGGAATTACTCCGGCAATAGGTGGCTATGCTGCTATCCGTAAACAAGAAGGGCGGCCCTCAGGGTTCGGTGAACGGGGGGCTCGGAGTAAGCTCCTGGGCAGGAACGGCCCCTTCTCTAAAGAGGGGCCGTTCCTGCCCAGGAGGAGGGGAAATGTGAAGTGATGGGCTACACGTCGGAGCGCCAGGTAAGCTCCTGTTTCTGCCATGTGTACTGGGTGATGCCGAGGTTGTAGTCCATGACATAGCTGTAGGCGGCGCGGTTATTTTCATGCACACCCGAGGGCGCCATGAAGCCGTAGTCAATAAGGATCTGCTCCAACTCCAGGGCCTTCTGCTTCTTCAGCGCCGGGTCCGAGATGGCGGCCAGTTCCAGGTATCCGCCGTCAATCTTGGGGTCGCTGACGCCGAACCAGTTGCGGGAGCCCCCGGTGATGAAGTAGGCGAAGAACTCCTCCAGGGTATTGGAGGTCTGGCAGAACCAGTAGTTCCAGAGCTGGTAGTCCAGGTTCGTCGCCTTATCAAAGGTGGTGGGTGTGTCCTGGGGCTGGATGGTCACTTTGAAGCCGATGTTGACCAGGTTGCCCGCAATGTACTCCGCCTGGCGCATGTAGCCGGTGGTGTTGCGGGACATGTGGGTGATTTCCAGCCCGCCGGGATACAGCTCCTTGAACAGGCGCTGGGCCTCGGCCAGATCGGGGCCATGGGGCTGGCGCCAGCCGGGCATCTGCATAACCTCGGACTCAAGCCTGCCCCAGACAGGGTCCAGGAAGAGCTGAGGTATGACTGCAATGCCTTCGTGGACCACGGCGGCGTAGCCCATACGATCAAAGCCCAGGTTGACGATGTCCCGCAGGCGCTTGTCGTTGAAGGGGGGCTTGGTCATGTTCATGAAGATGCCCTGGGGCCGGCAGTCCGAGCTGTAGTCCTGAACGTAGATTTTGCCATCTGCAATCATCTTGGCCCACAGGGCGCGGTTGTCGGGCAGGGGGTTGCCGGTGCCCACGTCCGTCTTGTTCGTAGCGAAGGCGGCCTGAGTAATGGCCTCACCGGTCATGAAGATAAGCCGCCACTCGTTCAGGTAGGGAAGGCCGGGCTTGTAGTAGTCCGGGTTGCGGGTAAAGCTTAGCTGTGCGCCCCGCTGGTATTCTCCTAGCCGGAATGGGCCGCTGCTAAAGGGCCGGCTGACCGTGTCGGTCGTCTTGACGCCCTCGGGGAAGATGCCCGAGAAGCCCATGGCCAGGACATTAGGGAAGCTGGCGAAGGGCTGGGTCATGTACACCCGGAAGGTCAGGCTGTCCACAATTTCTATTCCGTTGTCCGGACGGTCAATGTCAATGAACTCCTTGATCCAGCCAGAGCGCGCCGAAATGGTCTGGCCATGGAAGCCCATAATCTTCTCCAGGGACCACTTCACGTCTGCCGAGGTCATGGTGGTGCCGTCCCTGGGATGGGAGGGTGTGGAGTAGGACTGGAACTTGACATTCGGGCGGAGCTTGAAGGTCCACACCTTGCCGTCGGCCGAAATGGTGTAGGACTCCGCCGCATCCACCACCAGTTCCTTATCTTTTGGGTTCCAGATGAGCTGGCTGTACAGCTTCATGTTGTGGGTATTGAAGGCTGAGGTGGTGACGGTGTGGGCGTCCCAGTTGGGTGGGTCTTCGGTGGTAGTGCCACGGATGACGCCGCCCTGTTTTGGTTGCACACTGGGACTGGGGGTGGGCGTCCCCGTTGGCGTGGGAGTTGGGCCCGCAATCACTCCTGTATCGCTGGTGGCTGTGGCTGTGGGCGCCGGCCCCGTTGTGGGCGTAGCCGGCGGCTCCGCAGTGCCTCCACCGCAGGCTACTGCGGTGAGTAGCCCCAGGGAGGCGAGTACTCCTATGAGCAGACTGGGTGTTCGCCAGAGACTCCGGTTCATATCCCCTCCTTACGCGACTAGGTCTTTGTGGTATCCCGTTCCTCCTGAGTGCTGCTTATTTCGTATCATGACTCCAATATCAGGATACAAAATAATGGACAATATTGTCATGGATACCATGAGCCGTTGTCAATAGGAGGAAAAAGAAATAGCAGGCCAAAATACTGCGAAATACGTATAAGATAAGATAGTGTTCATAGGTACAGCGGCCTTGTGTACAACAGTGGCAACGGTTAACGTGAATACACACAAATAGGATTTATGTGATATAGAATACGTAGGAACGAAGTCCGCAACCGTCGTGAAGGAACGGAGTAGTGAAAGCAGAAAAGAACTAGGAACGGCCCCTCGCTACACGAGGGGCCGTTCCTGTCCAGGAGGAAATGAATGGTGAATTTACCTGCTATGCCTCAACGCGCCACATGAGCTCGTCCTTGTTTCCAGTGTAGGAGGCAATGTAGGTGGGCAGGTGCTTCACATAGTACCAGGCAGCGCTGCCGCCGTACTGGACCGGCAGGGGAGCTCCAGGCATATTATCCTGTATCAGCCGCTCAATCTCCTGGGCCTTCACCTTCCTGGCGGCAGGATCGCTCATACCGGCCAGTTCCTGGTACCCCGCGTCAACCTTGGGGTCGCTCAGGCCGAACCAGTTGCGGGACCCGCCGGTGATGAAGTAGGAGAGCAGCTCTTCCAGGGTCATGGTGGTCTGACAGAAGTAGTAGCCAAACATCTGGTAGTCCAGTGCTGCGGCCCTGGAGCTGGTGGTGGCCACATCCGTGGGTTGTATCGTTACCCGGAAGCCAATCTTTTGCAGCTCCCCGGCAATGTATTCGTTCATCCTGGCATAGGTGCCGGTATTGCGGGCCATCATGGACACGTCCAACCCGCTGGGGTACAGTTCCTGGAACAGGCGCTTCGCCTCTGCTGCATCCTGGGGCTGTCGCCAGCCGGGCTGCTGCTGGATCTCTTCTACCTCCAGACCCCACACGCCAGTCTCCAGCCAGATATGGGGGACCGCGCGGCCATTGTGTACCACAATGGTATAACCTTCACGGTCAATGGCCAGGTTCACAATCTCCCGCAGCCGCTTGTCATTGAAGGGCGGCTTGGTGGGGTTCATCCACATGCCCTGGGGCCGGCAGTCGCCGCTGCGGTCTATCCGGTAGATTTTGCCCTCGGCTATGGCCTTCTCCCACAGTGGTTCGTTGTCCTTCAGCGGATAGCCCGTGCCCAGGTCCAGCCGGCCGGTAATGAACGCCGCCTGGATAGTGGAGTCGCCCTCCATCACCTCGTAGCGGTAGCCGTCCAGGTAAGGGAGGCCCGGCTTGAAGTAGTCGGTATAGCGCTCATAGCGGTACAAGGCGCCCCGCTGGATTTCCGCAATGCGGAAGGGCCCGGCGCTGTAGGGTCGCTGGAGCATGTCGGTGCTCATGATTCCATCGGGAATGAGGGCGGAGAAGCCCAGGGCCAGAACGTTGGCCAACCCAGCAAATGGGGAGAGCAAATGGATGCGGAACGTCAACTCATCCACGATCTCAATGCCGTTGTCCGGCCGGTCAATGTCCACGAACTCCTTCATGAAGCCCGATCGGGGAGAGAGGACCTGGCCGTGAAGGCCCATGATCTTCTCCAGGGACCACTTGACGTCCGCGGAAGTCATGTTGGTGCCGTCCCGCGGGTGGCTTGGCGTGTACGACTGGAACTTGATGCCCGGGCGGAGCTTGAATGTCCACACCTTGCCGTCCTGGGAGATGGTGTACGACTCGGCGGCGTCAGCCACGAGCTCCTTGTCCCGGGGGTTCCACAGCAACATGGTGTTCACCTTCATATTGCGCACGTTGAAGGTAGAGTTGCTGACGGTGTGCGGGTCCCAGTTGGGCATGTCACCCTCAATATTGTTCCGGATAACACCACCCTGCTTGGGAGTCTCCGTTGGTATCGGTGTAGGTTCACTGGTGGGAGTGGCCGTAGGCTCGGCAGTCACTCCTGTGCTGCTGGTGGCCGTGGCCGTGGGCGCCGGCCCTGTCGTGGCCGTGGCTGTCGGCTCCACAGTGCCTCCGCCGCAGGCCACAGCGGTAAGCAGTCCGAGGGTACTCAATACCCCCAAGACCAGGCCGGGTTTCCTCCAGAATTGCTGCGACATAACTCCTCCTTGGAAGATGACTGGTTATGGCTTGCGTTTGAGAGCGACGTTTCCTCCTGGTATCAGGACACTAATTTCATGATGCAAGTAGGGGTGCGTTGATTGTCCAGATAAGAGGAGTGTTTGTCAAGGCCAGGAAAATGTGCAGGTGTGCCTGAGAACAGTGGAAAACAGAGATGTTGTCCCTCTGTCGGTAATGATGGGAGCAAGTCATGGGGCAGTGATGGAACAAGATGAGGAATTCGTAGAAAACGAGAAAAGGTCGTCTAGGACAGGGCAACAGTGAGGATATCAATGGCCGCTGAGAGGACCTGAGTTGAATGCGCGGAAAAGGATTGCTTTTTGTGTATGTAAAAGCAGGAACGGCCCCTTGTCGTAAGAGGGGCCGTTCCTGTTCAGGAGGAGGGGAAATGTGAAGTGA
>JACQOP010000159.1 GCA_016202485.1 Chloroflexota bacterium | reverse complement strand
GTCCTGGCGCTCGCCGTGGCGTTCATTATAGCCGCCCCTATCAAAGGCCCATACGCTGGGGACTTCACCGGCAACTACAGCTTCCGAGTGGAGATAGAAGGTGTGGACGCCGGCTTGTTCACGTCGGTGGACGGCCTGAGCGTGGAACAGGAGGTGATTGAATACCAGAGCGGTGGAGAACAACTAATCCGCAAGCTGCCCGGCCGTCTGAAGTATGCCAACATTACGCTGAAGCGCGGCCTGATAGCACCCAACATCCTCAACGATTGGATAGAGCAGAGCCTGGAACGCAGCCGGAAGGGTGAAGTACCCGAGCGCAAATCGGGGTCAATCATCATCTTAGACCAGAGTGGCAATGACGTTGCCCGGTTCAACTTCTTCCAGGGGTGGCCCTGCAGGTATGAGGGGCCCAAACTGGACAGCAGCGGTACGGGAGGGCTGGCCGAGGAGATGGTCATCTGCATAGAGTATTTTGAGCAAGCGCGCGGATGAGGGTAAGACCAGGCCTGAGCAGGCGCCGTGGGTACGCCCCCCTACGGGCCGCTCTATCATACGCTCGCCTGTGCTACAATCCGCCTGATCGTTACCTATCCCCCTGTAGTCCCCCTCTCCGTACGGAGAGGGGGACGGAGAATGCGCCATGAACACCAACCTCCTGTACTGGGGCGATAACCTGCCCATCCTGCGGAACAGGGACTACTTCCCGGACGAGAGCGTTGACCTGGTGTACCTGGACCCGCCCTTCAACAGCAACGCCAGCTACAACGTGCTGTTCAAGGAGTCCAGCGGCGCGCCCTCCACGGCGCAGCTCCAGGCCTTTGCCGACACGTGGCACTGGGACGACGCTGCGGAGAAGACCTGGGCGGACATGCACGCCACGGCCCCCAAGCGGGTGGTGGACGCGCTGGAGGCGTTCCAGAAGATTATTGTGTTGCAGGAGGGCCGCTTTGCCCGCAACGATATGATGGCGTACCTGGTGATGATGACGGCGCGCCTCCTGGAGCTGCACCGCGTGCTGAAGCCTACTGGCTCCCTGTACCTGCACTGCGACCCGACGGCCTCCCACTATCTGAAGATCATCCTGGACACCATCTTTGGGGCGACCAACTTCAGGAACGAGATCAATTGGCGACGATATGGGGCGCATAACGATGCCGGACAAGGGTCAAAGCATTTTGGGCGTGTGCACGATGTACTGCTGTTTTATGCCAAGTCCAATGAACTGCATTGGAGCCAAGAGTTCACTTCTCTTAATGACCAATACGTTGCTTCCGCGTATAGATACCTTGAAGAAGAGACAGGGCGACGATTCAGGGTAACGCCTATGACAGGCCCAGGAGGAGCTTCAAAAGGGAACCCAGTATTCGAATGGAACGGGCATACGCGGGCTTGGAGATACAGCAAAGAAACAATGGAACGTCTGGACAAAGAAGGTCGCCTTTACTATTCAAAGACGGGGTATGTAGGCCAGAAACTTTACTTGGACGAATCAAAAGGAGCGCCAGTCCAAGACATATGGGATGACATAAAGTCGGTCGTAGGCTCCAACAAAGAACGCCTGGGCTACCAGACACAAAAACCCCTTGCTCTCCTGGAACGCATCATTCAGGCGTCGTCCAACGAGGGGAACGTGGTGCTGGACCCCTTCTGCGGCTGCGGGACGGCGGTGCTGGCGGCGCACAAGCTGAACCGCCGCTGGATTGGCATAGACGTGACCAACCTGGCCATCACCGTGATGCGCAGCCGCCTGCGGGACGCCTTCCCGGGCATCCAGGTCAAGGTCATCGGTGAGCCGACGACGGTGATTGAAGCGGAGGCGCTGTCCAGGATGGAGCCGGACGGGCGCTGGCAGTTCCAGTGGTGGGCGGTGGGGCTGGTGGGGGCGCTGCCGGCATCGGAGCCGCGCAAGAAGGGTGCGGATGCCGGCGTGGACGGCTTCTTCTCGGTGGTCCACGAGAGCGACGGCAAGCGGGAGACGTTCCGGCAGGTCATCGTGCAGGTGAAGAGCGGGCACGTGAGCGCTAGCCTCATCCGCGACCTGGCGGGGACGATAGGCAACGACAAGCTGGGGGTGTTCATCACGCTTGAGGAGCCGACGGAGCCGATGAAGGCGGTGGCTGCCCAGGCGGGGCTGTACCACAATCCGCTGATGGACCGGCATTACCCGCGCATCCAGATACTGACGGTAGCGGAGCTGCTGGCGGGCAAAGGACTGAACCTGCCGCCGAGGCCCGGTCGGGAGCGCCAGGTCATCGGCCAGCGATTGCAGGGGGAGATGGCGCTGGGGTAGGGGGGGCAGCAGAGGGCATACGCCTTTGATGACGGGCGAGATGCTCCGGCCTGTGGCCGGCGTGGGAAGGCGGAGGGACTCCTGTTCCCGCCGCACGGTTGTAACCCAGGCGCAACACTTCTGTAACCCTTAAAGGGCCTCGCCATACTAAGCTGAATGGTGTAACTACCCGGCCAAGACGGCCAACGGGAGTGTAGCCAGTATGCAGGCCTTTGACGTGCTGCTAAAGGAATCTGTGGCGTTACATGGACACCTGTGCCCCGGCCAGGTCATTGGCGTGCGCATGGGTATCCTCGGCTGCACGCTGGTGGGGATTGAGGACCCCCGCCGGAGCAAGTCCCTTTTGGTGTATGTGGAGATAGACCGTTGCGCAACAGACGCCCTGCAAAGCGTGACGGGCTGCACGCTGGGGAGGCGTACCTTGAAGTACGTGGACTACGGCAAGGTGGCGGCTACCTTTCTGAACACCCAGACGGGACGGGCGTACCGGGTGCTGGCCAGGGACGACGCCAGGGAGCCGGCCTATGCCTATGCCCCTCCTGGCGCGTCCAAGCAGGAAGCCCAGCTCCAGGGATACTCTGTCATGCCTTATGACGAGTTGTTTAGGGTACGGCCGGTGTTGCTGCAGCCGCCTGAGGAGGACCAGCCCGGACACTCCGCAAGCCGGGTGGCCTGCGAGACCTGCGGCGAGGGAGTGAACGACCGGCGGGAGGTGCGTGCGGAGGGACGGGTGTTTTGCCGGGCCTGCGCCCATGGCGCCTACTACCAACCCCTCGCGGCAGGCAGTCCCATACCAGTGGTGAGCGTTAGGGACATATGAGCATACCCCTTGCCATCTTGGATGCCCTGGTCCTGGCAGGCGGCGAAAGCCGGAGGATGGGCAGCTCCAAGCCCTTGCTCCTGTGGGAAGACGGGTCTCTCCTGGAAGCGACTGTCCGCCGGCTCCGGCCCTTCTTTGGACAGGTCTGGACTGTATGCAGGCCGGATTCCCCACTGCCGCCCATAGACACCCCGGTAGTCTACGACGCCTCGCCGCTGTGCGGCCCCCTGGCCGGCCTGGCGGCAGGTCTTGCCGCAAGCAACGCCCCCTTCTGCTTCGCCGTGGGCTGCGATATGCCCTTCCTTGACCTTGCAGCCATCACTGCTATGGCAAAGCGCTTGGATAGCTGCCAGGCCCTCGCCCTCTCGGTGGACCACTATGTACAGCCTCTCCACGCCTTTTACCGCGCCGACTGCCTGGCGGCGGCCCAACGGCTCCTGGCCCAGGGGGAGACATCTCTCAAGGCGCTGCTGGACCAGTGCGCCACACGGATTGTTCCTGTAGACACACTCCCCAACGCCCGGCAGTACCTGCGCTCCCTGACAGACGTGGACACCCCCCAGCAGTACCTGGACGCACTCAAGGCGCCGCGGCCATGACTGTACCTGTCATCGCCATCGTCGGATACTCCAATACAGGCAAGACGACCACAGCCTCAGCCCTTGTAGCCGTATTGACACGACGGGGGTATCGCATCGCGGCCGTCAAACATGCTCATGGCGGGCACAGGCTGGAGCCGGCCCTCAAAGACAGCGAGAAGCTCTTTGCTGCAGGGGCCGCCAAGGTCATCACCAGCTCTTCGGGGCAGGTGAGCGCCACGGAACGGGTGGAAGGCGACCTTTCCCTGGAAGGGGTACTCGCCTTAGCCGGCGACGGCTACGACCTGGTCGTTGCCGAAGGCTATAAGGGCAGCTCTGCGCCCAAGGTGCTGGTCATCCGGCCCGGCATTCCACTCCCGCAGGTGGACAGCGTTATCGCCTGGGTTACCGATGGCCCGGCGATGGGGGATGTCCCAGCCTTCAGCCCCAACCAGATGGAGGAGCTTGCTGATTTTCTCGTGGCCCGCCTGGTAAGGACCGTGCAAGAGGGATGATCCCCCAAGGCCTTCCGTTCGTCTCAGGGCGGAGGGTCCCGGACGCACTATTGCTCTACACTCAAGCCGCGGGGTCCGTCAGGCCGGTCCCAGCCTGCGGACGTTTTGCAGGCGGCTGCTACTTGGCATGGCCCCCAGCCGCCCGCCGGGATGGTCATAGGGCTGTCCTGGTTAGTCGGCAGCCTGCTGGGCCAAGGCGGGTGCAGGGCTTACCTTCCGCGAGGCCAGCGCCTCCTCCAGAGCAGAGCGTTCCTCCCGCTCTGTCTGAGGCGAGAACCGTACCGCCAGCGCCGCAACCGATGACACAACTACCACGATCCCCAGGATGAGGAACCCCTGCTGTGTCGTCAGGCTCTCGAAACGGAAGAGAAACCCCCAGGTCACGGCGCCCATGTTGCCGCCGGCCCCTACAATGCCTGCTACCGACCCCAGGGCCCGCCTATTGATGAAGGGTACCACTGAGTATGTAGCGCCCTCGGACATCTGCACGAAGAGGCTGAACACTATCATGGAACTAATAGCCAGCGGCAGCACCGCCATCTGGGAGAACACCATGAGCGCCAGCCCCTCCAGCAGGAGGACTGCCCCCATGAACAGGACCCTGCCCCTCAACCCCCAGCGGATGCCGGATAGGTCACCAACGACCCCTCCCAGGGTGCGGGCAAAGATGTTCATCAGCCCAAAGAGGCCAGCCACCAGACCGGCGGTGGCGACATTGAGGCCGAAACGGTCGTGATAGTACAGGGCGGCGATGTTATTGATGGTTAGCTCTACTCCGAAGCAGGCGCCATAGATGACGAAGAGTGCCCAGACGCGATAGTCTTTGACAGCCAGCAGGAATGACCCTCTGGTTGCCTTGGGCATCTGGCCATTCGTACGCAGCTCTTTGTAGTTTCCCTGGGGCGAGTCCTGTGTCAGGAGAAAGTAGGCTAGCCCGACTGCGAACAGGGCAATCCCTGGGACAACCATGGCAAGCCTCCAGCCAAGGGCCTCACTCACCCCAAAGGCGACAAAGGCAGCAAAGATAAGGGGCATGGCCATTTGGGTGACGCCCCCGCCCAGGTTGCCCCAGCCTGCCGTAGTCGCGTTGGCAGTACCCACAACGTTGGGAGCAAACATCACCGACGTGTGGTACTGGGTGATGACGAAGGAGGCCCCAACAACACCCATCGCCAGGCGGAACAGCAGGAACGCCTCGTAGCTGTGGGCAAAGCCAATGCCCGTCACCGGGAGGGAACACAGGACAAGCAGGGCAGAGTAGGTAAGGCGTGGCCCAATCCTGTCGCAGAGCCAGCCGATAAGCAGCCGCGCCACGACGGTGGCCGCCACCGAGGCGATGATGGTGTTGCCGATCTGGGCCTGGGTGAGCGAAAGGTCTTCGCGGACGATGGCCATGAGCGGCGCGATCCCAAACCATCCGAAGAACGCCAGGAAGAAGGCGAACCAGGTCATGTGAAAGACCCGCATGGGCGGGGTCTTGAAACTGGACAGGCTGATACGCGTAGCTCTCCCCGGAGTGTCGGCGGTCAATGTATTCCTCTCTTCTGCAACGTTCAGGTCGTTGCGGTGTAGTCGCCCTTCACTCTAAAGAGAGGGTATTACAGTGGTATGACGGAAAGGTAACGTAACTGTTGCGTGATAATGACGAATCTGTTAAATAACAGGCACAAAGCAATGTGTATCGTCATAACTATGAGGGGACACGGCAGGGGAAGAGCAAGGATTCAAGGAAGCGCCAACCGGATACACCCGTCTGGGCCAACCACAACAGCGTAGGTCCGGAGGGCGCTGCATTCGTGTCCAACGGGCTGTCCTGTGGCCAGGTTGAACCGGTAGGCGTGCAGCGGGCACACCAGGGTCTCGCCGCCCAGCAGCCCATCGGCAAGGGGGCCGCCTTTGTGGGTACACAACGCCTGGGTCGCATACACCTTGCCGTTGCGTGGCCGGAACACCGCTACAGGGGTGCTCCCAACGAGGAAGGCCCGCCCTTCTCCGAGGGGGACCTGCTCCAGGGGGCCCAGGTTGTAGATGCGGACGCCGGTTTCCGAAGCCGTCAACATAGCCGTACCTAATCCTCAACTACAGCCAGTTCTCTGACGAACTGGGCAGGATGCTTTGGGTGATCCGCCTCTTTCCAGGGATCTACGTAGGCGTTAATTGCCGCCTGGATCTCGGCGTCCAGGCGCTCACACATCCCCTCGCTGTCTTCCACAAGGACTTGCCGCAGGTGGTCAACACCCACACGCTCTACGAAATCGTAGGTACGTTCCAGGTACTTGCCCTGTTCCCGGTAGTACTGCATGAAGC
The DNA here is from genome assembly GCA_016202485.1 of Chloroflexota bacterium. Taxonomy (GTDB): domain Bacteria; phylum Chloroflexota; class Dehalococcoidia; order Lucifugimonadales; family JACPCL1; genus JACPCL1. The sequence goes on along the minus strand of JACQOP010000159.1, from coordinate 2,976 downwards.
GGCCCATATATTGCATCACTTCGTCATGGGTATCCACCACACACAGTACGTCGCCCTTCCTCACCTTGGAGCCGGCCGCTCCCCCCACATATACTTCCCATCTGCCGCCCTCTATGGCCACTGCGCCCACGTCCTTGGTGGTGGCCTCAGCGCAGTTCCGGGGGCAGCCGGAAGCCGCCAGCTTCATCTTGTGGGGCGATTCTATCCCCTGGAACCGCTGCTCTATCTGGATGCCCAGGCCGGTGCTGTCCCCCAGGCCATACCGGCAAAAGTCGGTGCCGACGCAGGTCTTGCAGGTGCGGAATGCCTTGGTGTACGCATGACCGGAAGGCATCCCCAGGTCCTGCCAGACTGCCGGCAGGGACTCCTTGGGGAGACCCAGCAGGTCAATGCGCTGCCCGCCGGTAATTTTCACCATCCGCGCCTGGTACTTCTCTGCAACGTCGGCGATGCGGCGGAGCTGGTCTGGCGAGGTCACGCCGCCATAGATACGGGGGATCACGCTGAATGTGCCGTCGTTCTGGATATTGGCGTGCACGCGGTCGTTGATGAAGCGTGCGTCCCGTTCGTCTTCGTAGTCCTTGCCCCAGATGGTCTTCAGAAGAGAGGCCAGCCCCAGCTTGCTGGCGGCGTCTTCCCTGCCCTCTGCCAGGACGGCGAAGACAGCCGACACACTACGCAGGTCCTGTCCCTTGATGGCTCGGACCAGCTCAACCTTGGTCAGGGGTACGCCGGGGACGTAGTAGTGGACCGATGGGTCCTCGGCCACCAGGCCGTCGGCGGCCCACTCCAGGATGGCCTGCACCTGTGGCTTGCAGGAGCCGCAGCCGGTGCCGGCCCGTGTGGCGTCGCATACCGCCTTCAGACTCCGGGCCCCTCCTTTGATAGCGGCCAGCAGTTTTGCCTTGGAGACGCCGTTGCAGTTGCACACCTGGGTGTCGTCCGGCATATCCGCCACGGAGAGTTTCTGGGACTGCTCTCCCAGGGAAAACAGCAGTTCCGAACGGCTCTCCGGTAGCAGCTCGCTGCGGTCAAAGGCCTGCAATAATCTCGGCGTCATCTGGCCGTCGCCCAGGAGGATTGCGCCCGCCAGTTTTCCGTCGCGTACCACCAGCTTCTTATAGATGCCCCGGGATGGCTCCACATAGGTCACCACCTCGTCTTCTTCATGACGGGGGTCTTTGTCGCCCATCACCGCCAGGTCCACGCCCATCACCTTGAGCTTGGTGGAGACCCTGGACCCGCGGTAGACGGCCTGGGGGTTCTTCCCGCTCAGCCGCTCAGCCAGGACCCGGGCCTGTTCCCACAGAGGAGCCACCAGGCCGTACACCACGTTGTTATGCTGGGCGCATTCTCCTATGGCGAAGACGTTGGGGTCGTTGCGGCAGGACAGGTCGTTATGGACGACAATCCCCCGCTGGACCGTGAGACCGGACGCCCGGGCCAGGTCAACGTTGGGTCGGATGCCCGCGGATAGCACCACCATATCGCAGTCCAGCCTGGAGCCATCCTTGAAACCGATGCCGGAGACGCACTCGTTCCCCAGCAGTGCTGTGGAGGATTTCTCCAGGTGGACATGGATGTTCATGCTCTCCATGGCCCGCTGGAGCAGCTTTGCCGAAGAGGGGTCCAGTTGCGCATCCATAAGATGGGCAGTCAGATGGACGATGTGCACCTCAAGCCCCTGCTTCAGCAAACCACGGGCTGCTTCCAGCCCCAGGAGGCCCCCGCCGATGACGGCGACCCGTTTGGCTTGCTGGGCATAGGCCAGGATGGCGCTGCAATCGTCCAGGGTGCGGAAAACGAAGACCCCTTCCTTGAACCTGCCGTCCTCCCGTGTCAGCCCCTCCAGGGGGGGCACAAAGGGCTGGCTGCCTGTGGCCAGGACCAGCTTGTCATAGGTCTCGCCGATGTTGTTTGGGGCATAGACCTTCTTGCTGTCACGGTCTATCCAGCCTGCCCGCACCCCGGCATGCAGGGTGACGCCCTTTTCTCTGTACCAGGAGAGGGGATTGATAAAGATGTCTTTGGGGTCATGGGTGCCGGAAACAACCCCAGACAAGAGGATGCGGTTATAGTTACCGTAGGGTTCGTCCCCAAAGGCCACAATGTCGTACTGTTCTCCCCCGCCCAGGGAAGTGAGTTCCTCTAGGAAGCGGGCCCCGGCCATGCCGTTGCCAATCAAGACGAGTCTCTGTTTTGCCGCCATAGGTCGCTCTCCTTGTGTCATAGTTCCCGCGGCTCAACGCGGACGGCGCACACCTTGAACTCCGGCATCCGGCTGGTGGGGTCCAGGGCGGGATTGGTCAGCCGGTTTATTGCTGCCATTCCTCCCCAGTGGAAAGGCACAAAGACCGTGTCCTCACGAATGCTGGGCGTAATGCTTGCGGTGCAGTGGGCGGTCCCCCGCCGGCTCCTCAGGAGCACGGGCGTGTTTTCTGCGATGCCATAGCGCCGTGCGGTGGATGGATGCATCTCAGCTCTCGGCTCCCCTGCCAGGGCGTTCAGCTCCGGAATGCGCCGCGTCTGGTTTCCGGACTGGTACTGGGCCAGCAGCCGGCCCGTGGTGAGGTACAGGGGGTACTCCTCATCGGGTTCTTCCTGGGGAGCGGTGTGATAGACAGGATGGAATTGCGCCTTGCCTGTGGGTGTAGGAAAGCCTCCCTGAAACAGGCGGGGCGTGCCCGGATGGTCTTCTGAAGGACAGGGCCAGAACACCCCTTGCTGTGCCTCAATCTTGGTGTAGCTGATGCCTGAGTAGTCGGCGATGCCTCCGGCGCTGGCGCAGCGCAGCTCCTCAAACACCTCCCGGGGACTCGCGAAGGAGAAATACTTGCCCTTTCCCAGGCGTACCGCCAGGTCGCACAGGATGTGCAGGTCCGTCCGCACGCCGGAAGGCGGGGCAAAGGCCCGTTTGCGCAAGATGACCCGGCCCTCCAGGTTGGTCATGGTGCCGTCCTCTTCCGCCCACTGGGC
>JACQOP010000169.1 GCA_016202485.1 Chloroflexota bacterium | reverse complement strand
GTGCCAGTATAAGGAAGCTCTTGCAGCGTGTCTAGTCCTTTTGTTATCAATGTTTAGCGGCGATGGTACAATATGGGGTTCGACGATGCGTGTCTATTTCGACTACAACGCCACGACCCCACTTGCCGCCGAGGTCGTCGAGGCAGTGGCCCGCGCCACACGCGATCTGTTTGGCAACGCGTCGAGCGTCCACCACTTCGGCCAGCAGGCGAAAGCGGCCCTGGACGAGGCTCGATCCGCCGTGGCGACGCTCGTTCACGCGGATCCGTCCGAGATCGTGTTCACGAGCGGCGGCACCGAGGCGGACAACCTTGCAATCCGCGGCGCCGCCGAGGCGCTCGAGGCGACGCCTCGACGCCATCTGGTGGCGAGCGCGATCGAGCACGAGGCGGTGCTCAATACGCTCAAGGCGCTGGCGCGCCGTGGCTGGCGGACCACGCTCGTGCCCCTCGATTCGTCGGGGATCGTGTCGCCCGACCGGGTACGCGACGCGCTCACTGACGGGACGGCGCTCGTCTCCGTGATGCACGCGAACAACGAGATCGGAACCGTTCAGCCGATTGCCGAAATCGCGGCCCTCGCGCACGAGCGCGGCGCCCTGATGCATACCGATGCGGTGCAGTCGGTCGGAAAGATTCCGGTGAACGTGCGAGCGCTCGGGGTCGATCTTCTGGCGCTGTCGGCGCACAAGTTCAACGGGCCGAAGGGCGCCGGCGCGCTGTGGGTGAAGCGCGGAACGCGTATGCAGCCGGTGCTCACCGGCGGCAAGCAGGAACGGAACCGGCGCGCTGGCACGGAAAACGTCGCGGCCCTTGCGGGGCTCGGAGTCGCCTCGCGGCTGGCGATCGACAAGATGGCCTCCGAATCCGTCCGCGTGACCGCATTGCGCGACCGTCTGGAAGCGGGCATTCTGCGACAGGTCCCGGGCACGATCGTGAACGGTGCACGCGAGGCACGCGTGCCGAACACGACCAACATCAGCTTCGATCGCGTCGAGGCGGAGAGCCTGCTGATCGCGCTGGATCTCGAGGGTGTGGCGGTGTCGACCGGGTCGGCCTGCTCCTCGGGTACGCTCGAGCCGTCGCACGTGCTGCGGGCGATGGGGTTTGCTGCACACCGCACGCAGAACTCGCTCCGCTTCAGCCTCGGGCTGTTTTCAACCGAGGAAGAAGTCGATCGTGTACTGGCAGTATTGCCGCCCCTTGTAGAAAAGCTGCGCAGCTTGACGCGAAAAACGGCATCCGCGTAGGCGAGGGGAAGGCTTTGGGCTTTGGGCTTTGGGCTTTTGGCTTGAGATCACCGCCTGTTCCTGGAGCCTAGAGCCTAGAGCCGAGTGAGTCTGAAGTATGCGTATTGTTGTCGCGATGTCGGGCGGCGTGGATTCGTCGGTGGCCGCGGCGCTGCTGGCCGAGCAGGGCCACGACGTCATCGGTCTGTCGATGCAGCTCTACGACATGTCGGGATCGCCATCCGGCGACCGCTCGTTTGGAAGCTGCTGCTCGCTGAACGACCTGCACGACGCGCGCCGCGTGGCACGGGCGATCAACATCCCCCACTACGTCTTGAACTTCGAGCGGCAGTTCGACGAGCAGGTCGTGCCGAACTTCGTCCGTGAGTACACGGCCGGGCGCACGCCTCTGCCGTGCGCGCACTGCAACAGCGACCTCAAGTTCGCCACGCTGGTCGAGCGGGCCCGCGGGTTGGGCTCCGACGCCGTCGCCACAGGCCATTACGCCCGCGTCGAGCGCGACCCGTCGAGCGGCCGCTATCTGCTCAAGCGCGGCGTGGACGGATCCAAGGATCAGGCGTACTTCCTTTTCTCGCTCACACAGGATCAGCTCGCGGGTGCGATCTTTCCCGTCGGCGATCGCCCGAAGGAGGCGGTGCGGGCGTATGCGCGCGCGCACCAGCTGCCGGTTGCCGACAAGCCCGACAGTCAGGAAATCTGTTTTATTCCCGACCACGACTACGCCAGCTTCGTTCGTGAGCGCGCGCCGGAGGCCGTGGGGGTCGGTGTGATTGTGGACGCACGCGGCCGCGTCCTCGGCCAGCACGCCGGCATCCATCGCTTCACCGTCGGACAGCGGAAGGGGCTGGGGCTCTCTTGCTCGCCCGATGGATCGCCGCAGTATGTCCTCGCGGTGAAGCCCACGGACCGCCAGGTCGTCGTCGGACCGAAGGCCGCGCTCGAGCGCACGACGCTGACGGCATCCGGCGTGAATTGGATCAAGCGCGAGCCCTCTGGACCGCTGCGCGTGACGGGGCAGATCCGGCACCGCCATCAGGCTGCGCCGGCAACCGTGCGCGTGCTCGATCCCAGCCGCTCTTCGACAGGCTCGGGGCGCTGCGAGCGTCCCGAGGCGCGCGCGGAGGTCGTGTTCGACGCGCCGCAGATTGCCATTACACCCGGCCAAGCGGTCGTTTTCTACGATGGAGACGTCGTGGTCGGTGGGGGTTGGATCGACTAGAGAAAGTTAAAAGTTAGAAGTCAAAAGTTAAAACTTGGAAGGGAGAAGTCAGAGTTTCACTTTTAACTTTTACCTTCTTACTTCTGACTTTCGAGAAACCGTTCCGCGTCGAGCGCGGCCATGCATCCTGAGCCGGCCGCCGTCACCGCCTGACGGTAGATGTGGTCCTGCACGTCGCCGCAGGCAAACACGCCCGGCACGCTGGTCTTGGTGCCGTCGCGGGTCAGAACGTAACCGTTGTCATGCATGGCCAACTGTCCCTTGACGATCTCAGAGTTGGGCTGGTGGCCAATGGCAATGAACAGGCCGTCAATGGGCATCTCCTGGATTTCACCCGTCTTATTGTTCTGCAGCTTCACGCCCTTCACCACGCCTTCCCCCATGCCCAGGACCTCTATCACTTCGCTGTCCCAGATGAACGCTATCTTGTGGTTGTTGAAGGCCCGCTCCTGCATGATCTTAGAGGCCCGCAGCGTGTCGCGCCGGTGTACCACGTACACCTTTGTGGCATAGCGGGTCAGGAAGGTCGCCTCCTCCATGGCCGTATCGCCGCCGCCTACCACAATCAGTTCCTTGCCGCGGAAGAAGAAGCCATCGCAGGTGGCGCAGGCGGAAACCCCACGTCCCATCAGGGCCGCTTCCGAAGGCAGGCCCAGGAGGCGCGCTGTGGCCCCCGTGGCAAGGATCACTGTCTTGGCGTAGTAGTCGTCCGACTCGTCCACTGTCACTTTGAAGGGTCGCCGAGACAGGTCAACGGAGGTCACCTGCCCCATGATGTACCGTGCGCCGAAGCGTTCCGCCTGTTCCTTGAACAGCACCATCATCTCTGGCCCCTGCAATCCCTGGGGGAACCCTGGATAGTTCTCCACCTCCGTCGTGATGGTAAGCTGCCCGCCTGGGGTTAGCCCCTCAATGACCAGGGGGTGCAACTCGGCGCGGGCGGCGTACAGTGCAGCGGTGTCCCCGGCAGGCCCGGAGCCAATGACGATGATGTTCTCTACATGGTTGCCGTTCATAGCGTTCCTTTACTGCTTGGGCCAGTGTTTAGCCTTTGTAAGTAAGATGCGCTCTTTATGAGTTGGGATGCTTACCGCCGGGGCGGCAGCTCCCGGGCCATGGCTTCAAGACGGGCCACACGCTCTTCTATGGGCGGGTGAGTGGAGAAGAGACGCACCATGCCCTCGCCGCTGAGAGGGTTCACGATAAACAGGTGGGACACCGGCTCCAGGCGTTCCTTGGCCACGTCCAAATGACGCACCTCATTGCCCCGCTGCAGCTTGCTCAGGGCGTTGGCCAGCGCCAGCGGGTTCCCCGAGGTGTGCGCCCCGGGCTTGTCCGCCTGGTACTCCCGGGTGCGGGAGATGGCCAGCCGGATGAGGGTGGCCACGATGGGCATGACAATGACGATGACCAGCAACGCTACGATGCTTGCAGCGCCGCCACCCTGGTCATTGCGCCGCCCACCGCCGAAGATGAGGGACCATTGCATCATCCAGGCAATCATGGAGATGGCCGTGGCAATGGCGGCCACCACCGTCATGATGAGTGTATCCCGGTTGCCCACGTGGGCCAGCTCGTGGGCGATGACGCCCCCAAGCTCATCGCGGTCCAGCAGCCGCATGATGCCCTCGGTCACAGCGATGGAGGCGTGATGCTTGCTGCGCCCTGTGGCAAAGGCGTTGGGGGTCTGGTCATGGATAAGGTAGATCTTTGGCTTGGGGATGCCGGCCAGGTAGACCTGCTCCTCCACAAGCTTGTGCAGCTCCGGCATCTCCTCCGGCGTCACCTCCTTGGCCCGGGTCATTGCCAGCACCAGCCGGTCGCTGAACCAAAAGCCAAGGAAGTTCAGGGCAAGGCCAATGATGAGGAAGAGCATGACCCCCTCCACACCGCCTATCATGGCGCCGATGAGGAGGAGCACGCCGGTCAAAAGGGCTATTAGAAAGAAGGTCTTGATGGTGTTCATGGTGTCCTCGCGGGGCTGAGAAGGTTCCTCCTTAGGTATGGAAGAGAAGCGGGCCTAGGCCACCTACTGTCTCATTATACAACAGCTAGCACTGCTACTCAGAGCGTGCTGTCCCCTGGTGGTATGTCAAGTTGTGTGGTCTATCACGGAAAGGCGGAAAAGCGCCAGAGATAGCATTCCCTGCCGGGGTGCTGGGGGGCTGTCCTCCAGCGTGTCGGGCAGGTGGGCGGGAAAGACTTGCCAGGCAAGAACAAACGACAAGAAGCGGCAGCCTTGGTGAGGGCTACACCGCCGTGCCCACCACCAGGTATACCTCCTGTCCCGTATCGTGGGCAGGGTAGGGGACGGTCTCCATAGTGAAGCCTTCCTGGACAAGGAGTTGCCCCCACACCTCCCGTGAAAAGCAGCCAGTGATGTGGTGGTCCTCTTCCACGCAGACCCGCCCCTTGTCGCTGGTGATGTAGAAGAAAACCCACTCCAAAAGCTCGTCATTGGGGTCGGGGTCCGTTACGTATTCAACAAAGGTCAGTTCCGGCGTTATCTGCTTGTTGATGTGGGGGACCAGGTGGGTGCCGGGAAAGGTCTCCTTGAACCAGTCCGGCCCCGCAATGAAGACGCCCCCGGGCTCCAGGTGCATTCGGGCCGTGGCAATGGCGGCGCGCAGGTCCTCTCGCGTCAGCATGTAGTTGATGGCATCGTGGATCAGCACTGCCTGAAATGTCCGCTCCAGGCGGATGGTGCGCATATCCCCCACCAGGTGTTCCACCGTAGGGTTGAGGTGCGCCGAGTTTGCCAGCATCTTTGCTGAAAGATCCACGGCAGTGACCTGGAACTCCTTGGCGAAGTGGTGGAGGTTGTGGCCGCCGCCGACCCCAAGCTCCAGTATAGCGTGTGTGCCCGACCCCAGCTTGCTGCGAAGCGTATCCCGCCAGTACCGGGACTCCTGAACATACTCCTGCGGCGAGCTGATGGCGTCCCATAGGTGGGCAAACTCGCTGTACATGCGGTACAGGGTGGAGCTGTCCACTGCCGGCATGGGTGCGACGGCCTTGTGCCGCCGCCCAGGAGGAAGATAGGTTCTTTGTTGCTGCATGGGTCTCGTCTGTCTTCTGGGTTGGAAGGTGTCCGGAGTAGGGCGTAACAAGAGAATACCCAGGGCGGCGTGTCGCCGCCCTGGGTGTTGGCTCCTTATGTCCGCTGGCTAAGAAACAGACCGCAGGAACTCCTGCACGGCCTGGATGAACAAGGCCGGCTTATCGCCGTGGACCTGGTGGCTCGCGCCGGGGACCACAACGGACCGGAACTTGGGGTGCATGAAAGCCAGGCGGTCCAGGGTCTCCTGGGGCACCATTTCGCTCTCCCCTCCCTTAATAATAAGGAACGGGCAGGTGATTTTGGAAGCCGCCTCCCAATGTTGTTCGTTTGTCCGTCCGTTGGTCTCGGCCTCCCGTAATGCGGGGTCCCACTTCCAGCTCCACTTGCCGTTGGGGAACTGGCGGAGCTGCAAGGCCAGGCTGCCCCGGAGCTGCTCCGGCGAGCGCCTCGGGTTGACGCGGTGGGCGGCCTCTACAAACTCCTCAAAGCTGTCGGTCTCCCAGGGCAGCCGCCGCCAGCCCACGGCCATGGCCCCTTCGCCGCGGCCGCCGGTCTGGGGGGCCATATCCACCATCACCAGTCCTCTGACCTTCGCGAGGTTCTGGGATGTGTACACCATGGCCATCCTTCCGCCCATGGAATGCCCCATGAGGTAGAAAGAGCCCAGGCCCAGGGCGTTGATGAAGCCGGTGAGAATGGGGACCTGGCTGTCCACCGTGTAGTCGCCCCCGGGTATCCAATCAGAGTCCCCGTGGCCGGGCATATCCAGGGACAGGATGTGGTAGTCCTGGCAGCAGGCCAGGGCGGTGAAGTCCCATGTGTGCGCCGCGTTGGTGCGCCCGTGCCATAGGACCAGGGGCGGCCTGGACTCGTTGCCCCAGTCCAGGTAGTGGAACTTGAAGCCTCTGGCGTTGACCTCCTTGTCGGCGGGAGTGACCTCCTTGGTGAAGGGTACGTCCATGGCCCTGGCCGCATCAAAGAGGGTAAGGCCTCCCGTAGAGGTCGTCATCGTGTCGCTCCGTATGTAGGGTCATTACAATCATAGCCCTGCTGTCAATTGGCGGCCCTTGCTTGACAGCGATACATCGGCACGCCACAATCCTGGGACGTTGTAGTCCCAATACCAGAAGGAGCAGGGAATGTCCAGAGACGAACTCAAGAAGATGATCCAGGACGTGGTACAGGCCCAGGAGCTGTGCATAGAACGCGCCACGAACGTTACAAACCCCCAGTTGGACCTGAACTTCTCGGTGCCGCGCCCCACCGGCGGGACCCGCGACTACCAGATGCGCGCCCTCCTGTACAACCTGGTTATCCATCCCAGGGAGCACGCTGTCCACATTGGTAAAATCCTCCAGCAGACGGGTTCGCCCCTTGCCCAGCCTTCCGAGACCCAGGCCATCCTGATGAAGGCCAAGGAGGCATGGGGGGAGCTGGAGGCGGTCCTGGCATGCCTGGACGATGCAGACCTTGACCGAGAGTTTGAGGGCCACAGCCTGCGCAGCATCCTCACCCACCTGCGCAACGCCCACCAAGGCTATGCCAACGCCATTGAGAAAGGTGTGGAAGCAGCCAAGCAGGCCACCTAATTTCCTACTAAGGCTCAGGTCAGTCCACCTGAAGGAGGTCCCTGTGGCGCGTTATTGGCGATTGTTGTTTGGCAAACCTGACGACGAGACTCGTCTTGCAGTTGAGAGCGGCCGATACCCTGTTGTCAGTCCGTATCGGGCTTTACTGGACGTGAGGGAGGGGGATGGCCTTATTCTCTACTGTACAAATGGGTATCCGAGACTAAGAAAGGTCGTTTGGGGCAAAGGCACTGTCACCAGGGTGACTCTGACCAATCCAACAGGTGCGAGGGGTGACATCTATTACAAACCCCTCCGGTTTGCTAAGCCATTGCCCAGGCGTAAAATGCTGCAGGCCCTATCCCCTGGAGACCGGATGATTATTGAAAATGCCACGCGGCCCTGGGTTATTGAAGTTTCCCAGGAAGCGTTTGAAGCGATTGTATCTCCTTAAGAAGGCAAGGGCCGGCCAACGCCGACCCTTGCCTTGTTTCGTAACTATCACTAGGGTCCCATAGTACATTTGCCCCGGCTACTTTGGTTAGTATGCACCTCCCTACCCCCGCTCCTTGACTCTAGACTGCCCCCAGGCAGAGCTAATAGACCATCGGGAAGTCTTCAAAGGGAGGTGCACTATGGCTGCGGACAAGCGAGACTGGTGTGTAGATGGCAGGACCTTCAACTCCAAAGCGGTGGTAACGGAAAACCAGGGCTATAGCCTGTTGAATCTTACGACAGGCGAGTACCTAGTCTACGAGTCCCGCCAGGAGGGGGTTGAGTTTGGGTGGAGTGGGGAGCTGCCTGGCAATGTGGGTTTCAGGTCAGCCCGCTCCCCTGCTTCCGGCGTTAGGTTTGGGGAGTTGGTAGCCATCCAGGTCAATGGTGGGGGGTATCTTTGCTATCGCCGCCGCAGGTCTGGGATTCCCTTGGGATGGTCTGCTTCCCCAGCATTCCAGTGGGAGTTCCGGGACCTCACCCTCGCCAATGAAGAGAACGGCATTGGTGATGAGGTCTCCACCTCCCGTCAGGTTGGGCTTTACAATCATGTAGCAAAGGCCTATGTCCTCTGTGGGGACAGGGCGAAGGGTATCAATCTCAAGTGGAAGAATGGGCCCATGCAACAGGGGTGACCCTCACTGGCTACAGGGCTCCGTCAACGGCGGGTAAGGGCTTCCAAGGCGTCCCTTGGGCCCACGGCGGCGCCCCGTCCATTATCCTTGGGCCGCCCAGGCCGGCATCAGGTCCGGCGTCGGGTTCCCCAGCAGGCGCTCCTGCCGGCTGCCGTCAGCGTCCATGGTGAAAAGGTCGGCGCGGCCTTCCCGGTACGAGACGAACACAATACGGCGGCCGTCAGGAGACCAGACAGGGTCCAGGTCGGGGAAGGTGTTGTACGTCAGCCGCTGGACACGGGAGCCGTCGGCCCGGGCCACGTAGATTTCCGGGTTGCCGTCCTGCTCCGACACGTAGGCGATGCGAGTGCCGTCCGGCGACCAGGCGGGTGAGTACACCGGGGCCTCCGTCTGCGTCAGTCGCCGCTGCTGGGAGCCGTCCCCCCGCATGACGTAAAGCTGGGGGACCCCATCCCGCTGGGAGATGAAGGCCATCTGGTTGCCTCTGGGGGCGAACAGGGGAGCGGAATCGGCCTGCTCTGTCAGCCGCACGTAGTTCACCCCCGACGGGTTGCGCAGGAAGATGCCGGGCGAGAGGGGATTTGCCGATGCCGCCGCAAGCCACTGGCTGTCCGGCGACCAGGACGCCAGGTCCCACGAGACGACATCATAGGTCACCCCAATGTCCCCCTTGCCGTCGGCGCCAATGACCCGTATCTCGGCGCTGCCCTCCCGTGGGATAGCGTAGGCGATGTACTTGCCATTGGGCGACCATCGCGGGTTCACCACCACCCCCTCAACCTCAATCACCGTCCGTGGCTGGGCGCCGTCGCCATTCGCCACAACCAGGGCCGTCCTCGTCCCCCGCTGGGCCAAGAACAGGAAGCGTGAGTAGTCGGGCGACCAGCGCGGCGCGTAGGCATAGCTCTCCGTTGGGGTCAGGTAGCTCGCCTCTTCGCCATTGGACCGGACGGCATACACGCCCAGGGAGCCTTCTTGCTGGATAACGAACAAGATAGTGTCCCGGTGGTTCCCGGAGCCGCAGGCTGCCAGGGACAGTAGCAGCAGGCCCAGGGCCAGGGTGGAAAGCACCCTGGCATTGAGAGGGTGGAATGGCTTCATGACGCCGGCCAGCACATCGGAAGTACCTCGCTGGGCTGAAGGGCCTGGTCTGGGCTGCCCTACAGTATAGTGGCACCAGGACACCATGCCACAAGAGGTAGGGCGTTGACTTCCCTCCCTCCTGGCACTAGAATCAGCCCATCACCACTGGGAGATGCCTATGGAGCAGCAGACCGCAGACCTGCCAGTCTACACGTGGGATGTCATGCAGATTGGGCACACCTGTCCCCCCATGACCGTTGAGATCACCCGGGAAAGCATCGCCAACTACGCCCGGTCCGTGCAGAACAACAACCCCGTCTACTTTGACGACGCCGCTGCCCGGGCCGCCGGCTTCCCGGGCGTCATCGCGCCGCCCACCATGTGCTACACCTTTGCCCCCATGCGCCGCGCCGAGGTCATGCAGCACAACGGTTACTCCTCTCCGGAGCAAGACAAGGTCAACCCGCGCAGTACACCCTTCGCAGGCACGGAAATCCTTTTCCAAGGCGCGCCGGTGCGTCCTGGCGATGTCATCACCAGCACCAGCACCTTGGACAACCGGTGGGAGACCCGCACCGGCAACCGCTTCGTCTCCTTCCGCGTCGTCGCCCTCAACCAGCGGGGCGAAAAGGCGGTGGAGTACCTGTACAACGTTATCTGGGAATACGCCCGAGGCCAGAAGTCTAGAGGTTCATAAGGAGGCCCCCATGAGCACCGTGACCGCTGCCCACATTACCTGGGAGTCCATTCAGGTGGGCGATGAGTTGCCCAAGCTCCAGAAGACCGAGACCCAGGAGACCATCAATAACTACGGCGCGTTGAACCGCCGGGACCCGACACCAAGGCCCACCCGGGGCGCCAACCTCCACACCGACGAGGAATACGCTAAACAGGGCATCTTCGCCGGTACCGTCAACATGGGCGTCGTCACCTGCGCCTACATGATGGAGACGCTCCAGCTTGCCTTTCCCACCAGCAATCTGCTGAACGGCGCCTTCTCCATGCGCGCCCTGGAGCCCTTCCGCCCAGGTGACCTGGTCACCTTCGGCGGCAGGGTCCTGGACAAGCGTGTGGAGGGCGGCAAGCGCCTGGTGGACGTGGAGCTGAGCGGGGTGAACCAGCTTGGCCAGACCGTTGCCACCGCAAAGGCAACGGTGCCGCTGTAGCGCATCAAGGAGCAAGCCTGAAGGGGGCCAGAGCACGCGTCTGGCCCCCTTTTTGTCGCCGGCGCATAGCTAAAGTGGACAAAATGGACACACTTGAAGGAAATTTTCGGGTGAGGGGGAAGAACCGCGACGGGATGCAAGGGCCACTTCAGGGAACGGAGGCGAGGTCGCATCATGTCCTGAAGGATTAAGGTGGAATCAGGAGGTGTATGGCAGCAATACGACGCTATTCCGACGACAGAGACAGGAAGCGACGGGTGGTGGCCGTCAGACCAGGCTGTCGGAGCACACGATGCGCAGGACCTGGGGCT
>JACQOP010000157.1 GCA_016202485.1 Chloroflexota bacterium | reverse complement strand
GCCTTCGTGCAAGAAGGCCCTGTGCCGGAGCCTGCCGCCGCCCTCCAGGGTGTGCAGCGACCACTGGAAGGGGACTGCCTGGTAGGGGCGTGTGCCAGGAAAGAGGGGCAAGGCAGGGTTGACGGTCTCAAAGTCCAGGAAGTGGACCGGCGGCCTCACCTGGGCCAGCTCCCTGGGCAGGCCTCCGCCGACGTATGGTCTCCCGGAGTGGGCGCCCTCCCACACCCGCCGCTGTATGGCCGATAGCCCAGGGTAGCCTGCCGGGATATCCCGGATGTCCAGGATGCCGGCGCTGCGCAGGCCCCCCAGCAGGTTCTCACGGGCACGGGGCAACTGGCCGATGTAATGCTCCGGCAGACCCGCATGGCAGTGGTCATAGAAGGGGCACACGTACGGCTGCTTGCAATGAGGACCTGTCTCAATGTCGGGGGCCTCTCCTTGCGCCAGGGCATCCCACATGGCAGCCAGGTTTCCCGGAGCCTCAGTGGCCAAGAAGGCGTGTGCCTCAGAGGTGATGTCATCAGCCTGGAAAAGGCCCTGCAGGTCATACTCGCCCCCCTGGTACACATAGCTGCTGTTAATGTGCAACAGGTGTACCCCTCGCACCCGTAGTCCCAGGCCCTCCAGCACGTAAAGCTGAATGGCGGCATCAGGGATGTGCTCGTCCTTGACCCTGGTGGAAGACTTCACCTCGTTCAGGTCAAGGGAGCCGTCGCTGTTGCGGCGCAGGATATCGCAGCGGATGCGTATGCCCTGGAAACTGAAGGCTGCTTCAAAGAGGGCTGGGACTGAAGGGTCAGCCAGGGCTGCCTCCGTGGCGGCCACCCCCTGGTCATGCCGGTCGTAGGGTGCATCAACCAGCCTGCCGCCGGGGAAGAGGCCGCGGGCTAATGCCCCTACCCTATTGCCCATGTCAAAGAGGGCCTGCTGGCCCGCGTCTGGCTCCTGGGCCAGCTCCGGCTCGTAGACCTCCAGGTACAGGCGCTTGAGGCACTGGAGGCCGGCGCTGAACCTGGACTTTGAGAGGGTGGGCGTCTTTGCTGTGGACACGGGGCCTACTCCGTCTCCTGAAGCCTGGGCTGGCTATCGTACAATGTAGGCATCTTCACAAGGACGTTGCAATGCCCAAAGAGGACTTCCGCTTTCACACCACCATCCGGGTGCGCTGGGCCGAGTGCGATGCCCAGGACATTGTCTACTATCCCAACTACCTCACGTGGCTGGAGGTCGCCCTGACGGAGTACTGCCGCCACCTTGGGTTTAACCTGTACCGCCTGGCGGAGCTGGACCTCTTTGACACCGTAACCGCCAAGCTCACTGTTGAGTACAAGGCCCCTGCCAAGGTGGATGACCTGCTGGACGTGTACGCCCGCCTGGCCGGCATCGGCAACACCAGCTATACCTTTGCCTATGAGGTGCACCGTCCCAGCGACGAGCGCCTGCTTGTGGCTGCAGAGGTCGTCTACGTCAGCTACCACAACCAGGCACATCGCCCCAGGCGTGTGCCCCAGCCCATACGGGACGTCTTCAACCACTTTGAGGCAACGGGCCAGCCGCTGCCCCTGGCAGAGATGCCCCTGTTTGCTGATGCCCTGGCGTAGCTAGACCCTCGCCTCCTGCGGCACCTCCACCCACGCGCCGGCCTCCGCAGACTTGCGCCAGGCGTCGGCAAACTCCAGCAGGCGCACGCCGTCCAGGAAGCGGGGCACCGCCCGAGCGGGCTCCCTCTCGCTGCGTACCGTCGCGATGAACTCCGCCTCCACCGCCACACTCCGCAGTTCACCGGAGGGGTCCTTGAGCTCGTCTGGCACAGGGAGCGGCTGAAGCTCTTTGTCTGCCGTTTTCGCGCCAAAGAACCCGGTCTTGACCTGCCCTGGGAAACCTGCCGCCTGCCCCGATGGATAGCACACGATGCTCCCCTGGTCGCCGTACACCTCAAACCGCCACAGCGCCGAATCGCCCCCTACGGTGCTATGGATGTAGGTGATGGCCGCGCCGCTTTCCATCTCCCCCAGCACAACGTTGGACTCCGGCCGCACGTCCCGGGCCTGCTGGTCTGTACCAGGCGGGGGTAGCTCAAAGCCCCTGCGGTAGCCGAAGACCTTGCTATGGGGACCAAACCAGCGGTTCGCAATCTCAAACTGGCTGCCCAGTCCAAAGAAGCGGCTGTACCAGTAGGTGAAGACGTGGAGCACCTTGCCCACGTACCCATCTCTTAGCAGCCGCTGCATCATCGCCTCTTCCCGCAGGTAGAACTGGCCGGGGTACACCAGGGCCGCCAAGTTGGGATGGGTCTGGGCAGCCCTGAGCATGGCCTGGGCGCCCTGCAGGTCGCCGGCAATGGCGTTCATAGTCAGCAGGTGCTTGCCCGCCTCCAGCACCGGCACGCACATCTCCGGGTGCATGGCCGTCCGCGTGCCCACAACGATGGCGTCTATGTCCGTGGCCTCCACCACGCCGTGCCAGTCCTCGGCGATGCGGGAGAAGCCGAAGGCGTCGGCCACCTTCCGGCTGGACTCGGGCGTGCTGTTGGCGATGACCACCAGCTCCACGCCGGGGATACGCTTGAGCTGGGGAATAAGCCGCCGCTGGCTGAAGTTGCCCGCACCGATGTAGCCGATGCGGACGGTCTTGCTGGTTGTCATGCTGGCCTCCCTGCGCCTATCTGTAGTAGATAACGCGCCCATTGTAGCGGCTGGGGGTTACGGCGTAAACGGGAAGGCTCGTCTGCCTGCAAGGTGGAGGCCGCTTCCTTACAGCCTTCCGCTCTGCAAGCGTTCCCCGGCCATCTCGGCTCGCTCCACAAAGGCCTGGAAAATCCGGCGGAACATACTGGGTACCTCGGCTTCCCGCTCCGGATGGCACTGCACGCCGATCACCCAGTCGTGGGCCGGGCTTTCCAGCGCTTCTATCACGCCATCGCCCAGGCTGTAGGCTGCTGCCAGGAGCTCCCCCGCCTTTTGCGGCTCTCGCAGGCCCTGGTGGTGGCGGCTGTTCAGACGCATGAAGCCCCCACTGCCCATGATGGCTGCCAGCTTTGACCCCGGCGACACGTAGACCATGTGGTGGGCGCTTTCACTGCCGGCCCCTGGGCCGCCGTCAGACATACGATGGCCTGGCATGTCCTGGATAAGCCTCCCGCCAAAGGCAACATTCAAAAGCTGCATCCCCCGGCAAATGGCGTACACCGGCAGGTCCCGCGCCAGGGCGCAGCGCAGCAACTCCAACTCCATGCGGTCCCTGTCTCGGCTGGGCATCTCGGCATTGGGATGGCGGACCTCCCCATAGAGAGAGGGGTCTATGTCTGGCCCCCCTGTGAGGAGCAGAGCGGTAGCCTCTTCCAGGAGGTCATCTGCAGGCAACACTTCCTTTGGAAGAAACAGCCGCGTGCGGGCCTCCCGTTTCTCCAGGGCACGCAGGTAAGGCTGGGCCGAGTCCTCGGCGCTTGCGGTGACGGCAATGAGGGGTGGGGGCATGGGGAAGACTACCCCCGCCGCGCCAGAGCGCCAGGCCGGCGGGAGACGCCCTGGTCCGACATGAGCTGTATGTAGCGGATGATGTTCTCCCTGCTGATTATGCCAACTGTCACATCCCCTGTTATGACCAAGAGCTGGTTAAGGTTGTGCTCGGCCAGCATGCGCAGGGCTTCCGCAACGTCCGTTTCAGGGGTCACCGAGCGTAGCGGGCTGGAGGTCATGATCTGGGCCACTCTCGTAAGGGGCCAGTCACCCTGGGCCACCCCCTTCACGTCGGTGATGCTGATGATGCCCACAAGGTGGCCGTTCTCGTGGACCGGCAAGGCACGTTTGCCCCGCTGGAGAAAGAACTCCCGCACCAGGACATCCACCGCCAGGGCCGGGTTGATGGTGTCAGGGTGCTGGTCCATAACCTCGGAGACACGAACACCCCGCAGTGCCTCCTGCACCAACGTCTCCTGGCGGCTGCTGTCCGCTGCGTTGTGCAGGAACCAGCCGATGAAAGCAATCCACAACCCTGGCAGGATGTTCCCGCTGAGGACTTGCAGGACGCCCCAGGCGATGAAAAGGAAGGCCACCATCCGCCCGCCAGTAGTGGCGATGCGTGTCGCCTTGTAAAAGCTCTTGGTGGTACCCCAGATGGCAGCCCGCAGGACGCGGCCCCCGTCCAGGGGAAATCCCGGCAGGAGGTTGAAAAAGCCAAGCATAAAGTTAACCAGCGACAGGTATGCGGTAAGGGCTGTGACCGGCGAGTTCTGCCCCGAGACCGCCAGGTACGCGCCGCCGAAGGCAAGGCCTAACACAATGCTGGTGAGGGGACCGACAATAGCGATGGCAAACTCGTCACCGGCAGAGCGGGCCTCGGTGCTGAGGGAGCTGACGCCCCCAAAGATGAACAGGGTGATGCCCTCCACCTCCATCCCCTTGCTGCGGGCCACAAGGGAGTGGGCCATTTCATGGACCAGCACCGAGGCGAAGAGGAAGATGGAGGACACTGCGCCCAGGCCCCAGTAGGTGGCCTTGCTCCAGCCTGGGAAGGAACTGGGGTAGAACCCCTCGGCCAGCGTCCAGGTGATGAGGGCAAAGGCCAGCAGCCAGGTATAGTGGATGCCTATTTCCAGGCCGGCTATCCTGCCCAGGCGGAAGGTTGCTTTCATAGCGTGCTCCTTGAAGGCTCACTGCTATGTTAGCATATCTGGCCTGTAGTTTTGCCATCGCCTGCGAGATGCCACGTTGACTCCCCCCACCCAAATCTCTACAATCGGCCTCAGGTAGCAGAACGCTTCCTATCAGCCCGTGGAAGGGCATGGAGAACAGCTATGTTGCACTACCGGTACTCCCGTTGGGACGGTACCCAGGGCCACGAGTCGCCCACCGAAAGCGAACTCATGGACCACCTCTCCGATGAGATCTTGCAAGGCCGTGACCTCCGCAGCGTCCTGCGCAGCATGTTCCGCGAGGGCTTCCAGATGCCCCAGGGCCGCCGCATGATGGGCCTGCAAGAACTCCTGGACCGCATGCGCAGCATGAGAGAGCGCAACCTCCAGCAGTACAACCTCGCCTCGGTCATGGAGGACATCCAGCAGCGCCTGGAGGATATCCTGAAGACCGAACGGGAGGGTATCCAGCGCCGGCTGGATGAGCTGGACCAGTCCCCCTCTCCATCATCGCCTCCGTCCCCCGAAGAGGGCGCTCAAGGCCGGGACTCCGGCCAGCAGCAGGGCGGCTCAGGCCAGGAAGGCCTTGGCCAGCTCTTCCGCTCCATGGCCCAGAAGCGCCTGGAACAGCTTGACGCCCTGCCGTCCGACGTGGGCGGTCGCGTGCAGTCCCTCCGCGACTACGACTTCCTGGACCCCGATGCCCGCCAGCAGTTTGAAGAGCTGCTCCAGATGCTCCAGCAGCAGATGCTGCAAAACCTCTTCCAGGGCCTGCAGCAGGGCATCAGCGGCATGACGCCCGAGGCCTTGGACCAGGTGCGGCAGATGGTGCGCGACCTCAACCAGCTCTTCCAGCAGCGCCTTCAGGGCCAGGACCCGGACATCAGCGACTTCATGCAGAAATGGGGGCAGTTCTTCCCCGAAGGCATTGAAAACTTTGACCAGCTCGCCGAGCACATGCGCCAGCAGATGGCCCAGATGCAGTCCCTCCTCAACTCCATGCCCGCCGAGATGCGCCAGCAGTTGGAAGACCTGATGAGCGACCTCCTGCGGGACCACCGCCTGCAACTGGACCTGGCGGAGCTTGCCGCCAACCTCCAGCAACTCTTCCCCACCTTCGGCAAGGATCCGGGCTTCCCCTTCACCGGCGATGACCCCCTCACCCTCCAGGAAGCCCTGCGCCTTATGGGCGACCTCAACCGTACGGACGACATGGAGCGCCAGTTGCGCGAGGCGCTGCGTTCCAACGACGCCTCAAACCTGAACGCCGAGGAGATCGGGCGGCTCCTGGGAGAGGAGGCCCGCCGCATAGCCGAGGAGCTGCAGCGCTTCATGCAGCAGTTGGAGGAGGCGGGGCTTATTAGAAAAAAGGGCGACCAGTGGGAGCTTACACCGCTGGCCATCCGGAAGATTGGCGAGCATGCCCTGCAGAATATCTTCAGCAAGATCCGGGGACGGCAATTCGGCGACCACACCCTGGAACATAAGGGCATCGGCCTGGAGTTCCTGGAGGAGACGAAGCCCTATGCCTATGGCGACCCCCTGCACCTGGACACGGTGAAGACCGTGCAAAACGCCGTCATACGCGGCGGGGTCGGCACCCCAGTGCACCTCAAGCTCCAGGACTTTGAGGTCATTCAGACCATGACCTTCGCTCGCTGCTCCACCGTCATCGCCCTGGACATGAGCTACTCCATGATCCGCGCCGGCTACTTCCAGGCCGGCCAGCGGGTCGCCCTGGCGCTGGACACCCTTATCCGTACCCAGTTCCCCAAAGATAACCTCACCGTCCTGGCCTTCTCCTACTTCGTGCTGCCCCTCAAGCCCTCCATGCTTCTGGACACCTACTGGGTGGAATACGGCGGCGGCACCAACTTCCAGGTCATCCTCCAGCAGGCCCGCCGCATCCTGGACCGCCAGGGCGGCACCAAGCAACTCATCCTGATCACCGACGGCCATCCCACCACCTACAACCCGATGGCTGGCGGCTACTCCACATGGCCGGAGCGCCGGGTTTTTGGCTCCGTTCTGGAAGAGACCATGCGGGAGGTCATGCGCTGCACCAAGGACGACATCACCATCAACACCTTCATGCTGGACCGAAGCCCTTCTCTGCTGGAGTTCGTCCGCATGATGACCAAGCTCAACCGCGGCCGCGCCTTCCTGGCCTCAGCCGGTCACCTCGGCGAGTACGTCCTCCTGGACTATCTGAACATGCGCAACAAGGTCATAAGCTAATGTTTGTCATGCTGAGCGAGTGAGTCCGAACAGGACAAACAGTGCGAAGCATCTGAAGCGTCTGTCAAAACACAGCCTCCCTGTTAGCAATAGGGAGTCGCCCAAAGAGGCACACGCCCTAGATGCTTCGTGGGCTGCCCTTCTTCAGCATAACTGCCTCAAAAAATATCCAGCGTAAACCCCGGTCCAGCCGGCGTCTGCTTGAAATCAAAGACAGCCCGCTCCAACCGCTGCTGCAAGTCAACGTCCAAGTGCAGCACCTTCACCCCCTGGTGCTCCACCACGTAGTCATCCTCCCGCTCGTCGTCAACCCCAATGCCAAACTCGCCTTCTCCCGTCCACTGGGGAGGTGTCACAAGGCGCAGGCACTTGCCAGGGGCGACACTACGAGACTCACGGATGCGTTTCAGTTCTGCCTTTGCAGCACTGGTTATGGTTATCATATCCCTGCCATATAGTGTCAGGTTCTACAAAATAGCTGCTGCCAGCAGGTGTGCAGAGGGCACAGCCCTCACCAGAGGCTGCTGGGGGTGAGCACCCCCAACGCTGGGGGTGGGTGGGACAATAGCGCCGGCCTCTGG
>JACQOP010000156.1 GCA_016202485.1 Chloroflexota bacterium | reverse complement strand
GAGCCGGTGTGGGCCATCGGCACGGGCCTGGCAGCCACGTCGGCCCAGGCCCAGGAGATGTGCGCCCTCATCCGGCGACTGCTGGCCGAGCAGTTCGGCGCCGAGCAGGCAAAGGAAACACGGGTGCTATATGGCGGCAGCGTGACGCCCACCAACATCCAGGAGCTGGCCTCGCAGCCGGACATTGACGGCGGCCTGGTGGGCGGCGCCAGCCTCAACGCCGAGCAGTTCACCGAAATCGTCCGTACCACTGCCACTTCCCGCAGGTAGGCTTGTTTCCCAGCAGCCTGTATACTGGAATGTAAAGGGGGCCTGACCAGGCCCCCTTTGCATTCACCACCTAATCCCTAGGTATGCTTATGAGCAGGCAAAAGGTCATTGTGATCGTAGGGCCGACGGCCGCCGGCAAAACAGCGCTGGCGGTGGAGCTGGCGCGCCGGTTTGACGTAGAGGTGGTGAGCGTGGACAGCCGCCAGGTGTACCGGGGCATGGACATAGGGACGGCCAAGGCCACGCCAGAGGAGCGCGCCCAGGTGCGGCACCACCTGGTAGATGTGGTGGAGCCAACAGATGAGTTCAGCCTGGCGCTGTTCCTGGCGCTGGCCCATGCCGCCATTGGCGACATCGTCGCACGGGGGAGGCTGCCACTGCTGGCAGGCGGCACGGGCCAGTACCTGTGGGCGCTGCTGGAGGGCTGGCGCGTGCCGGCAGTCCCGCCGGACACTGCCTTCCGGGCGGAGATGGAGGTGCTGGCCAGTGAGCAGGGGGTAGAGGCCCTGGCCCAGAAGCTAGCCCAGGTGGACCCCGAGGCGCTGGCTGTAGTAGACGTGCGCAACCCTCGGCGGGTCATCCGCGCCCTGGAGGTGCAGCGCGCTACAGGGGCGCCGTACTCCCGCCTCCGTGCCCCAGGGGAAAGACGGTACGACTCCCTTATCATCGGGCTGACCATGCCCAGAGAGGCGTTGTACCAGCGGATTGACCAGCGGGTGGACGAGATGCTGGCTGCTGGCTGGCTGGACGAGGTGCGCCGCCTACTAGGGCAGGGGGTCACGCCCGAGCATCCCTCCTTCGCCAGCACCGGTTACCGTGAACTGGCGGCGCACCTCCAGGGCGAAACGAGCCTGGAAGAGGCGGCCCGGAGCATCAAGACGGCGACGCACCGGTTTGTGCGCCACCAGTACGCCTGGTTCCGGCTAAAGGACACGCGCATCCACTGGCTGGACATAATGGATGCGGCGAGCGCGGTGGAACAAGCGGCGCAACTGGTGCGTAGGTTTCTGGAAGGCACTGAGGCTTAATAGCGGCGCCTATAGGAGTAAGCAGGGTATAATGATCATACCTACCACAGGAAGTTAGACATCAAAATCCGTTCATCCTCCCCTCCAGACGCGCAGCGTCCTCCTGGCTCAGGTTGAAGTACCTGGCCTGCGGGTGATGGAAGACCAGGGCGCTGACGGAGCCTTCCGGGTCCATCATGAACTCCTCGGTGAGCTGGACGCCGATGCGCTTGTCCGGCTCCAGGAGCCGCCACAAGACGGCCTGGTCCTCCAGGCGCGGGCAGGCGGGGTAGCCGAAGGAGTAGCGGCGGCCCTGGTACTCGGCGCGGAAGAGCCGTTCCTTGCTGACGCCGGCAGGGTCGGGGAAGCCCCACATCGCGCGTATCTTCTGGTGCAGCAGCTCGGCGAAGGCCTCCGCCCCTTCCAATGCAAGGGCCTGCAGGATGTGGGACGCCAGGTAATCCCCCTGCTCTTTCCACTCCTCCGCCAGCGCTCGCACGCCAGGGCCTATAGTGGTGACGAAGGCCCCAAGGTAATCGGGCTTGCCTGATGCCCGCGGCTGGAGGTAGTCAGCCAGGCAGAGGCGGTCGCCCTGGGACTGCCTGCCGAAGTGGAACCGCTCCAGAACCTCCGAGCCGTCGGGGGACAGGATGAGTACGTTGTCGCCATCCGAGGCGGCGCGGTAGAACTTGTACACGGCGCCGGCCTGGATGTTTGCCCGTTGCAGCATGACCTCTTCCACCTGGCGCACCCTGTCCTGCAACTCCACCGCTTTGGGGTCGCCTTCCTCCAGCGCCTTCAGGAAATCGCCCCGGAACCCCAGGTGCCGGTTGTACAGCATGACGGGGTTGATATAGCCGAAGATTTCCGCCAGGTCATATACCTGGATAACGTGCAGGCGCAGGTCGGGTGGCACAGGGGCGCTGGCCAAGGGCTGGAGGGCTTCTGTGGGACGCTCAACAGGGGTCAGGCCCTCCCGGCCTGCCTGTTTGGCGGCTTCGTCCTCCAGCAGGCGTCGGCTCTCTTCTGTGAGGGCCAGGCCCATGCGGCCTCGCTCGTCATCGTCCCGCAGGCGACCAGCCAGTTCCAGGCCGGTCATGGCGTCCCGGGCGTAAGCCACAATGCCGTCGTACTCCGGAGCAATGCGCAAGCGGGTGAAACGGTTGGTGAGGGCGGCGCCGCCCACCAGCAGTGGGCAGGCCAGGCCTGCAGCGCGGAAGTCCCGGGCCGTTTCCACCATCATCTGGGCGCTCTTTACGAGCAGCCCCGACAGGCCGATGATGTCGGGCCTATGTTCCTGGTATGCCTGTATCAGGTCCTGGGGCGGCACCTTGATGCCCAGGTTGATTACTTTGTAGCCGTTGTTGGAGAGGATAATATCCACCAGGTTCTTGCCGATGTCGTGGACATCGCCCTTCACTGTGGCCAGGAGCACCTTGCCCCGGCTGGCCGAGTCGGCGGACTCCATGTGGGGCTCCAGATAGGCCACTGCCGCCTTCATGGCCTCTGCTGACTCAAGTACTTCTGCCACGATGAGCTCGTTGCGGGCGAAAAGCCGGCCCACTTCGTCCATGCCTGCCATGAGGGGGCCGTTGATGATTTCCAGGGGCTTGCGTCCCATCAACGCCTCTGCCAGGTCATCAAAGAGGCCCTCCTTGGTGCCCTCAATGATGCACTGGGCGATGCGCTGGTCCAGGGGCAGGTCTTTACGGTTGGACTGCACCCTTGTTGTCTTGCGCTCCCTGAAGTGGGCGACGAAGGACCCGATGGGGTCATGGCCACGCCCCCAGATGAGGTCTTCGGCCAGCCTGCGCTCCTCCTCCGGGATGGAGGCGTAGCGCATGACGGCCTGGGAGTTGACGATGGCGCTGTCCAGGCCGGCCTGGACGCAGTGGTAAAGGAATACCGAGTTCAGCACCTCGCGCCCGGCAGGAGGCAGGCCGAAGGAGATGTTGGAGATACCCAGGATAGTCTTGCACTGGGGCAACGCCTCTTTGATGAGGCGGACACCCTCAATCGTCTCCACACCGGCGCTGGTGTAGTTCTGATCGCCGGTACCGATGGGGAAGACCAGGGGGTCAAAGATGATGTCCTCTGCCGGGACGCCGTACTTTTCGGTCAACAGCTTGTGAGAGCGCAGGGCGATGGCCAGCTTGCGCTGCCGGGTAATGGCCTGGGCCTGCTGCCTGTCCTCGTCAATGCAGCCAACGATGAGGGCGGCGCCGAAGCGGCGGGCCAGGGGGACAACGGCCTTGAACCGCTCCTCGCCGTCCTCCAGGTTGATGGAGTTGATGATGCACTTGCCTGGTGTGCGCTTGAGGGCCTCCTCTATGACCCGAGCGTCGGTGGAGTCTATCATCAGGGGGACTTTGACCTTACGCGTGAGGAGGTCCAGAAAGAGGGCCATATCCTCAGATTCACTGCGGTCGGGGTCCTGGAGGCATACGTCCAGGATGTGGGCGCCGCTCCGCACCTGCTGGCGTCCAATCTCCGAGGCCTCCTCGTACTTGCCCTGGGCGATGAGTCGCTTGAAGGCGCGGCTGCCCAGCACGTTGGTGCGCTCGCCGACGATGACTGGGCGGGTATCCTGGTCAATGACCAGGGATTCTAGGCCGGCCACGACGGTGGAGCGACGCTCCGCGGGCCAGCGGGGTGGTTGGCCGCGGGCTATTGCGACGAGGCGTGCGATATGGTCTGGGGTGGTGCCGCAACAGCCGCCGATGACGTTGACCCAGCCCTGCTTCACATAGTCGGCCAGGGTGCGGGCGATCATTTCCGGGGTCTCGTTGTAGCAGGCGTTCTCGTCGGGCAGGCCGGCGTTGGGGATGACGGTCACGGGGAAGCGGCTGATGGATGCCAGGGTGCGCAGGTGGTCGCGCATGAACTCCGGGCCCGTGGCGCAGTTCATGCCCACCCACAGGAGGTCACGGTGCGCAATAGAGGTGTAGAAGGCCTCAATGTCCTGGCCGCCCAGCATAGTGCCCATGACCTCAATGGTGCACTGGACGGCCACCGGGATACGGACGCCCAGGTCGGCGCAGGCGCGGTCAATGCCTTCCAGGGCTGCCTTGACGTTGAGGGTGTCCTGGGAGGTCTCCAGCAGCAGTAAGTCAACGCCGCCTTCAATGAGGCCAGCTGTCTGGAGGCGATAGTGGTCTGCCAGGGCATCCCAGGTGACGCCGCCGGTGACGGAGATGGCCTTGGTGGTGGGACCCATGGAGCCAGCTACGAAGCGAGGGTGCTCCGGCGTGGAGAAGGCGTCCGCCTCACGATGGGCGATGGCTGCGGCGGCGCGGCTGATCTCGCGGGCCTTGTCTGCCAGGCCGTACTCGGCCAGCACCAGGGGCGTGCTGCCAAAGGTGTTGGTCTCAATGATGTCGGCCCCCGCCTCCAGAAAGGAGTGGTGGATACCGGCAATGGCTGCGGGCTGCATCAGGTTCAGGTACTCGTTACACCCTTCGTACTGGGGGCCGCCGAAGTCTGCGGCCGTGAGTCCCAGAGTCTGGATACTGGTACCCATGGCGCCGTCCACCACCAGGATGCGCTCCTGGAGGGCCTGATGCAGCGCTTGTATGCGGGTCTCACGGGTCATGGGCTGTTCATGGCCTCCACTAGGTGCAAAACTGGACTGCTACAATGGACCACCAGTAGAACAGGATCATTGTAACAGAGGAGAGGTGATTGCCTGCACGGATTTGCCTTTCCATGTAGAATGTTAAGAAGACTTATTCAACTGGACTAACCAATGCCACGCAACTATTGGATGCTGACGATTTCGCCTGAGAACTTCAAGGTTACTCGGGATCTGGGCTACACTATCCAGGGCTTCACAGCCGCAAGCCGCAAAAAGGTGGAGCGCATGGAGGTGGGCGACCGCCTGTTGTACTACATTACCATCGTGCAGCGTTTCCCATGCTCTGCAACGGTCACCTCCACTTTTTTTCAGGAACATACCCCCCTATGGAGGTCGCACCGTCCTGAGGAGCTTTTCTCCCACCGTGTCCAAATCAAGCTGGAGGTAGTAGTAGAAGCTCCAGACGATTTCTTGGATGCCCGCTATATTGCGCCGCGGATGGATTACGTGAAGAAGTGGATACCTGAGCAGTGGCCTCTGGCCTTCATTGGAGAACTACACCTGATCCCCAGGAAGGACTTCACGTTCCTTGAGGATGAGATGCGCAAGGTGGCGCAAGCTCGCCAGGAGTCCGTACGTACCTAACCGCTGGAGCTGTGCCTGATCCTGCGATTTTGTCCAATTTGGGATTTGGGTTGTACCCCCATCACGCCCCTTTTGAGGACACTGCGGACGTGTTATGCTGAGCGAGGCAGTCAAACTGCTGTCGCACTCTTGTTTCATGGCCTCGCGAAGCATCTCTTATCATCTCCGCCGTCACGCAAAGGGCTGCTGCCGCAGCCCGCTTTGGCTCTTCCTTATAGCCTGTGACATCATACCCCCATGACGCCGCGCTTCAGGCCGATGATGTAATCTATCTGGGCCTGGTGCTGCGCCTCGTGGTGTGAGGCGATGTACAGGTAGTTGGCATAGGTGACATTGGGGCGGTCGGGCTGGACTGGGATGTTAATCTTCTCCAAATCAAAAGCCCTAATGACCTCAATGACCTTTTCCTGAGATCGCACGCCGTAGGCTAGCAGTTCCTCTTTTGGTGGGATGGGCCACCCAGCCACCTGCTCCGGAGTCCAGGAGTTGCCTGTCTCGCCAAACCAGGCTTGGGACGCCCCAGGGTGCGGCTCCGGCATCCTCCACTTCTTGTTCCAACCTTCCGACTTCCACACGTCTTCTGCGCCATTTCCAAGCCACTGGTGGATATACCGGTCTTCCGTGCGAATGGAATGCCACAGAAGGAAGCCGATGGTATTGGCAAAGGGGGCAGGCTTCCAGGCCAGCTCTTCTTGGGCCAGGTCCTTGACCGTGTTCAGGGTGGAGTTGCGGGTGCGGATGATGGAGGCGACGACAAAGTCTCGGATGTCCATGAAAGCTCCTTTGGCCTTATATTGCAGGATGCAAGGGCGATGCATGCATTGCCCTTGCATGTGGTTTGTTCAGTGCGTAACCGCTTACCCTTGAATGCCGGTGGGAGAGGGGGCGGTCTGGGAGGAGCGGAACTCTTCCCGATGGCCTTCCTCCAGGTAGTAGTTGTGCTCCAGCAATTCCTGGGTTCGGGCAAGCTCGTCGGCGGTCAGATCCGGCGCGTCGGATGCGGCGGTGTATTCCTTCAGGTCAGCCTCGCTGGTGATGTTGGGCAGGACTGCGGCGATGGTTGGCTGGGCCATGCAGAACTTGATGGCGGCCTGGGCAAGGGTGCGACCGGTGCCCTGGGCCAAAAAGAGCAGGTGTTTTCGCTTTTCCATGGCCTGGCGCAACCACTGGGCCCGGCGCAGTGCCCGGTGGTCTCCCGGCTCAAAGGTGGGTATTTCCACGAACTTGTCCGTCAGGATTTCCGAGGCATGGGGGACACGAGCCAGGAGGCCAGCCCTCGTTTCCTGGGCGACTGGGAAGAAGGCGCGGCCGGGGTCCGGCTCCAGCAGGCTGTAGATGATCTGGACGGACTTGGCCTGGCGCTCGCGCATGGCTGCAGCGCCTTCATCAAACCAGCCGATGTCAGGCCCCAAGGCAAAGCCGTAGTTGCGTATCTTGCCTTCATGCACCAGGTCTTCCAGGGTGGCGAAAATCTCGTCGTTCCGGATGTGCTCCATGCGGGGGATATGGAGCTGGTACAGGTCAATGTAGTCGGTCTTCAGGCGCTTGAGGCTTTGCTCGCAGGCATAGTGAATGAATTGGGGCGTGAAGTTCTGAGGGCGCTCCCGGTGGCCGGCGCGGGCCTGGAAGTTGTAGAAGTCATAGCCGAACTTGGTGGCGATGATGATTTCATGGCGCTTCTTGGGGAAGGCCCGGGCCAGGATGGTCTCGCCGAGGCCTTCGCCGTAGGTATCGGCGGTGTCATAAAAATTGATGCCTTCGTAGAGGGCCTTTTCCAGCAGGGCTGCGCCTTCCGTTTCCGTCATCTGTCCCCACCAACCGGTGCTGACGGTCCAGACGCCAAAGGCAATCTCTGCTATATTCAGGCCCGTGGGACCCAGTTTCCGGTATTTCACGTCCTTGCCCTTTCCCTTATGCTCAGTGTACGTGGGATACATTATACAGGGGAAGACCCCGGCGGGCATTGACAGTACAGCGGCTGACCTGGAAGATAGACCGAGCATCCGAAGGAGACCTGATTGCTCACGAGAATAAGCAGGGCCATTCGCTTTGACCCATCGCTATACCGGGAGGTGGCTGCAGACCCCTCTGCAATTGTCCAGGCAGCAGTGATCATGTTCTTTAGTGCGCTGGCCTGGGGATTTGGCTTTCATGAAGGGCTAAAGTCTATTGAGGGTTATGAGGGAAGACTGGAAAAGATTTTCCTATGGAGCTTTGCCAATCATGTGCTTGTGTGGGTGCTGCTTGGGGTTCTGCTTTTTATCGTGCGGCGACTTAGGGAAAAACAAGGGGTTTCTCTGCTGCCTGGTTTTACCGGTATAGGATTTGCCCATGTTCCAGGAGTGTTCTACGTTTTCATGATGTTCGGCAGTGAATTCTTCATCCTACTGGTTAATGTACTTGTGATCTTAATGCTAGTGGCGTCCTTTATTATCGCCATCCGCCAGACCACAAGAGTTCCGGTATCTATTGCTTTTCCTATGGGTGTTATTGGTGTGATACTGGTTATCAGGATAAGGGATAACCTGGCATGGATAGCGGGGTAAACGCCGATGCCTAGCTTGGGGAATATCCTGGTGGAACCAAAGCCCTCTGTTTCCAGCAGCACTGACGGAAAGGAAGGTCTTGCCCGGGTGCATGTGACAGGGCTGATGTGCAACGCGGTGTGTGCCCGGCGGGTGGGCCAGGCACTGGGCCGCCTGCCGGGGGTTACAAAAGTGCAGTTCCACGGGGCCAGCGATACGTTCACCCTGTGGTTTGACGGCCCGCCGGTGGAGGAACGGGACCTCCACGAGGCAGTGGCAAGGCAGGTACTGTTTCCCAGGTTACGGTGTTGGCTTGGCTGGCTGGGAAGGGTGCTATCAGGCCCGAAGTCCCACGAGCCGTAGCAGGTTGCGGGTCGTGGCTGCGGCCACCTCTTCCATTGGTATACCTCTGAGCTCCGCAATTTTCTGGGCAACGAGGTTCACGTCCTTGGGTTCCGTCCAGTCGGCGCGGTTTGGCTTATAGGGCTGGGGAGAAGCATCGGTCTCCAGCACGATCCACTCCAGGGGAAGCTTTTTTGCGATGTCCCACTGGTGGGGCTGGCGCAGCAAGGGCTTGGCAAAGGAGATGTACGCCCCCCCTTCAATGGCCAGCCATGCGGTCCTCTCGTCGGCCTGGAAGTAGTGCATGACGCCTCCTACGTCCCCGGCGTGCTCTTCCTTCAGGATGCGCAGGGTCTGGTCATGCTGGGCCATGACGCCAGGCTCGGTCACCTGGGAATGCCAGACCAGGGGCAGGTGTAAGCGGCGGGCCATACGTATCTGTTCCCGGAAAGCCTGTTCCTGCCAGGTGTGGTCCGGCGCCGCAGGCAGATAGTCCATGCCCGTCTCGCTCCACACAATGACACGCGGGCTGCGGGCGAGGCGGTCCAGGGCCTCCAGGTCAGCGTCCTGCAGATAGCCGCGCACGCGGTTGGGGTGGATGCCGACGCCTGCATAGACCGATGGGTATGTTTTGGCGAGGTAAATACACACCTGGGACGATTGCAAACTGGTCCCTGCTGTTATAATAGTTTTGACGCTGGACTCTTTGGCGCGTCGGATTACGTCAGGTGCTTCGGCTGGTTCGTAAGAGGCGAGATGGACATGACAGTCGCAAAGTTCTATCGTCAAGGGTGTTAACCTCCAGCGGTATGTACTAGAGTATACTCGTGGCAACATTTCCTATACCGACTCCTCAGGACAAGCCTACTCCCCCGTTTTCTAAGCGTCCACCGATCTTCAAGTCCTTCAGGGGCTCCAGAAAGACCTGGATAAGCGTCCAAATTGTGGGCGGCATGGTGCTGGCCGTTCTCCTGAGTCTACTGCTTATCAGGGGCCTGGACTGGGTGCAGGTGCTGCGTCACGTGCGCTATTTCCCGCTGGACACCTTCTTCTGGGCCCTGGCGGCCTTTGTGGCTGCCACATCTCTGCGGGCCTGGCGTTGGTATGTGCTCATTGCCAGGGAGCGCATCAACTTCCTTCGGCTTTATCTGATTCAGAACGCCGGTCTTGGCCTGAACAACCTTTCGCCCATACGGGTGGTAAGTGAACCGTTGCAGCTTGCTCTCGTCACCCGGCGTGGAAGAGTCAGCGCCCCAGTAGCTGTGGCGACCCTAGCTGCAGAACATGCCATTGATATCCTTGTGACGGCAGCCTTTCTTGCCTTGGGTTTCATCATCTTACCAGCGCTCCAGCGTTTTGGCATTCAGATTATTGGCGCAGTGGTATTGTCAGTTGCCAGTCTGATCATGTTCATGGTCATTGTTAAGGGGATGGACTTCATCCCCGCCATGCAGCGGTTCCGGTTTGCAGCGGCGGCGATAGGGGCGATAAAGAACCTGAGGCATTCTCCTTTTCGGCTTGTCTTTTCCATTGCCGCTGGGACCGGCTATTGGATGCTGGTAGGCCTCAGCGGCTGGCTGGCTGCCAATGCCCTGGACATCAACATCGGCGCTATAGAATTGCTGATGCTGCTCATTGGCAGCCTCGTGGTGGTATCCGTAGTGCCCTCCCTCCCTGGAGGCGCAGTCACCTTTGAAGCGGCAATGGTGTATATCATGAAGCCCTTTGGCGTTCCCACTGAGCCTGCGTTGGCGTTTGCGGTGATTATGCACATTATTATGTTTGCTCCCTCCACACTCATTGCCTTTCTGGTGTTGCCCCGAGAGGGTATCAAGATGTTTGGCCGCAAGGACCCGACGGTTATTGAGGAGCGCGTCAAGAAAGAGGTTGTCTGATTGTGCGTTTCGCCATAGTTGTGGCAGCCTTGCTGATGGCTTGCACTACTCCTACGCCCACTCCTACCTCTACGCCGACCCTCACTGCAACGCCAACACCTACCTCTACTCCTCTGCCTGGCCCGACATCCCAGACCGGGCAGGCCGGCGCTGTGCTGGCGGTAGCGGCATTGCCGGAACACCTGGACGTGCACCAGACCGCATCGGAAGCGCTGCTCTCCCTGGGGCCGGGGATCGTCTATAGCCGGTTGCTCCGCCTGAAGAGCGGTTCCGACGTTCCCACGCATAGTCTGGCCCTGGAGTGTGACCTGTGTCAAAGCTGGGAGATGACGTCGCCGACGACCTATCTCTTTCACCTGCGACCAGGTGTTCTATGGCATGATGCTCCGCCGGTGGTGGGGCGTCAGGTGACCGCTCAGGATGTGGCCTATAGCCTGGAGCGCCTGCGGACCCCTGGATGGCCGGGGGCGGCCTTGCTCCAGACGGTGGCCTCCGTTGAGGCGGTGGACGCTCTCACCGTGGAAGTGGCGCTCCGCTATGCCGATGCGGATATCCTTCTTGCCCTAGCCCACGGGCAAAGCAAGATTGTGGCGTGGGAGGCAGTGGCGTTGCGTGGGGATCTGAAGGCAGGGCCAACTATTGGGACGGGGCCGTGGGTGTTGGACACGATGGATGGGGGAGGCTCCGCATACCGGGCAAATCCGAACTACTATGAATCGGGGTTTCCCAGCCTGGAACGCCTGCAAATCATGGGTATCCCTGACGCCTCCACCCGCATGGCATTGGTGCTGATAGGCCGGGTTGACGTAACGGCGCTGGATGACGCCTCCTGGTATGAGCTTCAATCCTTGGGTGGCGCTCGCGTTCTGAGCGGAGTTTTTCCCCAACCTGGCACAGGGCTGCTGTTGGGCCTCAAAGCAGACCGCCCACCCTTTGACCGCCTTGAGGTGCGCCAGGCCTTGTTTCAGGCCCTTGACCCCTGGCAGGCGATGGCAACCCGTGGATGGGAAAACAGGGGTGAGGTTGCTGTCGGGCTGCCCCTGGCGTCGCCTGACTGGGGGCTGTCCCGGCAGGAGTTGCGAGCCTACTTCGGCGACAGCGCGAAGGCCCAGTCGCTCGTGGCACAGGCAGGTGTGCAGACCCCTGTGGCCTTCACCTTCTCCCTGGGGGACTTTGGTGATAAGTATCTGGCTCTGGGGGAGGCCTATGTGGACATGATGACAGCAGCGGGCTTCCAGCCAGAGCTGGCGACGCTCAATCCACGAGAATACGCCCAGCGGGTGTGGGACCGGGGGGACTTCCAGGCATTCTTGGGCCCGATGCCGCCGGTGTACTCTCCCAACGGGTTCCTGGTGGGCATGGCCCATAGCGCTGGGCAGTATGCCATCACCGGCTATGTCAACCCTGACCTGGACAGCCTGATCTTGCGGCAGTTCGGCGCCGATGAGGAGCGGGGGAGTCTAGTGCGGCAGGTCCAGGGGATGATACTGGAGGAGGCTTTCCTGTTCATGCCGATGTCTGGGGTAAGCCTATGGGTATGGCATGAGCGCGTGAAGGACTTTGCGCCGAACTTTGCAGCCTCGGAGTATTTCCACTGGGCGCGGGTGCGGGTGGGTGAGTGAGGGGGTCGTCATGCCTAGAGAGGCAAACGAGCAATCTCAAGAGTGTTGATGTGTATTGTTATACACACTGTAGTCGCGATTATTGACGCATAAGATATGATTATTTATCCTTACTGTGTGGGTCGTTCTCATGAGCAAACCGTGAGGCTACCCCAGCTTTAATCGGAACGAAGGTGTTTATGCGCATGATAAGACTGAATCTCACTATCCCTGAAGAGATTGCCGAGCGCCTTCGCGAAAAGGTAGCGGAGCGCGGCCGCAGCTCGTTCATTGCTGAAGCTATCAAGGAACGGCTTGATGCGATGGAACGGGAGCAGTTCAGGCTGCTCATGGCCGAAGGGTATCGCGTGCGGCGTGAGGAAGACCGGGAAATGGACCAGGAATGGGAAGCTGCCACGCTAGAGAAATGGTCTTAGCTACGTGATGGCAGGGGGATCAGATGGCGATTCAGTATAACTACAACACAATAGCCCGTGACTTCAATTTTCAGCAGCGCAATTACTTCGGCTTGTCTGAAGTGACGCCTGAAGAAGTCAAGATGGACATTCGGAACCATTCCAAGGAGATGCGGAGTCTCCTTGGAATGCACACTTACGTCCCGGGTGCGTACGCAATGCTAAAGAAGTCCATAGTTAGAGGTGAACGAGTCCAACCCCCCGACGTTGGAAATGATCCAGCCCTTAGGTCCCATGACCTGGCAGACGACCCAGATTATGCTATGGACGTGGATACTGAGATTCCTGCGTGGTTGCGAAAGGCGGTTCTCGGAACTCTGCATTTCCTCAGAGACAAAGAACCCCAGCGTTACGAGAGCCAGCTTTTTGGGTTACTCCTCGCATGTTGGGCTTACTCCGACAGGCGGGTCAGATGGAGGCTGGAGCTACTGCACAAGAGGTGGCGAATCACTAAGGAGTTGCGAACCAAGGGAGAACCCATGCGCTTTTTCCAAGAACTGGCAAGGGCACAAGTCAAGGCGCTAGAGCAAGTCAAGGCAGGGTATGGGCTCCATGACTTAGATGCGGCTAGAGACTTTTGCCTGCGCCACAGCTTGGCATTCTAACGGCCGGTGGACAAGCGGAGGACCGATACCTATCATCACATTCCGCTCTATCGCCTTCCCATAGACGACTACAGAGAGGAGGTTCGGCTCCTGGTACCGTTCCTCGGGGGAGACCCTGAATATGGCGCCTGGGAGGCGTGGGCTGAGATGCTGCTCTGGGACTTCAACCCTCTGCCCTTTGGCGGGACGTGGCTACAGCCGGAGTTGCAGGTGGTTGGGAGATACTTCCGCAATCTCGGTCTTGTGGCGGATAGGCGTATCAGCCGTGTACCCTCAGCACCATTCAAGGATGCCGTTACTGTCACGGGCGGAGAGAAAGGCGCTGTGCAGATCAGAATACACTCTCGGTATGTTCCCATCCAGCAGTTCCCAGGCCCCCTTCAAACGCACTTGGTTAGCCATTATGAGACCCAATGGGGAACTTCCAAAGAGCCACCTTCCGTGGGAGAGATTGTCAGCCAACTAGGCGCCTACACTCGGAAAGCTCCCACCGCTGAGAGTGCCCTGGAGCGCTTGTGGAATTCCAGAGGAGAAGAGCTAGAGGCGCTTCCTGTAGAAGAACAGAAAAAGGCACAGGAACGCGCGAAGGCAGCGGCGAGACAGCAACGGAGCAGAATCACCCGCCGACTTAGCACATAGCGTGACAGCGAAACTAGGGCTTGGCCGTCATAGGGCCGCCGTTGTCCTATGGTAGCGTAGGACTTGGTGATACATCCAAGTCCTTTTTCTCGGAGGGGAGTATGGAGAACATGAATACACCCAGGTCTTTCCCACGTTATGGCGAGGTTTATGACGTTGACTTGGATCCTGTCATTGGCTCAGAAACCGGCAAGAGACGCCCGGCCCTGATTGTATCCAATGATTCGAACAACGAGTTCTCGGATACGGTAACTGTCCTTCCCTTTACCAGCCAGCCGGTGCAGAGGACCTATCCTTTTGAGTTCTTGGTGCCGGAAGGAATTGCGGGCCTTACGGCAACTTCGCGGGGCAAGGCAAACCAAATAAGAACTGTGGACAAGGCCAGGCTCCGCCGGCTCAGAGGCCAACTGCCGCGGCCCTTCTTCCCCGATGTCCAGCGGGCGATCAAGCATCACCTGAACTTGGAGTAGTCGCCTCATCATTCAAGTGCATGGTCCGTCACGTGGATGGACAGCAGGAAGAATCTACAAACGGCGCAAGCCTGTGGTGTGGAGCGGCGGGGTGAAGGACTTTGCGCCGAACTTTGCGGCGTCGGAGTACTTCCACTGGGCGCGGATAAAGACGGGTGCATAGAAGGAGGCCAGGGCATTGCCCTGGCCTTTTATTCTACCTACGAGCGCTTCTTCCTCTTGTACTCTGTGATGCCGTCTTCCAGGGTGGAGAAGGCAAGGAGGGCGCATTTGATGCGCACAGGGAACTTGCGCACGCCCTCCAGCACTTCCAGGCTACCTAGGAATTCAAGCTCGGCGTCGGTCAGCTTCTCACCCTGCATCATGCGGCGGAACAGCTTGCGCAGGGCCTCGGCCTCCTCAAGGGTCTTGCTCTTCAGTTCCTCTGTGAGCATGGAGGCGGAGGCCTGGCTAATGGAGCAGCCGCGACCCTGGAACCCTACCTCTTTGATAGTGCCGTCGCCATTCAGGAGCAGTTGCAGGTCAACCTCGTCGCCGCAGAAGGGGTTCAGGCCGTGGGCCTTCACATGGGCGTCTTCAAGGCGCTTGGTGTTCCGCGGACTGCGGTAGTGGTCCAGGATGACATCTTTGTAGAGGTCGTCAAGTTCGTTAGGAAGCATGGGCAAAATAGGCCAAGGCCTTTTTCAGGGCTTGGATGAGCGTATCAATCTCCTCATTGGTATTGTACACATAAAAGCTGGCTCGGCCAGTGGCAACAAGGCCCAGTTTGCGGTGATAGGGCATGACGCAGTGGTGGCCGGTGCGGATGGCCACACCTTCGCTGTCCAGGAAGGTGCCCAGGTCATGGGGGTGGATATCCCCGGCGGTGAAAGTAACCAAGCCGCCGCGGTCCTGCGCTTCCTTCGGCCCAATGACATCCAGTTCCTCCAACTCAGCGAAGGCCTTGAGGGCGTAGGTGGTGATATCTATCTCATGCTGGCGGACGGCGTCCATACCCAGTCCGTCCAGATAATCCACGGCAGCCCCCAGGGCTACGGCGTCAGTGAAGTTGGGGGTGCCGGCCTCAAACTTGTTGGGAAGGTCATTCCAGGTGGCATGGTCATACCAGACCTCGCGGACCATCTCGCCGCCACGCAGGAAGGGCTCCATCTTCTCCAGGATGCTCACCTTGCCAAAGAGGACGCCGATGCCCGGTGGGGCCAGCATCTTGTGGCCGGAGAAGGCAAGGAAGTCGCAGTCCAGGTTGCAGACATCTATGGGCATGTGAGGGACGCTCTGGGCGCCGTCCACCATGAACAGGGCGCCGACCTGGTGGGCGCGGCGTCCGATCTCCTTGACGGGGTTGATAGCGCCCGTCATGTTGGAGATGTGGACCACAGAGACCAGCTTGGTGTGCTGGGTAATGATGGACTCCAGGAAGGAGAGGTCCACCCGGCCATCCTCGGTGGCGGGCAGGAGCTTCAGCGTGGCCCCCTTCTGGTGGGCGACCTTCTGCCAGGGCACCAGGTTGCTGTGGTGCTCCACCTCGGACACGACGATCTCGTCGCCCTGGCCGACGTTGTCCATAGCCCAAGAGTTGGCCACCAGGTTGACGGCCTCGGTGGTGTTGCGCACGAAGATGACGCCTTCAGTAGAAGGAGCGTTGATGAAGCGAGACACCTTCCTCCTGGCCTCCTCCATACGTTCGGTGGCCTCAACACTGATAGTATGCACGCCGCGGTGGACATTGGCGTTGTACAGCTCGTAGCAGTCCACCAGGGTCTGGATGACCTGGCGCGGCTTCTGTGACGTTGCGGCGTTGTCCAGGTAGACCAGAGGCTTGCCGTGGACTGTCCTGGAGAGGATGGGGAAGTCCTTGCGTATGTCCTTGGGGTCAAACATGAGAGTCACCCTCACCCTATTTAGGATCCCAGCTTACGCCTCTTCTCCCAGCCAGTCTGCCAGGCGGGTGAAGACGATGTCGTTGACGTGCTTGCGCAGG
>JACQOP010000015.1 GCA_016202485.1 Chloroflexota bacterium | reverse complement strand
GTCAATAACCACGTCCAAGATACAAGGGGCAAAGCCCCTCTGCCGGGGGAACTGGGGGTATCCCCCAGATACAAATCTTCGCCTGACTACCCCCTGTTCAATAGCTCTTCAATGTCTCCCACAACATCCTCCAGCTGCCACACACCCTGGTACACGTAGTGAATCATCCCTTTTGGGTCTATCAAGGCCGTTTTATAGGTGTGGTAAACAACCACCTCTTTTAACCCAGGCCTTGCTTCCCGGTAAATACCATATCCGTCCCACGTTGCCTGAAGAGCCGGCAGGTCCCCGCTAAGGAACAGCCAGCGGCCTCCCCTGCCATCGGTGTAATACTTCAGATGCTGGGGGGTATCGTGGTCAGGGTCTGTGGTAACCAGTACCAGGGCAAGCGCCTCGCTGTCCAATGCCGTCCCAAATCGCTGTTGCAGGTTCAGGTAGTGGGCCGTCAGCAAAGGACACGCTTCGGGGCAATTGGTGTAGATAAAGCTGAGCAGCACCACCCGTCCGGCAAGTCCCTGTAAGGAGGCCCCCTGCCCAAACTGGTCTACAAGCTGGAAATCATAGGCGGGGGTGGGAGGGTCTACCCGTTCTCTCGTGACCGCCCGCAGGCCGGAAATCTCCGGGTGGGCGATGGCCGGCGAAGGCCCGTGGGAACTGTGGCCGGCAGGAGAGGTATGATTCCGGCCCCCAGCAGCCCACACCGATGTGGCCAGGACCGTCACAAAAGCCAGCCCAGCCACAAGGCCCACGACGACCGACCGGTTCCATACCATAGAAGATACCTGCTCCTACCTCCCGCCAGGCGTTACAGGAAGGCCACTCCTACAACGGCCCCCAGCGCCGCTACTGTCAGGCCCAGCAATGCCACCGCCCGCAGGTTCGCCAGTGCGCCGCCCAGCAGCATCAGGCAGGGGAGGCTCACGGGAGGCAGCACCACTAGGAGAGTAGCCGCCGGGCCGGAGAATCCAGCCTGAAGCATCTGCTGGGCCACGGGGATTTCCGTCCATGTGGACACCATCAGCAGAGTACCTGCCACTGCCGCAATAGCCACGCTGGGAAGATTGTTGCCAAAGGCCGAGGGTAGCATCTGTATGATTGCCGATGTAACCAGACTCAGAATAAAGAGGGTGGGTACGAGGAGCAGCGCCAGCCTTTTGGTCACCGAGAACCAGGAAGCAATGAAAGCGGCAGGCGTGTCGGTACGCCGCTCTTTCATCATTTCCTCCACATGAAAGAGCTGGCAGTAGCCGTTCATCCAACTGAGAAATACTTGGCCCACTCTGCCCCGGGGTGACCAGCCAGGACTGCTCTGCCAGCGGCTGGCAACCCAGACTACCCCATAGGTTACCGGAATGGTGAGTGCCAGCCCTGCTGTAATACGCAGGAGGGCATAGGGTGGCGGCAGCAAGACCGCTGCCAGAATAAGCGCCGTAAGGTTCAGCATGGGCGACCCTACCACAAATGCCAGCGCAAACTGGCTAGACGCCCCCTGGCGCACCAGGGACGGCGTGACTACCGATGCACAGCAAGAACAGAAGGGCTGCGGTAGGGCAAAGGCCGCGCCGAAAAGACTGCCTCCCAGTCCGCTCCGGGTCAGCAGGGGCTTCAGGTAACGGGGGAGCACCGTCAGGGCCAGGCCTGCCAGCATAATCCCCAGGAACGTCGCATGCCATACCGTGAGCTGGTAGCTTACCGCCAGGGCCAGGGGCTTGAGCCATCCGGTGACGCCGTAAGCATTCATCCAGCCTGCGCTCAGTTGGCCTGCTTCCGCTGCCCGGGCCGCAGCAACACCCCGGTAGGCGAACAGGTCCGTAACAAAGAGGCCGAAAATAACGAAGGTAAGGACCTTCACATACCGGTCCAGCGCCCCGGAGGATTGCTTTACCTCGCTGGCCCTGAGGACGCGGTAGGAGGCAAAAGCTCCTAGTAGCCCCACTGCCAGCAGAGCTATATGCCAGGGACTGAAGGAGAAATACAGCGTCGTCCAGGCATAGTGGTCAAGCAGGAACCCTCGGCGGAAGTCCACCAGGGCTAGGAGAGCCATGGCCAGGCTTATAACAAAACCGCCCATGCTCCACTGGTAGCTGGCAGGCATCTGCCCTATTTGACACGCATCGCCGCCGTGAAGGGAGATTTCTGCTTGCATCCGTTGCTCCTGGCTGAATAATTGTTTGCGTGGTCGTGACTACCCCAGCCACTGCAGGGGTTTAAGTCCCATCCGAACAGGTGTTGCAACTGCTGAGGCCAGAGTCGAAGGGCTGACCAGCAGCAAAACGCCCAATGTGACGAGCACCACCGCGCTGGCTACTAGCATGGTGTTCCGTAGCCTGTAAGAAACGGTGAACAGGAACTCGCCCCAGCCTACGGCCACCAAAAGGAAGGGCACTGCACATACCAACAGATAGACCAGCAAGACCAGAAAGGCCCAGACCGGGTGGCTTAATCCTGCGTACACCAACAGAGGCAGTAGGATGGCGGTGGTCAACGTAGGAGCGCCGGCAACGGAGCACACCATCGCCAGGGATGCCCCCATGGCGGTGGACGTCTTTGGCCCCATAGCCGTACCCTGTTGACTCCTTCCTCTGACGCCAGGAAGTACCCGCGCTAGCATATCCCGCGTCGCTCCTTCCACCTGCATCCCCAGGGATGAGCCGCGCAGGAGGACAAAGCCGACTCCCATCAGCGCCAGGCCACCTGCGAACTCCATGGGGCGCAGGTCCTCGGCCTGGAGTCTCAAGAGGTTCATTGCCACTGCCACCGTTACATAGATAACCACCAGTGCCGCCATGTACGTTAGTGTCTGGCGGACCAGCATTGCCCGGGCCTTTTCTCTGGCTTCTTGCTGGGTATGGCTGACAGCCGTGCCAGTGGCCAGCGACCCTACCGTCATAGACCCGACGAGGCAGGGGGTGCAGGCGAAGAGCAACGCCGCCATAGCAGCGCCGATAGTCATTAAGACTTGCACTAGAGGTATCCCGGCCTCTCCAGTTGCTGCAGGGCCGCCATAGTTGCCGTAGTTGAAAGTAATAGCCCTCTGGTCCTGGGGGTCCTCTATCCCCTTAAACACCAGATCAAATTGGCCCGTTCTCCCTTCAAAGAGTGGATGCCCCACCATGTCGTAGCGTGGGAAGAAGACCAGGTATGTGTTGTGGTGGCTGGTGAGGGCAATCGGCTTGCCTGCTGCTGGGTATAGTATCCCCTCAACCCTCAGGAACACCTTGTCATCCAAGGCCAGGCTGCGAACGGTGCCGGCGTGAGCAGTGGCTGTAATGACGAAGGCTTGGGAAGTGCTCATGCGCGGCGCTATGTCATCCCATATGCCCAGGCGTTCAGCATAGGCCAGGGTGCCGACAGTGGCCGTCAGGTGCACGTCACACCCCTGCCGGCCGCATGCAGCAGCGTCCGATGCACTGATGGTGCCGCTCTGAGCGCCCAGGTCTAGCCCCGAGCCAAACCGGTAGCCAACCAGCAAAAGCATGAGTATGACAACGCCTCCAAGGGTCAGCTTTGTCAGAGGGTGCCTGAGGATGCCGGTGCC
This sequence comes from Chloroflexota bacterium, assembly GCA_016202485.1. Taxonomy (GTDB): domain Bacteria; phylum Chloroflexota; class Dehalococcoidia; order Lucifugimonadales; family JACPCL1; genus JACPCL1. The sequence continues at coordinate 11,937 of JACQOP010000015.1, read as the reverse complement.
CCACCCCCATAGGGCAAGTTTACCCAGAGCTTGCATAGCGGCCCTCCAGTAGGTCTTTATTGCGCTTCCTAGGCCATCCTCTTGGCAAAGGCGCTCCCATCTGTAACCATGCGTTCACCACCAGCAGGCCCGTACCAATGCCGAAGAGCAATGTCCCAACGTCTGGATAGTGGTAGGTTTTGATCTTCCCCAGGGTCAGGACCCCCACTATCGGCGGCGTAAACGTGTCAAAGTATCTCAGAGGTCGCTCCGGGTCCAGGTTGTGACCGAAAAGGTACAGGCTGTACTGGCCCCAACCCAGGACCACCGCCATGAGCGCCCAGGGCAAGACGGCTGCAAGAATGTTCAGCCGTCTAGTGGCAGCTACTACCAGTGCTAGGAGCACCAGGACTACCACAGAAGCTGGAAAAAGCAGGAAGAAGGCATCTGGAATAGGAGGCGGCACCCGTACTCCTACCAACCGGCCCACCAGGTTCCACTCTTCAATATCCCCCTGGTATGTGAAGGCGTACATGTGGAGGACCAGGTCTTGCTCAGGATAGGTGGGCGCGTTCATCTTCGCGGTCCAGTAAGGGAAGGCCAGGGATGCCAGGAGGAACACAGCAGCCGCGAGGCTTAAGAGCCGTCCTTTCTCCATCATCCATCTCCTCCTTTTTATCGTTCATTGCGGGTCTGGGCCTCCCTCCATGGGGAGACCCAGACCCGGTTTCCATACAAGGGTTGTTTTTTTAGGCACTGGGAAGGACGGTCTCCATGTCAGGAGTCCATTCCCCTTGAGGCACCACAACCATGCGCCCCCGCATTTCCATGTGCAGCTCGCTGCAGAACCAAATGCAGTAGTACCAGTGGACTCCAGCCTTGTCCGCCACGAACTCAATATCCCGCACCTCGCCAGGGTCCATGGACACCGTGACATTGTAGGCGTCCAAGGCGAAACCATGAGAAATGTCCATTGCGGTCTCGCCGCTTATGAGCCGGGCCTTCACCGTCCATCCCTGCGGGACCGTCAGGACACCCGGGGTGAAGAATGACCGCACCACAGACATGGTGACCCGCACCTCTTTAGCGTCATAGTCGTACGCTACCGAAGGCTGCCGCGAGGTGAGAGAGGCGGCATCCCCATAGGAATGGAGGACACGCGGCTTCACCAGCGAAACGGGGAGGGCTTGGGAATAATGTGTCTCTGGCCCCAGAGCCATCTGGTCTACCATCAGGGCAGGGGTTTGCCCAATGGTGAATAGCTCGTGGTTCTCCGTCTTGAGCGGCCCATGGTTCAGGAAGGTGTCCTTGGTGAGCTTGTTCATGGAGATGATGTACTTGCCATAGGGCATGGCGGTGTCGCCTCCCGGTATAACAAGGTGGCCAACGGCATAATGGGTCGGAAGTACATCCACCACCTTCCAAGGGGTTTGCCCATGCAACTTCTGGTAAGAGCCGCCCAGAGGGACCTTCTTGATGTCCGAGTCCACAAAGAACCCCACATAGGCGTAGCCTTTGTCGTCAAACTCTATGTGGGTTGGCCCCATGCCCAGGTCCATGGTGGCAGCCCGGACCGCGTCAGGGTCCAGCACTTTGACGCCATAGTCCTCTCCAATGACCTTCTGCTGTTGGATGGCCTGTAGCACCTTGCCAAAGTCCACCGCCACCACAAGGGTCGTCGCCTTGCCGCTGGTCAGGATGTAGCTGCCGGTAGGAGAAATGTCCAGCCCATGGGGGTTTAGCGGGATGGGCGTGACATACACTTCCACATCCTTCCAGGAGACCACGGGGACATCCGGCGCTTGCTGGGTAGTGACGTACCTCTTCTCCGCTATCGCCTTTTCAATGCTGGCGATGTTCCAGAAGAAAAGATAGTCCTGGTCCCGCTGGAACATGCCTATGGGGTCGGTAGCGCGCTCGGTGTTATAGGCTGTGGTGATGAGCCAGCCATCGCTCGTGCCCCATCCAATACGCGCCATATCAAAATGCCAGGGCCCCCATACCTGCCAGGCATTGCTCATAGTACCGTCATCGGCAATCTTGATGCCGGCCACGCCTGCCACATACGGCCCCTGGATGGGATCTATGTCCAGGCCAAGGTGGTTGCGGATAGCCTCTTCGGGATATTGCTCGTGCTCAAAGTTCTGCACCGCCAGCTTGGTATCTGGACCCACATTGAAGCCGTGGACGCCGCCCGTGGTGTTGGGTATCCAGAGGATCTGTCCTGTGCGGAAAGTGTCCAGGTCTACACGAGCTATCCGTGCATGCTGTTTATCGTTGATGAAGACCCATCGCCCGTCGTACACGCCGTTGGTCTTGCTGGCCGATGGGTGATGGGTATCGCCCCTGGTGATCAGCTTCCCAGTCCAGGGGTTAGTAAGCATCTCTCGGATTTCTGTGTCCTCAGCGACCCAACCCCAGGCCTGGTCTTCCACAAAAATGGGGATTTCCGAGAGATACTTCATGGAGGGGACGCCATACACGTAGAGGCCCCCCTGTTGTCCGCCGCTGGCAAAGACGTAGAACTCGTCATTCTGTGCCCAGAACTGGTGAGGCATGGGGTAAGGCCGTTCATATGGGTTTGGCGGTGTGGCTGCCCCTTGTACCACCGGCCCCAAGACCAGGCCGAAAAGGACTGTCCCAGAAAGAAGGCCCAGGAGCAGAGCGGCTACAAGTTTGGGAGAAAGCAATGCTTTCATGCAGATTCCTCCTGACTACTCTTCCACGATGAGTTTGGCTTGCATCAAATAGTGGCTGGGGTGGCAGAATACGGTGCACTCAATGGGGAACTCCCCAGGGACAGAGGCCTTGAAGATGACCTCTTTTGTCACGCCCTTGCGAATGCCTGTCACCCACACATCGTAAGGCCCAAGGATCTGGAACCCGTGGCCGCTGAATTCACGCAGCCCTATGGCCTCATCCAGACCCGGCATATCTGCCAAGCCGTTGTCCAGGGCAGTCAGCCGGAGCAGCACTACCTGGTCTTTCTTGACACGGATTTCCTTTGGCATGAAGGCCGGACGCACCAGCGTGATATCTATGGTCACGTCTGGAACGCCCAGACCGTCTTTCGTGGACACATTGATGGTCTCTTCTGACCACGTTCCAGGCGCTCGCTTCAGCCCCTGTACGTACTCCTGTGAGGAGATTGGAGCGGAGTCAGCGGGCTTGACGTTCTTAACGACGGCGAAGACGCCAGTCCCCACAACCAGCACCCCTAAGAGGATAGACACTAGCCAGGCTTTCACTCCTTACCTCCTTTTGTGCATCCGTGAGCATCTCACGGGATTGGGCTCCTTTATCGTTATAGAAAGGGCAGTTAACCCTTCAACGCGCCTTCAAAGTGAAAGACAAAGCTTCTTCCAATGGGCACATCTGCCCTGTGCGATGCCCACCCAGGTATGCCGCCGCTTCCCCAGCAGCGTTCACCGCCAGGACCCGGTTCTGCGGGAGAATGTGGCCAATCTGCCGGACTGCCTGAGTTGAGATGAGGTCCTTGGGGCTGCTGTCTACCACAATCAAAGCTGCCAATTGCATTGTCAGTTCTGTAATGGCATAAGGGGCGCGGCCGTCTATGGGCTGTACCTCTATCCCAAGGGCAGAAAGGCTGGTTTCCAGACGGCTGCGCGCCCCCTGGCTGTAGTACACCAAGAGGACACGCTGTTGTTGGCTGTCGGCGGGTACTTCGTTCATGATGCCAGTCTAGGACGACAGCCGCCGGACTTACCTACCCTGAGGAGTAGTCCTGTGATAGGTGGGATGAGAGATTTCGGGTAGGTTACAGGGACTTCGTCACGATAAAAGATGGGGCGACTGGCATCTGGGCCAGTCGCCCCACTTGAAGACAAGGGTCTTTCCCTTATAGGGGTCCAGGTGGAATGCCATGTCGGGCAGCCCAAGCCACCACTTGGGCGCGGTTTTGCAGGTGGAGTTTCCCCAAAATGTTCTTCATGTGGTATTTCGCCGTGTTCTCTGTAACCCCAAGGCGGTCTGCCACTTCCTTGTTGGCGAAACCCTGGGCCACCAGCCCCAGCACCTCTTGCTCTCTCAGGCTGAGGATGGGTTCAAGCTGGGGTACGCCTGCTCGCAGGGCCTGAGAACGAAACTCCTCAAGCAGCTTGCCAGCCAACCGGCTGGGCAGTACCGCCTCTCCTTCTTGGATGGCTTCCAGTGCAGCAAAGAACTCCAGCGCCTCCAGGTCCTTTAAAAGGTAGCTGGAGGCGCCGCTTTTAATGGCGTCAAAGAGGTCTTGTTCCTCATCCGATACAGTCAAGATGACAATCTTGGCCTCTGGATAGTGGGCCTTGATGTGCCGTGTTGCCTCCAGGCCCCCCATCGCGGGCATCTGAATGTCCATAAGAATCAGGTCAGGGCAGACGTGCTGTAATGTTTCCAACGCCTCTTGTCCGTTGGCAGCCTCAGCTACTACCTGGTGTCCCTTGGCCCGGAGCAGGCTTGCCACGCCGTTACGGAACAGAGGCTGGTCATCCACCAGCATGATCTTCATGCAGCCCTTCTATCTCTGGGGTGTATTGCACCCGGCACACTCACCTGTACCGTCGTCCCCTGGCCGGGTAGGCTGTGTAGTGTGAGGGCGCCGCCAATAGCCTCGGCTCGTTCCTGCATGGTCTGAAGCCCAAGATGAGGCCATTCGTCTCGTTGCACCGCCAGGGGGTTGAACCCTTTGCCGTTGTCCCGCACTCTCACCTGGAGTTCGCTGCCCTGGCAGGCCAGTTCCAGCAGCACTTCTGTGGCCTCGGCGTGTTTGCGCACGTTGGTCAACGCCTCCTGGATGATACGGATGATTTGTACTTCTTGCAGAGGCGTCAAAGTCATGTCCTGGGAAGCGCAATCCCATACTACTTTGACATGGAGGCGTGCCTGCCGCTGGTATCCAGCCACATACTCCTCCAGCACCTCCGCCAGGTCCCGTTGGTCTCCTACTTGAGAACGCAGGGCCAGGATACCTTCACGTATATCCTGGTAGGCGCTGCGAGCCGCCTGGCTCAGCTCCCGTATTTGTTCCTGGGCGGTCTCCACCTCTCCCTGGGCCATAAAAGTCTCTACTGCCTGGGCCTTGGTGTTCACATATCCCAGTACCTGGGCAAGGCCGTCGTGCATCTCCCGGGAGATGCGTACCCGCTCCGTTTCTACTGCCAGGGCCTGGGTCTGGTCATAGAGGTGCGCGTTCTGAATAGCCACCGCTGCTTGGTTTGCAAAAAGTTGCACCACCTCTTCATCTTCTCGGGTGAATGGCAGTCCACCAGCCTTGTCCGTCAGGTACAGGCTCCCTACAACCCGCCCTTTGTGTAGGATGGGTACCCCCAGAAAAGAGGTCATGGGGGGATGCCCTGCGGGGAAACCCACTGTACCCGGATGGTCCGCAATGCGGCTCAGGCGCAGCGGTTCTTTGTTCTTCAGCATCAGGCCCAAAAGTCCTTTCCCTGTAGGGAGAGCGCCGATGGCCTGGCGTGTCTCATCGTCTACGCCGCTGGTATAAAAGGACTTGATAACGCCGTCCTCGCCAGTCACGCTCAGTGCAGCATACTTGGCCTGTACCAGTTCCTGGCTCAGTTCCACCACTCGTTGCAGCACAGCAGAGACGAGACGCTCCTCCGATAAGGCCACGTTAGCCTCGTTTAAGGCTTTGAGTTGGGCGTTCTGGTTAGCAGCCACCAGGGATAGCCGTTCAACGTTGCTTTGCAGCCGCCTGACGATGCGAAACATGATGCGTGAAAATGCAGCAACTAGGATGCCCGTGCCGGCAATTAGCGCCACCAGACCCCAGACGGTATGTAGCACGGAGTGGGCTGGCCCTTGGAGGAGGAAATGGTATAGAACAAGGAATGCTAAAGGAGCCAGTATGCCCAGCCATTCCAAGCTCTGCAGCGTCAGGCTAGGTAGGCTTAGCCATGGCCTCTCCCTTGTATGTTCCTGAGTGGAGTTCTCTTGGGCGCCCATTAGGCTTTTGTGTCACGCAAAGTATGACCCTCAAGTTTACGGCCTGAGTGGGAAGCCGGGAGAATATTAACCTTAGGGACATAAGCACATGCTAGGTGTTAGGTGTAATGCAACCTAGTTGACACTGGCAAGTCGTTCTGCCCCCCTCTGGAGGGCAAACTCCACGTCACCCCGCACCAGAGGGCAGTTACAGGAGAATGGCGTACGGTCGTCACTCCTTGCACCCTCTAGCGCCATGACGAGTCCGTTGACCGCTGGGCGGCAGAGGGGCTGTGATAGCTTTCCGTCCGCATCTATGCCCCAGGAATACCCTGACCGGAACCCCAGGGGGCAAACGCCCGACGTTGACGCGACCGTAACTGTGGCGTTGTAGCCAGAAATGGGCATGTGTTGAAGGAGTTCCAATTCAGGCTCCTCCTGCACCGCCGTCCGCGCCTGTCGTCTTGCTTCCATCACTCCGGCAACCAGGACACCATAGGCTATCACCGCGATTGCCAGCATGGTAAGCACAGGTATGCCCTCAACCAGAACCAGTGCAAGAATGACAACGATACCAGGCACAGGCGCCAGCAACATCACCCATTCCCAACCCCTGAACGAAGCACTGTAGGTCCTCATGGTTCACCTGCCTTCAACCCTGCATTGGTTACACCAACACTTCTAGCGACGGGTACTCCCTTTTGCATTGTAAGGCAATGTCCCTGAATACCTCCCAAAAGATATGACCTAAAGCCTGAATTATTCCTGAATAAAAGGGAGCTTGCGCCGTTCGTATATGGCCTCCTTTACTGGCAACGGAATATGCAAAAAGCGCCCTTGGACCAGTCGCCGTTCCTGTGTGTCTCCCACCGCCTTCACTCAGTTCCACTACTCGCCGTCTTATCCCTGCGGTTCTCCTACTAAGCAGCTTTGACTTCACCAAACCGCGCCGGCCCCAGGCGGTCACGAAGCCCGAGGAGCTTTGGCTCAAAGGTCACTTTCGCGGCCTCAGCGTCCAGCATATTCAGGTATCCCTTTCCTATGCAGTGGTTTGACCGCCGGTGGAAGGCAGTGACCTGATTCTCCTTTCTCTGGCGCGATGAACCAGACTTGCGTTATGATGAAGAGCATAACCCCAGACCATAAATAGGCAACTGATTCCGTAAGGATGACCTGAAAAGTAGGTGTATCCATATGTGTTACATCTTCCAATAGCAAGAACCGTTCAACCATGGGAGGCTTCCATGCCCATGCCCCTTTCAGGCGTCAAGGTCGTTGATTTCTGCCAGGTCTTTGCCGGCCCTATGGCCACCATGCTCTTGGCCGACCAGGGAGCCGACGTTATCAAAGTTGAAACACCTGAAGGTGACTCCTCCCGAAACTTTGTCCCATTTCCCAATTCACCCCGGCTCAGTCGTGGCTATGTGGCCTTCAACCGCAACAAGCGCAACATGGTCCTGGACCTCCTCAAGCCAGAAAGTCGGCCGGTGTTACACCGGTTGGTGCAGTGGGCCGACGTCGCAGTATGTAACCTGCGCGTCAGCGTGCCCGAACGTTTGGGTATTGCCTACGAGCAACTCCTGGAAATGAACCCCAAAATCGTGTACGGCTCTATTACCGCCTACGGCGAACAGGGGGAGGACGCCACACTGCCGGGCTATGACCTGGTGGTACAGGCCAAGTCCGGCATCATGGACAACCGCCGGCTCGCTGACGGCACGCCCGTCGGTTCCAACATCTTCTATGCCGATATGGCAGGGGCGATGCTGACTGCCTACGGCATCTTGCTTGGCCTCAGAGAACGGGACAGAACGGGGCAAGGGCAGAAGGTGGAGGTTAACCTGCTGCATACGTATCTGGCTTTGCAGACCGTCCAGTTGGTCAATACACCCTCGTTCAACCCTCCTCAGCAGGGACGCAGGCCATCGGGAGTCATATCCCCCTATAAAGCCAGCGATGGCAAATGGCTCTGGGTCCATGCCGCCACGGAACGGCAGTGGCGCAGCCTGTGCCAGGCCCTGGGGCTCCCCCATATGGCCGATGACCCTGAATTCGCCACCCCCCAGAAGCGGGCCGAGCACGCCGAAGCCCTCTATGACATCATCATGAACCTCATCGCATCCAAACCCGCCCGGGACTGGGAGCGCATCCTTAAGGCCAATAACGCGCCTTGCAGCGTCATCCAGAATGCTGAGGATATCTGGACCGACCCCCAGGTCATGGCAAACCGTATGTTTGACAAGTTTGAGCAGCCAGGAGTGGGCACAGTAACCGTGGTGAACGTGCCGGTCAGCCTCTCCTCTTCAAAGGAGGAAACGAAGTTCAAAATGCCTGCGCCTCTTATGGGGGAACACACAGGACAGGTCATGCGCCAGATGGGATATACTGAATCTGAAATAAAAGAGCTGAGGGCAGCGGGTGTATTGAACTCTTAGCGCCTCTGCCTTATTCCCGGTCGTTCCTACTCACAAACATCTAAACGCCCCTGTCGCCCCCACTTATTGGGCCGGCGCTTCCCTTGACGCCTGTATAATAGTCATTGGAAATGTGAAAGGGGCAAGCGATGGCTTCACCTACGGTCCTGGTTATTGAGGACGAAGAGAACCTGCTCCAGGCCCTCCGCTATAACCTCTCCCGCGAAGGCTACCAGGTCACAACTGCTCAGGACGGCGAGCGAGGTCTGGAAACCGCTCGCTCCATCCGTCCGGACCTGGTCATCCTGGACGTCATGCTCCCCCGTATGGACGGCTTTGACGTATGCCGTATCCTCCGAAAGGAGAGCACCGTTCCTATCCTTATGCTGACCGCCAGAGATGAGGAGATTGACCGCGTGGTGGGCCTGGAGTTGGGGGCAGACGATTACGTCCCTAAGCCCTTCAGTATGAGGGAGCTCATGGCGCGGGTCAAAGCAATGCTGCGCCGTTCTCGCATGGCCCCAGAGGCTTTAGCCAACGACCTCCCCAAGGTCCTGCGGTCCGGCGACCTGGAGATTGATCTGACCAGCCACATCGCCCGTCTTGATAATCAGACGTTAGACCTCAAGCCCAAGGAGTTTGACCTCATTGCGCTCCTGGTAGCTCACCCCGGCAGGGCCTTCACCAGGGAGCAGATCTTGCAGCAGCTCTGGGGCTATGACTACGTCGGTGATACCCGCACCGTGGACGTCCATATTCGCTGGCTTCGGGAGAAGATAGAGGAGGACGCCAGCCATCCCACCCGCATCATCACCATCCGCGGGGTAGGATACAGGTTTGAAGGATAACGTTGCCATTATCCCTGGCATCCTCCTGTTAAGGGAAGTAGGATGAGGTTCTATCACACCCTGCGATGGCGTACCGCCATCGCCTTCACCCTCCTCATTGTCCTTTCTTTGGGCATCGTCAGCCTGTACCTCATTTCCTATGTGCGCCAGACTGCCTTCCATGACCTGGAAGAGGAGTTGAAGAAAGAAGCCCTTCTCCTTGCCAACACCGTGGCCCCGTACCTATCAAGCCCTGCGGACCTGCCAAGAGTCCAGGAGTTGACGGCAGGTCACGGCGCCATTGTGGATGCCCGTGTCACCGTCATCGCCTTGGATGGTCTGGTAGTTGCTGATAACTGGGAACCCCCAGCCCTTATGGAAGACCATAGCCAGCGTCCTGAGTTTCTTGGAGCCTTGGCATCAGGTCTCGGTAAGAGCACACGCCTCAGTATGTATGCCAATCAGCACCTGCTGTATATCGCTGTGCCCGTGGTCTTTGAAGCAGCAACCATAGGTGTGGCGAGAGTTGCTGTCCCCACAGCCGTTGCTCAGGCCAGGATCAACCGCATCATAGCCACCGTGGCGGCATCGGGTATGGTGGTCGCCCTCATGAGCGTTGCCCTCGCCTTCTATGTGGCTCATCGCACCTCTCGTTCAGTGCGAGCAGTAACGGAAGGAGCACGCCGTCTTGCTCAGGGCGACCTGGAACACAGAGTCGAGGCGGTCTCCATGGACGAGACCCAGGAACTTGCCCGGGCCTTCAATACCATGGCAACCTCCCTCCGGGATATGGTGCGTAACCTGTCTGATGAGCATAGCAAGCTCTCTGCCGTCCTGGACACCATGGCAGACGGCGTCATGGTGATTGGCCCCCAGGATAACGTTGAGCTTTCTAACCAGGCGGCCCAGTGGCTCTTGGGGCTTCCTCCGCTGTCTAGCACAGAAAACAGCTTCATGTCCCTGGTCAGGGACCACGAGTTACAGCAATTAGTCTCCGCCTGCCAGCACACAGGCGAGCAGCAGCGGGGCGAAGTGGAGTTGTTGCCTCACCGTCGGTATCTCAGCGCCATCGCAACCCCCTTGCCCGATGAAGGCGGCGACCGTGTCCTGCTGGTCATCCACGACCTGACCCGCATCCGCCAGGTGGAAACCACCCGCCGGGAGTTTGTCAGCAACGTCTCTCACGAACTCCGCACCCCCTTGGCCTCGGTGAAGGCAATGGCAGAGACCCTGGAAGACATGGTCACAGCCGACCCTGTAGCTGCCCGTGACTTCCTGGGTCGCATTAACCGGGAAGTGGACTGGATGACTGAGTTAGTCAATGACCTCCTTGAACTGGCGCGCCTGGAGAGCGGGCAGACCGTCCTGCGCCTTGCCCCTGTGGACATGAAGACCCTTATAGAGGAAACCCTCTCCATCCTACAGCCGGTCGCCCTCGCCAAGCAGGTGACCATAGAATGGCAGGCGGTAGATAGCCTACCCTCCATCCCTGGCGAACGCAGTCGCCTGCGCCAGGTGCTTATCAACTTGATAGACAATGCTATCAAGTTCACTCCAGCCCACGGTCGCGTAACAATCACCGCGGACAGGCAGGGGAACAGCCTGCGTGTCATCATTGCAGATACCGGCATAGGTATTCCTAAAGAACACCTCCCCCATATCTACGAGCGTTTCTATAAGGTTGACCGGTCCCGCAGAGACCGTGGCGCCGGCCTCGGCCTTGCCATCGTCAAACATATTGTCCAGGCCCACGGCGGTCAGGTCGCAGTGGAAAGCCAGGAAGGGCGTGGCAGTACCTTCTCCTTCACCCTCCCTATTCCTGGGCAGTGAACCGCTGTATGTTCCTGTGTCTGACTGAAGTGTAGCCTTCCTTCAGTCCTCAAAGAGAAAGGGGCTGCGCCACAGTGCGCACAGCCCCTTTCCTGTGCAGGCGCTTCTTCCCCCCAGCGTTCCTCAAGAAATGTTAATGGCCCCATAACCTGATGTTCACAGTAAGCCGTTACCCTGAAGCTGTAGCAAATAAGTGAAAAGTAGAGACACAGGAAGGGGAACACCATGACCAATCGCACCGTTCTTGACCCCCAAGAGCTCTTGGAGAAGCTTGAAGACCAGCCTAAAGGGGCCGTAGCTGAGAAGGCGTTGCGCCACCGCCTCCATCTCCTATGGTCAGGTCTCCTGCGGCTGCTGATACCCGGTTATCCCGCCGCCACCCGCTGTGCAAGCTGCTGGGCCAGGCTGGAGTTGTTAGACGACTGCTTTCTTGAAGGCCCTGAAGACCCGCCGGTGCTGCATAGGGGCGTCCGCTTTTGGCAGTGCCCCCAGTATAGCAGCCGCACCAGCGAGCGGTACGCCTTTATCAACACCGTGTACCTCTGGGAGGACCGGTAGCCCGTTAACATTCTGTTAATGTACCCTTCATCCCTCGTTAATGCGGGCGCTATACCGTAAAGAAAGGAATGCAAAACGTGACCCTTACTACCCTTAGGCCATTCTGGACCACAACTGCTGGCAAGTCCATTGCCATAGCTGTGCTTCTCACCCTCCTCGTCGCCTGTGGCGGCGCGTCGGAAAACCCCACCCCACCCCCCACGACAGCCCTCGGCGGCAACATCCTCGTAGATGGCTCCAGCACCGTGTACCCTGTCACCGAAGCCATGGCGGAGGAGTTCATGGCTGTTAACCGGAACGTGCGCGTGACCGTGGGCATTTCTGGTACTGGTGGCGGGTTCTCCAAGTTCTGCAACAACGAAACCGATGTCTCCGATGCTTCCCGGCCC
>JACQOP010000155.1 GCA_016202485.1 Chloroflexota bacterium | reverse complement strand
CTTTTTCAGCTCCTCCTCGTGGATATTCACCGCTGGAGGCGGAGGGTTCTGGTCGTCATTGCCAAAGAGACCCAGCAATGGGCAGGACAGGTCTTTAGTGTACTCTACGGGCGACACCGGCTGGTTGGGCGTCAGGGCCGACCGTTCCATGACCACGTTTCCGCCCCAGCAGTCCACGGCTGCGTCAAACAGGCCTCGGGTACGGCATGCTATGAGGAATGTGTGGCGACCCCCGGAGCAGAAGCCCATAACTCCAACCTTGCCATTTGAGACCGGCAGCGACTTAATAAGACGGCCAGCGGCGGCGGCGTCTCCCACCACCTGGTCGTCTGCCAGCCCCCCTGAGGCCCGGGCCTTGGCAACCACATCCTCCACCGTGCCGTGGCCTGTGCGGCACCAGATGTCAGGAGCGATAGCTACATAGCCCCGGTAGGCAAACTTGCGCGCCGTCTCTTTGTAAAACGCATCCCATCCCGGACCATGCGCAATCAGCACCATGCCTGGAAATGGGCCAGGGCCCAGTGGCTTCGCTGCATAGGCATGGATGGTATCCCCATTGTACCCCTGCATCATAATGGTCTCCGCAAGCATCCCTTCATACTTGTCGGTGGCGTAAGGCATGTCCCTTTCCTTTCAGCATGTCAGTACAGGGTGGTGACAAGAGTGCCCTACTTATAGCATGCGCCGTAGCTCGGCGCAAGGGTGCAGATTGCTCAATGCCTGGTGTCATGCAACCATTGACACCCCCAATCAAGTGCATTACTCTCCCTGCAAATCTTACCTAAGGGGGATAGGAGCCATGACTTACGAGGGCATGATGGCAGAAGTCATTCGCATACACGGGCACAAAGGTGACTTTATTGAAGCGTACCTAGCCAGGCCCCTAGGCGCTGGCCCTTACCCCTCTGTTGTTGTCATCCACCATAACCCGGGATGGGACGAGGATGTGAAGGAGATCATGCGCAAGTTCGCCCACCACGGCTATGTCGCCCTCGGCCCTAACCTTCATTACCGTGAGAAAATCGCCAACAACGTTACTGCACCCGAGGACGCCTCAGCCGCGGTCCGTGCCGCTGGCGGCGTCCCCGATGAGCGCTGCGTCGGCGATATCCAAGGTGCCGTGGACTATCTCCACGCCCTTCCCTACAGCAACGGCAAGGTGGGAGTCATCGGCTACTGCTCCGGCGGGAGGCAAACCTATTTGTCCGCTTGCAAAGTCAAAGGGCTGAGCGCCGCTGTGGACTGCTACGGAGGCGGTGTGGTCATGTCTCCTGAGCAGCTCACCCCTAACCAGCCGGTGGCCGTGCTGGACATGACCAGGGATCTCAGTTGTCCGCTCTTGGGTCTTTTCGGCGCAGAAGACCAGCGCCCTTCCCCAACCGATACCGCACGAACCGAACAGGAGTTGAAAAGGTATAGCAAAATCTACGAGTTTCATACCTATGAAAATGCGGGCCATGGCTTCTTCCAGGCCGACCGTCCCGGCTACCGCCAGCACGCCGCTGTGGACGGCTGGCAAAAGGTCTGGGCTTGGTTTGGAAGGTATTTGGCGTAAGAAAGCGCCGCCATAATTACACCGGCCGCAGTAAACCACGGCCGTGCACCCCGTACCACAGCGCTGCTACGATGTAGGACACGAGGAAGTTCACGGCGCTCAGTAATACCGCCAGTGTCATTAGCCCAAGGGCTATGCCCAGATATCTGTCTCCTCGTGCAAGGTAATCCAAGGGGTCTCGTCCCAGGGCTAGCAGCCCTCCGTTGACAGCTAGCAACAGCCCCAATACAAGGCCAACGCCTGGTAACCCACCACGCATGTCAGCCGGGCTGGGGGCCAGGTGACTGCTTACCGACGCTGATACGTAGAGGTAAACCCACAATTCCCACCGACCAAGCTGCTCACTCGCAAACAATGCCCCAAGGGTCTCCCTTATAACTACCAATAGCCATGACAAGTACGCACCCATCCTCTCGTTACCTTCTAGATGAGGGAGCAGCGCAGCTTGGTCCACAACAGACGAAAACCCCGGCACCAGCAGGTATCCCAGCCCAATGAGTGCAGAGCAGCCGCCAAGCAGCGGCGCAACCCCAATAAACAGCAGCCCCAGGTTCTGGTACAGGCTCTTTCTGTTCCAGGAATGACCCACATACCCCATCACGCCGCTCTGTGTATCAGGACGGAAGAAACTGACCTCTGTGACCTTGTGCCTGAAGACCAGGCACATCAGCACGTGGGAAAGCTCGTGGACTGTGGTCCCAATCCATCCAGTGGCAATGGCTGTCGCCTTCCCCCCAAAGGCCCAGCTCAGAACAGTAAAGGTGCGCCGTTCCAGATAGTACAGCACCAGCCCAAAGGCCAGCAGCACGCCACCAGCGACCAGCGCGACCAAGCCCGTGACCACAAGGATATCCCCTAGCCAGGAAAGGATACCGTCAGTCAAGACCCTTCCTCTACTTTATGTTTCTGCCCTATCCCCATCCCTTCCCACACGCTACAATACGTCCTACGCATTCTATGTTCAAGGAACCACACCTCATGCGCATGACCCAGATGTTTGGCAAGACCCTCCGGCAAGCCCCTGCCGAGGCCGAGACCCCTAGCCATCGCTACATGCTGCGCGCCGGCCTCATGCATCAGATCGCGGCAGGAGTCTACGCCTACATGCCCTTGGCCTGGCGCTCCCTGCGCAAGATCTCTGACATCGTCCGCTATGAGATGGACGCCGCCGGCGCCCAGGAGGTGCTGATGCCAGCACTGCAGCCCAGGGAGCTGTGGGAGCAGACAGGCCGCGCCGACGCCTACGGCCCCGTCCTCTTCCAGCTCAAGGACCGCCGTGACCGGGACATGGTACTGGCCCCCACCCATGAGGAGTGCATCACCAACATGGTACGGGCCAACGTCAGCTCTTACCGCGACCTGCCCCTGAACCTGTACCAGGTCCAATCCAAGTTCCGTGACGAGCCTCGCCCTCGCGCCGGCCTTCTGCGAGGCCGCGAGTTCATCATGAAGGACGCCTACTCCTTTGACGCCGACCCAGAAGGCCTGGATATCTCCTACCAGAAGATGGTCCAGGCTTATCGCAACATCTTCACCCGCTGCGGCCTGCCCACTATGGCCGTGGAGGCAGACAGCGGGGCCATCGGAGGCAAGGACTCTCACGAGTTCATCCTGCCCGCCGAAGCGGGTGAGGACACCATCCTCCACTGCAAGGAGTGTGGCTATGCAGCTAATGTGGAGCGCGCCTCCTTCTACCTGCCCGTGCTGCCCAATGAACGTGAATTGCCTATAGAGCAGGTCGCTACTCCTGGCAAAAAGACTATCACCGACGTGGCAGCATTCTTGAGTGTACCTGAAAGCAAGACCCTCAAAGCGGTCTTCTACGCCGCAGAGGGAAAGCTGTTCTTTGTGGTCATCCGCGGCGACCTGGATGTGAACGAAATCAAGCTAAGCAACACGCTGAAAGCCAGCGGCCTGCACATGGCAACCGATGAGGAAGTCAAAGAGGCGGGTCTTGTCCCAGGCTACGCCTCGCCCATTGGCATCAAGGGTGTCACGGTCATCGCCGATCAGTCCGTCACCAACGGAAGCAATTTCGTGGTCGGCGCCAACCGTGAAGGCTACCACCTGCGTAACGCCAACTTCCCCCGGGATTTCCAGGCTGATGTCGTTACAGACATCGCCATCGCCAAGGAGGGTTATGCCTGCCCTAAATGCCGTACGCCCCTGAGCGCCACCCGCGGCATAGAGGTAGGCCACGTCTTCAAACTGGGCACCTTCTACTCCGAGCGCCTGGGCGCCATGTTCCTGGACGAGTCCGGCCAGCAGAAACCCATCATCATGGGGTGCTACGGCATTGGCGTCAGCCGCCTCCTGGCTGCCGCCATTGAGCAGAACCACGACGACAAGGGCATCATCTTCCCCGCGCCCATCGCGCCCTACCAGGTCCACCTGGTGGGCCTGAACCTGGAACGCGACGACGTGCGTGCCGCCGCCGACAGCTTATACGATTCGCTGACCAAACAAGGCTTTGAGGTGCTATACGACGACCGCCGGGAGGAGACAGCAGGGGTCAAGTTCAACGATGCAGACCTCCTGGGTCTGCCCGTGCGCCTGGTGGTCTCGCCCCGCAACCTCCAGCAGAACGCTGTGGAGGTCAAAGGCCGCACGGAGGAACGGGGCCGACTGGTGGGAATGGGGGAAACGGCGGATGTGGTCAAGGGGATGGTGAGTTGAAAGGAGGCAAGACGTGGAAAAGTTACCTAAACCTAGAGCCCACTACTATTCAGATACGGATACGATGATAATTCATCTTGCAGACCGCCCTGGTGTAGAGGCAGCAGAGGTGGCAGAGGATGTCATCCTGACGTATGATGCCGACAACAGCGTAGTCGCAATAGAAATCCTGAATGGGGTTGCCGCCTTGTTCAACGAACTGCTTGAGGCCGTCCAGCACGGCGATAAGATCGGGTGGCGAGGGTAACTTCGCCACCGAACTTGTGAACGAATCCCTCCTACAGCCCCTTTAACTGAAAGGAGTTTGCTATGACAGCTACTTCATCTGGCAGTGAAGCCTGGATATGCCCTGCCTGTGGGTGGAAGAAGCAATCGTTATGGGCGCTCTCTTGCCACATAGTGAGCATGAGGGATCCAACTTACAATAAAGCCCACAAGGGGTTGATAGAGACGCTTGTTCCTGATGTAGTCTGGGGACAAACATTCTCCGAAGCACATCAATTAATGCCCAAACTACGACTGACGGTTAGGCCTACAGTCCTTGAGACTGTATCTATTACTGTGGAACCTTCGGTAGAAGCTTATATCTTACTCGCACGGATTGAAACGAAACTACATACTTTTATCATAGACGGCCTATGGGAGAAATTCGGAGAAGATGAGAAAGAATGGTGGGCACGCCATGTCCCGTTACCAACGCGAAAGGAATGCTCTGAGCGCCGTGAACAGGACCCAAAGCGCTTGCCGCTTCACCGTTACATGGACTTGATTGACCTAAAGTCCGTTATCGAAAAGAACTGGGACTTGTTTCAATCCAAGTTTCCTTCTGAATATGGGGATAATAGGAAGTTACTTCTCCAAGACTTTGACCGGCTAAACCAGTTAAGAAATGAAGTCATGCATCCACTAAGAGGGCAACAGTGGGATGAAGATGACATTCAGTTCGTTCGCTCATTCCTGGAACATGTCAATGAATTAGATCTCTAAAGGTGTTTTGTTGCGCGCCCTAACCCTAGAAACGCCAGGCAACCCACCCAAGCTGGCCTACCGTGATGTGCCAGATCCAGAGCTTGGCCCTCACGACGCCCTCCTGCGGGTGCTGGCCTGCGGCCTGTGCCACCACGACCTCCTGGCCATGACCGGCGTCCTGCGCCGGGGCATTCCTTCCCACGCCATCCTGGGCCACGAAATTTGTGGCGAGGTGGTCAAGGTTGGTCCTGCCGTCACCCGCATAAGCGTCGGCCAACACGTCGTGCCCCTGCTCACCAACGCCTGCGGCCAGTGCGAGCGCTGCCGCGCCGGACTGGAGCACCGCTGTCTCAACGGCCAGGGCATTGGCCACGGCGCGCCCGGCGGATTCGCCCAGTACGTCGCCCTGCGGGAGACCGCTCTGGTCCCTGTCCCCAACGACCTGCCATCGGAGCAGGCGTGTCTCTTGGCCTGTCCCATGGGCGTTGCCCTCCAGGCTCTAACGGATGTAGCCGCCCTAAAACCAGGCGAGACCGTGGTCGTCACCGGCGCGGGCGGCGGAGTGGGCGTCCACGCGGTCCAGGTCGCCAGGGCCCTAGGAGGGCGCGTCATCGGCGTCGCTTCTGAAAACAAGCTGGGGGCGCTCCTGGACCTGGGCATAGACGACGTGGCCCCCATAGGCGAACTGGACTTCAGCGAGATTGTCCTTGCCATGACCCGCGAGCAGGGCGCAGAGGTGGTCTTGGACACCGTTGGCTCGCCGCTGTTCCCATCCACGGTGCGTTGCCTGGCCCAGTATGGTCGTCTCGTGCTGCTGGGAGAGGTGGGAGAAGGCAACGCCCAGGTGAACCTGGCGGAGGTCATGTTCCGGGACGCTATTATCCGAGGATCCATGGGCGCCCAGCGCCGCCATGTAGAGCAGGCTCTGGCTCTGGTACAGCAAGGCCAGATCAAGCCTGTAGTGCATGGTACGCTACCCTTGCGGGATATCCTCACCGGCCTGGGCTGGATGCAGGAACGGATGCTCTTTGGGCGGGTCGTCCTCCTGCCCAATGGCTAGAGCTGGGGAATACCCTTTGCCGCAGCCAGCCATGGCAGGCATCTATCACGCGGCTGCACAATGCCCTCCCAAGGCCCGGGTAGGCAGCTTGACGAAAGGAACAGTATGGAAACAGCGCGCAAGGCCCAGCATGGGTTCACAGCCAGGGAGACTGCCATCCTCATCGCAGTGGCTATAGTCCTGGCGGCAATCCTCACGCCAGCCTTGGCCGGTGTCCTTGCTTCAGTTCGGGCCGAGGGCAAGGAGACTGACTTGAAGAATCTGACCACAGGTGTCACGCGCTATGTGACAGACAACAATGAACTGCCTATTATTGGCTCCGCTGGCCCCACCAAGTCCCTTGCCGATGCCGATGGTGACGGTGTCATCACTGTCAAAGTTAATACCAACACAGAGGACCCAGATGGCTTCTTGCCGGATAGTGAGGTGGATGTGGTCTGCGGCAGCGAATCCAGCAGCATGGCCAACGCCCTGGCGGAATGCTTCAGTGGCATTGACTTTATCAAGTTGACACCCGATTACACAAAAGCTCCACCCAAGCACAGCAACGAAATAGTGACGGTAACCACCAACGGGTTAGGAGCCGTGGCTGACCTGGTAATCACTGGCGCCGATAGCTCCGGCCACACCATTGAGTTGTATTTGGATGATCACATCACTCCGTCCGATGGGCTCCGGGTCTGGAGTGTGGACAACAGCGGAAAGGTGATTGTGCTGAAAAATAACTCGGATTATGGGAGGGGCTAGAGATGCGCTGGCGGGAATAAAGGAAGGGGACGCCTATCGTTGTCGCAGCCTCTTCCTTTCATTCCAACGAAGGCATTCAAGGGCCCCAGCTAATCCCCTTGCAGCCCTCACAAAGAAGACGACGGTAGGTTAGAGGGCCAGTGTGGAAACTGATTTTGCCGTTGCATTGAGATACACCAAGAGGTCTGTGAGAGAGACCACCAGGGTAGACGTATCATCGTGAGTATGAAACCCAACCCTCTCCACTTGCAGTAGTTCTTCATCAATAACAACCGAGACGTTTTTTTGCGTGTCATAAATGAGGCCGAAGGGAGAAACAGTGCCTGGGGTGGCATGAAGCCACTCCAGGAGAGGCTTCTTTGACCCAAAGCTCAACCGTCTTGCCCCTAGGCTCTGGGCGAGCTTTGCCATATCTGTCCGTTTGTTGGAGGCCACAATCACCAGGTAGTGCTTGTGCCCGTCCCTGTTCTCTACAAACAAGCAGTTGGGGTGGATGCCTGGGATGTGGTCCGCTCCATCATCATGGTGACCATCATCGTCATCGTGGTCGTCGTCATGGTGGTCCCGGCCATAAAGCGCATCGTGGTCATCGTCGTCATCATGATAACCGTCATAGTTATCGTGGTTGTCAAGGTGATGCAATTCGTCTCCAACGTGAACGCCGTCACCACGGTGTTGGTACTCTTCGTAGGTAATGCCGAGGCCGTTTAGTATTTCGTAGATGGTCATTTGGCTGTTCGCCCCCCCATTCGGTTATGCAACTATAGGAACTGCGGCATTTTGGCACAACCGGCAGTCGGCATCAATCCCTCTAATTTTGGACCCTACTTCCCATGTCCACAAAACTAACAAGGGGCGGGGTTCTCTCCCGTCCCTTGTCACCTGGTACCTTACCTATTCGTGCTACTTCAGCTCACGGATTGCCTGGATGAGCGCAGGGACGACCTTTTGCCACTCCCCAACGATGCCAAACCTGGCTTCCTTGAAGATATTGGCGTTAGCGTCTTTGTTGATAGCGACGATGTTCTTGGCTCCGCTGAGGCCGGCTAGGTGCTGGCTTGCACCAGAGATACCAATGGCGAAGTAGATGTTGGGGGCGACAGACTTGCCGGTGAGGCCCACCTGGTAGGCATAGGGTACCCACCCAATGTCTACCGCGGCCCGGCTGGAGGCCACCACACCATCCAAAAGGTCAGCCAGTTCCGTCAATTCCTTCTGGAAGGGTTCCGGACCGCCGAGGCCCCGGCCGCCGCTCACGATGATTTCGGCGTCCTCCATGCGCTTGCCTTCCTGTTTCTCCTCAACGTGAGATAGCACCCTGGTCCTAACCACTGAAGGGTCCAGGCCCGGTTTCACCTCCACCACTTCCCCGGAGCGGCTATCGTTACGGGCAAGGGGGTCGGCTGTCTTCAGGCGGACCACCGCCATCATGGGCATACTATTGCACGCCACAGAAGCGACACAGTTGCCGCCGAAGACCGGACGGGTAGCCACCAGCTTGCCGCCGTCAATCTTCACTTCCAGGCTGTCCTGAGCCAAGGCTGTGTTCAGTCGAAAGGCAAGCCTAGGGCCGATGTTTGTACCAAGCGGAGTCTTGCCAACCAAGATGACTTTAGGCGAACGTTCTTGGGCCAGCTTGGTCAAGGCTGCCAGGTAGGCATCGGGCTGCGGCTCTTTAAGGACAGGGTCCGTAACCCCATAAACTGTGTCGGCGCCAAAGGCTATCGCCTCTTTGGGCATACCACCCAGACTGTCTCCGAGAATAGCAATGCTTAAAGGCTCACCCAGGCTGTCCGCCAGTTTCCGCCCGTGGGCCAATAGTTCCTTGGAACCGGCGTCCAACTGGCCGCCAGCCGTCTCTCCTATCACGAATACACCCTTTACGTCTGCCATGTTTTCCCCCGCTGGTTGTGGAAGAGTCTTGTTTGCTTGCTACCGCCTGCTGAAGGGCACGTCAGGCTCCCATAACCCGATTTCAAGAATGGAGCGAGAAAACCTAGATGAGTTTGGCCTCACGGAGGCGCAGTGCTAGTTTGTGCGCTGCATCGGCCAGGTTGTTATCTTCGCCCTGGATGATTTCGCACCTGGACTGTTTCTCCGGTATGAAAAGGTCCAGCATTGCTAGCTTGGGTGAGAGGTCGGCAATCCCGATATCAGACAGAGTCCAGGTTTCGGGTTTTTTGCGTGCTGCAGCCATGATGTTGCGCATGGTCGGATACCGGGGCTGCCCCAGTTCATTGCTCACTGTAACCACTGCAGGTAAAGGAGCAGACACCACTTCATATCCATTGGGGATAACCCGCTCGCACACCACCTGGCCGTCCTTGACCTCCACTTTCCGAGTGACGGGGATGCAGGGAATGCCTAGTACCTCAGCCAGTCCAAGGGGCACTTGAGCGTTGTCCCAGTCAGAAGCCTGTCGCCCGGCAATGATCAGGTCAAAAGCACCGATCTTCTTGATGGCCGCTGCCAGGACCTGCACGGTGACGGTGCTGTCGCTAATGCTATCAAGGCCAGGGTCCTGGACGAAAATCATCTCGTCGGAACCCATGGAAAGGGCCTTCTTCATGACATCAGTCACAAACCCCGGCCCAGCAGAGAGGACCGTTATCTTGACTTCATTGCCAGCCTCGCGAATCCGCAGGGCCGCCTCAACTGCATTTTCGTCAAAGCCGTTAATGACCGGCGCTATCTTCTTGACGGGGTCTGTATCCACACGCTTTTTCTGGCGGTCAATACGATAGGCAGAGACAGGGGTTTCTGGGTCTAGCACCTGCTTGGCCAGGGCAATGATATTCAGTGGCATGGCTCCCCCAGGATGGTCTAGATGGGTTGATTCGGCAGAACTATAACATTGGCCCTAGGGGGTGTCAACTGGAAAACGGGCTGACCGCCTGGGTATTGCTACAAAAATCACAATCTTCCTTTCTGCTATGAAGGAAACCTAGAGACCAGATTGCCAGCAGCGTTATACAGTTCCCCAGGGTCGCCATCATTATTCCAGATGAATGCCTTGGAAGGAGCACCGATGCCAGTCAGCCAGGGAAGACACCCGCACGAATCATACGGCTGGTCCGAGTTGTCCGGTCCACTGATGACCCGTATTGTTGCTCCTAAAGACAGACCAAAGCCTTGAGGGAAATAATAGGTCTGGTTGCCGACCACACTGACCAGTTTCCACCCCGTCATATCCTGTGATGCTGTGCCCTGGTTGACAATGGTCACCACTTCAGCGATAAGGTCAACGCTGTGGATCACCACACTAGACTGGTCCACCACAAGCTCCGTGGGTGTGGGCGTAGGAGGCGCGGTGGGTGTGGGCGACGGCGTAGCGGTAGGAACGCCAACAGTTGTAATAGGCGTTGGAGAAGGCTGTGGAGTTGGCGTCGCTGTTGCTGTAGGTGTAAAGTCTGCCTGGGGCGTGACAGATGGCTGCGGCGTGGAAGTCAGCGAGGAGGAGAGATCCCCAGATGGTGGAGGTGTGACAGTTGCTGTGGAAAGGAGTCCCGCCTCTTTGATGGAAAAAGTTAGCGCCTCTGAGGCTTCATAAGTAAAGGCCCAGAAGGTCCCTTGGGATGAGACAAAGGGCCGTTCATAGTTCACTGCAATGTAAAAGGTAGCAGAACCTGCCTTCACCGCCCTCAGAGTCCAGTTTGCTTGTACCCCCAGCATAGAATCGGTAATAGCCTCTGGAGACTCCAGTATAAGGATGTCTTGAGACCTCTCCTGCCATACTAGACGGTATTGGGGCAGGCCGCCCTCTCCCCTGGCGGTGACCCTTACGATGACAACGTCGCCTACTGCTGGATCAGGCGGGTCAATTGTTATCTCAAAAGTCAGCCCGGACACGCCTTCGGCGCTGGGGTTCCAGGAAAACATTGCGCCCGTCACAGGCCCCCGCACTTCTATCGTAAGGTGGGAGCCGCCTTCAACCTCCACAACGTGCCCCCCAATAGCAGCGTCCACCGGTGCCTGGAACATCCCATGGCAATAGTTAACGTAGCAGTCCACCTTGCCTATTGGCGACCCATCAAAGGTGAGGACAAAGGAGCGTGCAGACTCATCGTAGCCGCCGTTGACCCGGAAGTAGCCGCCGGTACCAAAGACCGTTACGGTCTCCCCAGGCGCCACCATCGCCGGCTCAGCCCGCTGCAAGGTAGGCCACACCACTGTTGCCAAAGGCAGCGTTTCTGTGATCGGTGGCGTGGCTATGGTGGTCTTGGCGGGGGTTGGAGTAATTGCATAGGTCGGCGATGGGCTGGCAGTGAGTGCGGGTGTGGATACGGAACCCCCGCTGCACCCGGCCAGAAGCAGAATCAATAAGGCCCACAGGCCCGCCAGCAGCCATCGCCCTGGAAAAATCCAACGTAATGCTGGCAATCGCCAGATTTCCTCAGTCTTGCAGGCCCTTCCAGTTCTCTTCATGGCATAACATTGAAAGTGGCAGTCCTGTTACCTTTGACACCAGGCCCCAACAATACGAAACCCAGCCCATCATTGCAACCACTGATGAGAAACCCTTTTGGCAAAGACGTTTATCGCCAGGGCAAGAGCCTGCCTTCAGAAATGAAGCTGCCCAGGCTCTTATGAGAGCCTGGGCATACTTGCAGACGAAGAAATGTGTTGGTGGCGCATACGGGATTTGCAAATTGCCGTGCTGTTCTATGCTAACAGATACGGCTTGCAGAACAATAATGCACCATCGGCCTCTTGATTTTATATCTATTTTGCTGTCCTGTCCATCGGGTGCGTCACAGTCCCGTTGTCAAAATGTTGTCAAAATCAGCTACGCCGTGCTACCTGGCACCCTGACAACAGCCCGACTCCTTCCCAGCTTACCCTTGCCAGGACAAAGAGTCCAGCAGGCCCAGGGGCCGACCCTCACGCCTTGCCTGGTGCTCATCGTTCGCGACCTCCCTCCATCGGGCCGCCTCCCGCCGGGCCTGGTCCCGCTGCCAGGCGAGGGCCTCCACCCGCCGCCGCACCTCCTCCACCAGGCCCGCTTGCACGCTCAGGGACCCGACCTGCTCCATCAACGCCACCCGCTCCGCCCGCCAGGACCGCTCCGCCTCACGCAGGGTGTCACGCTCCGCCTCCGCCACCGCCACACGCTCCTCTAGGAGGTCACACATCCCCTGTAGCGCCTCAAACTCACGCCCCTGCGCCAGCTTTTCACGCGAGACCGCAGTTGCCCCCGGTGCGCCAGCGCCGTCCATTTGGGCGGGGGAGACGCCACGCCCCTTACGCTTGGCCCGGAGCCGCCGCTGGGCAGCGTACACCGTTGACCGGGCGTACCCCAGGGCGATGGTCTCCCAGACACTCTTGCCCTGGGCCAGATGCGCCCGCACCTGGTCCGTGATGGTGAGAGCTTCTAAGTTTTCCATAGCGAACCTTCCACAACCTATCTACTGATAATATACGCTTATTAGATAAACTATGGTACAGCTATGGAGTCCACTACAGTCCACGTATAGACTAACGCAAGTCTACCTATAATCCATAGGCAGTCCAGCTATAGTCTACAAGGAATCCAGCTATGGAGTCTAGCTACGCTCACTATGTTCTACTATGCTCCACTAGCTAGTCTACCACTCAACTATACTTTACAATATACGAATATGATTGTATTGCTCTACGTAACAGGAGGTCAGCCAACAAGACTCTACTTAGTGACTCCTAACTAGCGGGCGTGGCAACCTAGTAACCAAGCATGGACGCCACCGGCAAGCGACGCGCGAGAGGCACGGGGAGTTCCCAAAAGTTCTGGTTTACCAGGGTGCGGCTCAGTAATGAGGAACGGGGCCGCATACATGAGTTCCTCTCGGCTGCGCTACCTGGCCTGGACCCGCATATCCACAGCTACCGCCCGCTGGCGTTGTAGGCGGGCAGAAGGGGAGGACGCAACTATGACCACCCTACTGCATACCACATTCGGCCTGCTGCGGAAACACAAAGCTGACCCAGACAGCTACAAGCAGGCCCACAAAGCTCTCTACCCTGTGTATGGCAATGAGCCTATCCCCCTGACCGCCATCCTGGACAGCAATGGGCTGCCAGACGCCCTATGGTGTCTACAGGCCGTGCTCCCGGAGGAGCAAGAACTGGCTACCCGCCTGGGCCGCTTGCTGGCCTGCGACTACGCAGAGCACGTAGCGCATCTGTGGGTAGCGCCACGGGGAGTCACGTGGCAGCCTGGTGACACCATAGCCGTAGCCCGCCGCTACGCCTGGGGGCGGGCTACGGCAAACGAACTCGGGGCGGCGGAGGCGAGGGCGTGGGCGGCGGCGGCGGCGTGGGCGGCGGCGGAGCAACGGGCGGCGGCGGCGTGGGCGGCGAGGGCGGCGGCGTGGTCGGCGACGGCG
>JACQOP010000154.1 GCA_016202485.1 Chloroflexota bacterium | reverse complement strand
GTGCATAGGTATAGAAGTTAGGCCGATTCCCCATGCCATTGCCAGGGACTTGGTGCGGTGTCATCACTATCTCCGCGCTATGCCTAGCGCCATACGCATGAGCTTTGGTGTCTTCCTGGTTCGGCGACTAGTCGGCGTTGCCATCTTCAATGCCGGTCCGGTCAATGGCCACCAGCTCGTCGAAGGAGCCACCCGCGATGATTACGTTTGCCTGAGCCGGCTCTGGTTGCATGATAACCTGCCCAAGAACTCCGAATCCAGAGTCCTTGGGGTCCTCTGCCGCCACCTGCGCAAGCACACCAGCCTCCGATTCATCCTGGCCTATAGCGACCCAGCAGCCGGCCATGTCGGGACCATCTATCAGGCATCCAACTTTGCCTATGTCGGCCTGTCTGCCGCCGACTCACTCATCCGTGTCGGCAGAGGCAAGGCACAGCCCTCCAGGACCATAGGACAGATCTTCGGGTCAAGGGACATGGGCTATCTCCGAGGCCTGGGCCTAGACGTTACCCGGGTGCCGCAGGCCGCCAAGCACACCTATGTCTACTTTCTTGACCCTTCCTGGCGTCCCCGCTTGCGGGGGCCTGCGTTGCCGTACCCCAAGAGGGAGAGCATCGATGCAGGTCATTGATCTACCGCTGTCACGGCTGCGCCCCGCATCCTGGAACAGCAATGTCATGGACGAAGCAGCTCTTCAGCGGCTCCGTTCCTCGATCCGGCAGTATGGCCTAGTGGAGAACCTCGTAGTCAGGTCTCTGTCTGATGGCCTGTATGAGGTACTGAGCGGCAACCACCGTCTGGAGGTGCTGAGGGAGATGGGATGCGAGGAGGCCCCCTGCGTTGTCGTAGAGGCGACCGACGGTAAGGCAAGGCTGTTGGCCCAGGCCCTGAACCGCATTCACGGCGAAGATGACCTTGGTCTGCGGGCCGAACTGCTCAGGTCCGCCATCGCAGAGCTCGGCCAGGAGGCGGTGCTCTCCCTACTTCCCGAGACAGAGGCAAGCCTGCAAGGGCTGGCGAGCCTCGGGGCACTGGACATGGCCAGCTACCTGGAGCAATGGCAGCGAGCGCAGGCTGACCGGCTCCGCACCATGGTCTTTCGCCTGACCAAGGCGCAGATAGAGGTCATAGAACGTGCCCTTGAGGCTGTCATAGCCGAGAAAGCGGCGCATTGCGGCGACGTACGCAACCTCAGGGGGGTTGCGCTCACCTGGTTGTCCCGGAGGTTCTTGGAAGAGAGGCGAACGAAATGACCAACGTAACAACTCTCCCATGCCCGTTATGCCGGGCGCCGCTGGACGTGCGCCTTGCCAGGGGACGCAAATCAGGGAAGGCATTCATCATGCTCGTGTGTCCTGCCGATGGCCGGCATTTCCGGGGGTTCATTACTGACCGGCAGTATGTGAGCGGGGTGCTGGCAAAGGCTGAAGGCCCTGTGGGGAAAGGGTAGGGGCCGTGGCCGATTACGTGGACTTTCCCTCCCAGCCTGACCGCCAAGAAAGCGACTTGCCTGAGGGGTTGACATGTATACGTGGACGTATACACTGTGCGGCCACACAGGGCGTTGCTTCAGGGGAAGGAAACAGCGAGCTAGACAGACTAGAGGTCGATCGCTTCCTGAGTGTCCTGGCTGAAATAGCCCTGGCTATTGCGAGAAGAGAAACTCAACAAGAGACATGAGAGCCGCCGCCTACATACGAGTATCTGACGCCTCCCAGGTGGAGGGGCACTCTCTGGAGGCCCAGGAACGGGCCTTCCAGGAGCACTGCCGCCAGAAGGGATGGGAGCCCGTTGGCGTCTACCGTGAGGAAGGCAAGTCGGCCCACGTAGACTCTGTCCAGAAGAGGCCGGTCTTCCGGCAACTCCTGGAGGATGCTGGTCGGAAGCCCTTTGACGTGCTGGTCGTCCACACCTTTGACCGCTTCTCGCGCAACCTCAAAGTAATGCTGGAAGCCATGAGCATCCTGGGGAAGGCGGATGTGGGCCTGGTCTCCATTACCGAGAACATCGACTACAGCACTCCCCACGGGCGATTTGCAACGCAGACTCTGGGGAGCGTTGCTGAGTTATACTCTGGACTCCTTGCTACTCACGTCAAGAAGGGTATCACCGAGCGGGCAAGGCAGGGCAAGCACCTGGGGGGCGTCCCCTTTGGATACATGCCCTGCCACAAGCCCGATGGCACGCGCTGTGAGCCTGAGCATCCCGGCGGTGTTCACCTCGTGCGTGAGGAAGCAGAAGGCATACGAGTCCTGTTCCAGCGGTATGCCTCAGGCCAGGAGACGCTGGCAAGACTGGCCTCATGGCTGAACGGGCAGGGATTCAGGACCCGCAACACCAAGAAACTTGCCGATGGAACGGGGGCAGAGACCGGCGGCCCAAAGCTCTTCACCGGAGCATCAGTGAGAGTTATCCTGCACAACGCCTTCTATGCGGGTAAGGTCCGGCATCACGACCAACTTAATACTGGGGCTCACGAGGCCGTCATCAGCGAGGAACTCTTTCATACCGTACAAGTTGTCCTGCGGAAAAACTCAGGCCGGAGCGAGACGCTGCAGGCCCATCCTGAACGGGAGTACCTGCTTAAGGGAATCATCCGATGTGCCCACTGCCTCATGCCGATGTGGGCCCAGACCCTGAACAGCGGGAACCCTTACTATCGGGAGCAGGCACGGTCCCGCTCCCATGCTGTATGTGCTGCCGAAGGCAAAAGCATCCGGTGCGACGTTGCAGACGGACAGATTGGGGGGCTTATGGAAGCCATTGTTCTGCCAGAAGCCTGGATGGACCGCATCCTGGCGCAGGTACAGGTAAAGGATGAGGTGGGGCGGATCAAAAAGGAGAGGGAGCAGGCAGAAGGGAGGCTCAAACGTCTCGGGAGAGCCTTTGTAGACGGTCTATACAGCGAAATGGACTACCAGCGGGAGAAGTGGTCCCTGCAAGACAAACTGGCTGGCCTGGTAGTGCCGGGCATGGCTGAGACCCGGGCAGTAGCGCGGCTCCTGGAGAATGTGCCAGCCCTGTGGTCAAAGGCGACGGTTGGAGAGCGCAGAGCCATCCTGCTATCTATGCTGGAGGCAGTATACGTGGACGCCCTGGAGGAGAAGCGGGTGGTAGCCATTAAGGCCAAGCCCGCTTTCCGGCCCTTGTTGGAGCTACTGGCCCTGAGGCCGGAATGCGGAATGAGCCTGCTGGTAGGAACAGAACTCGGCTTCGAACAGAGCACGGACGGCGTTCCGTGTTGCTGGTGGAGACGGGGGGGAGTTGAACCCCCCGTCCAGAAGAGACTCCACGTGAATGTACTACAGGCGTGTCCGGTCTTTCATGTCTCGCTCAGGCGGTGCTCCACCGGCAGGATACCCGCCCTCGCCAGCCGAAGGTCTTAGGCCCTGCCCATCGGCGTCGGCAGGACAGCACCCCGGTTTATCGTCGCCTGCTCCTTACCCCCGGGAATAGGCTTGGGCAGACGTGACCGCCTTAGGCGGCCAGTGCCAGCTGAGGCTTGGCGTTTATTGTTTTGCCGCCTGTTTAACGAGGTGTGACGGCGCCTCGGCCTGCAATCCAGCAGAATCATCCCCTGTCGAACCCACGCGTCCCCATATATCAAGTATAACAGATAGCCGCCATCCATGGAGGCTGGCTTCCTATCCCAGATACACCATCGTCCCCCAGCGTCTGAGTCCCGCCCCGAACCTTCCTCATGGGTGATAAGACCCTCCCCTTGCGCGTTGGTAGGCTATGGTATAATAGAGGTGGCCGCAAAAAAATCATGGCCAGATAGGAGATGTCTCCCCACGGTATGAACCCCGACGATAAACCCCCCTTATGCAAGTCCCCAAGCGTCTCCATCCGCGAGATGGAAATAGATGACATTGCCCAGGTCTTCCATCTGGGCGAACGCCTCTACACCAGTTCCTTCTCCCGCGTCCTCTACCGCACCTGGGACCCTTTTGAGGTCACCTATTACTTCAATGGGGACCCCGAGTATTGTCTGGTGGCCGAAGACAAAGACGGCGAGGTTGTTGGCTTTGCCCTGGGCACGACGATAGAGAAAGACCATTCTGCCTGGAAATACGGCTACCTTGCGTGGCTGGGTGTGTCCCCGGAGTGCCAAGGCCACAAGGTGGGCCACCGGCTGACCACGGATTTTGAGAAGCGAATGCGCGCCAAGGGTGTCCGCATCCTACTGGTGGACACCGAGGCCACCAACGCCAAGGCCATCCGTTTCTTCCAGCGTAACGGCTTTTCCGATGCCCGCAACCATGTCTGGATGAGCAAGACCTTGGACAAGAATACCCATGGAGACGCCAAGCCTATCAAGCCCATCACCAGGGCAAAAAAGCAGGTCGGCGCCAGCCGGCCCAGGAAGGGCAGGCCAAGCCCTACTGTACCAGCATTCGCGGCTCCGGCCCCGGACTAAAGCAACCCTGGCACCAGCCCACGGACAGGGCTAAGCCTACTGGCCTACCCTCTGTGAACGAGAACCCGCAAGGTTCCCGTTCACTTTCTTTCTACGAGGGTTACATGGCTTTCATTTCCCGGCGCGTTATCCAGGCCCCTATTACCAGGGCCCACAGAGAGGTGAGGCCGGCAAGCACGGCGAATATGAGGTTCAGGGTACCGGTGGGCGTAGAGAAAATGCTGGGCAGCCCGTAAAGAATCACGATCCCAGCGCCAATGCCCAGTAGTATCCAGCCAGCCCACTTCGGATAAACGCTGCTCATGGCCATCCCCAGGCCAACAAAGGCAAGCGCCAGCCAGTAGGCCGTGCTGGAAAGGGCAAAGAGCGCGTTGACAGCGACGATCAGGGCTGAGGCGGAACCCGCGCCTGCCGCTCCCTGGCCTGCTGCGGTGGCTGCTCCGATGAGCAAGGCGAAGGAGGTGGTCATGAGGGCAGTAGCGCCGATTACGCTGTAGAAACCTAATCGTACCCATGCGCTGGCCCCGCCCGTGGTGATGGAACGATAGACGCCAGCCAGCCCTATAGCCATGAGCCAGATACCCAGGGCAATAAGGAAGAAAGCCAACTTTGCCATATTCGGGTTCTCAGAGAGCCGTGCAATGGCTGCGGCCACATCCCCTGGGTTGTCAACTCTGGGCGCCAGT
Organism: Chloroflexota bacterium; assembly: GCA_016202485.1. Classification (GTDB taxonomy): domain Bacteria; phylum Chloroflexota; class Dehalococcoidia; order Lucifugimonadales; family JACPCL1; genus JACPCL1. Next base: position 11,287 of record JACQOP010000154.1, on the reverse strand, counting down.
ATATTACCGGCAGTTGTCAGAATCGCACCAAGGATGAAGCTTATGCCCGCTATCCGTTGAAGGACGTCCCCTTTGTAGGCTTGTTCTGCCATGGAGTACACTCCTTTTCCGAAACTGGCAATATTATACACCTTCTTGTCAATACCAGAGCTATCACCCCAACATATTGCAGATTTTTACGAAACTTTTGAAAAAATCAGACCCCAAAAGCCGTTGGTAGAGTGTGCATGGCGCGGAAATCCTTCCAGGGGGAGAGGAAGAGAGTGACCTAAAGAGGGAGAGCGTAAAGGGAGACCGCCGGCCAGGGTCAGCGCTGGCGGAGGGCGCGCTGTATCTCCCGTTCGGTGGCGCGTTCCGCCAAAATGCGGCGTTTGTCATATTCGCGGCGGCCACGGCAGACCCCCAGCTCCACTTTTGCAACGTGGTTGCGGATATACAGGCGCAGCGGGATGAGGGTCAAGCCTTTCTGCTGCACCGTCTGCACCAGCCGGAAGAGCTGGTCTTTGTGCAGCAACAGCTTGCGGGAACGGGTCGGTTCATGGTTGTAGTAGCTCGCCTTCTCATACTGGGCAATATGGGCTCCCAGCAGCCACAACTCGCCCCGGTCAGGCCGGGCATAGGCGTCGCTCAGGTTAGCCCGGCCGCCACGGATGGACTTGATTTCCGACCCCGTGAGGACAACGCCGGCCTCTACCCGTTCCAGGACATCGTAGTCATGGAGGGCTTTGCGGTTGACAGAGACGACCTTGAAGTCGTCCTTTTTCTGTTCAGTCTTCTGTGCCATAAGGACTGCTCAACATGGCCTTAGCTGGCTAGGGGACTCTGCTGCGCAAACTCTGCCTCTAGCATGGCAACGGCATACTCTAGCTGGCGGTCCAAGATACGTTCAGCGAGCTGTCCCCGCTGGTTACGTATCAGGACTCTTTCGTTGAGTACCTCTACGTCCGGTTCCAATCCCACGCCTTCAATCAGCCGGCCCGAGGGTGTGTACCAGAGGGCAGAAGTGATGTACAGGCCAGAACCATCGGCCAGGCGACGGAGCTCGTTCACGCTCCCCTTGCCGAAGGTACGCGTGCCCACAAAGATGGCGCGCTCATGGTCTTGGAGCGCCCCCACCAGTACCTCGCTGCCGCTGGCAGAACTGCCGTTGGCAAGCACCACCAGGGACAAGTCCAGGGCAACACCGCCGCGCTGGACAGCAAATTCTTTGCGCTTGTCCTTGGCGTCAATGTGATACAGCACCAGTCCATCCTCCAGGAACTGGCTGGCGACGGTTACGGTGCTGGAGAGCAGCCCGCCCGGGTTGCCCCGCAGGTCCAGGACCAGCCCTTTGTAACCCTGCTCCTGGACCTCCAGGAGGGCCTCTTTCAACCGCTCACCGGTGTTGTCAAGGAAATCGGTAATCTGCAGGTAAACGATATCGGTAGTCACGGGCTGCCACAGCACCGAAGGCTGCTCCACAGTGTCCCGTATGACGGTGATAAGGAGCGGCTCCGCTACACCCGATCTCTGGACCAGCAGGTCTACCGGCGTTCCCCGGGGCCCACGGATGAGCAGGACGGCCTCAGTCCTGGTGAGCCCTTCCAGCGGTGTGCTGTCGGACTGCAGGAGCACATCTCCCTCCATGATTCCAGCCTCTTCTGCCGGTGAGTCGGGGATCAACGCTACTATTGTGAGCTTGCCGTCAACGAGGTCCACCCAGGCGCCGATGCCTTCAAAGGTGGAGTGCAGGTTCTGCTCCTCCAGGATAAAGCTGCTGGGGTTGAGGTAGGCGGTGTACGGGTTGCCAATGGCCCGGAGCATCCCCCGGATGGCCCCTTCCTGGAGCTGCTGCGGGGTCACTGCGGCCCCAGTTTCTTTGAGGTGGCCTGAAATAATGCGCCAGGCTTGCCATACCCCACCCAGGTCTGGAGCTTCGGAATCGTAGTCGCTTTCACTGAGGAAAGAGATATCAGCCGCTGGGCCCAGGGTGCCCAGCATCCCCTGGACGGCGCCAACAGCCATTTGGTCGTTGTGAAGCTCCTCCTTGCCGGCATACTTGGCCTTGACGGTCTGGTACACCTCCCACAGGGTGGACAGCTCCTTGGGGACCTGGCGCTGGGCGCGCAGCTCCTGGACCTGCTCCACAAGGGCGCAGGAGGAGGCAATGGAGGCAAAAAGCACAAGGGCCAGAAACCAGGGGATGCCTTTGAGCAGGGGGCGTGTATTGGACAAGGCGTTCCTACAACTGGGACAAGGATTAAGGTTTATTGTAGCATGGTCTAGTGGGGCGGCTGTACGGGAAGTCACTCATTTCGTTGACACCCCCTGGGGCCGATGCTAGACTCCCACTGCCAGACCCAAGCTGTGTTGAAGCTGAGTAACCCCTTTCACCATAGGGTATATAGATGCATCGCTCCGTCGCCATCGTATCCAACCCTACTATCCCCGGAGCTCCTGAGCTTGTGGAGCAAATCCTCCGGCGTCTCAAGCTGGGCAGCAGTTCCGTGTACGCCTCTCTGGCGGACCTGGAGGGCCGGGGGCGCGAGGGACTCAATGTTGACCTCCTCATTACCGTTGGTGGCGACGGGACGATCCTCCATGCCGCCCATGTAACTGCCTCCCAGGGTATTCCTATCTTGGGCATCAACATGGGCCGGCTGGGCTTCATGACAGAGTTGAATATAAAGGATGCGCTGGAGAACCTGGAGCGGTACCTCACCGAGGAGCTGTGGGTTGAAGAACGCGCCATGCTCCAGGCGCGTATTGCTCCTGCTGGGGCAGGGCAGGGGGAAGCAGGATACAATCCGTGGGCAACGCCCCCTCTTTGCCATGCCTTGAATGAGGCGGTGGTAGGTTCAAGCGCCGTGGCCCGGCTGGCGACCATCCGTGTGTTTGTTGATGATGCCTTCCTCGCCGAATACCGTGCAGACTCGGTTATCGTGTCCACTGCCACCGGAAGCACAGGCTATGCCCTTTCGGCGGGGGGGCCTATCTTGCACCCCCTTTCTCAAGATATCCTGTTAAACCCTGTGGCCGTGCACCTGGGCCTCAGCAGCCCCCTTGTCCTGCCGCCGGCAACCCGTATCCGCCTGGGGGTGTTCTCCCGCGTGCCGGCGTCCCTGAGCGTGGACGGCTTCATTGACCTGCGGGTGGGAGAAGGAGACGAGGTGCTCATAGAGGCCAGCCCCTACAAGGCACGGTTCCTGCGTTCCGATCCACCCTCTCACTACTATGCGACCCTTATGCGCCGCCTGGGGCTGGAGGACGGCGAGTTCAAGCCCCGGGCGCTCAGCTAGGAAATGCCTCTGTACCTTGAGGAAAGGGAGTGCAGAATAGAAAGGCTGTAAATAACCCCCTTCTCCCTTGGGAGAAAGAAATCACTCAGAAACATGCAACCTCCTGAAAAAACCATAGCGACTACGTCCGTATTCCAGGGCCGTGTCGTCACCCTGCGAGTGGATACTGTTGCCCTCCCGAACAGCCGCACCGCCACACGGGAGGTGGTGGAGCATGGCCCTTCCGTCACCGTCCTGCCCGTGGATGACCAGGGGAACGTCCTCCTGGAGCGGCAGTATCGCAGGTCTGTGGGCCGGTGGCTCTTGGAGGCCCCTGCCGGCAGCATGGATGCAGGGGAAACGCCGGAGCAGGCCGTGCACCGCGAGTTGAAGGAGGAGACAGGGTACACCGCTGCTAAGCTGGAGCATCTTGCCACCTTCTGGGTTTCTCCCGGCTACTGCACGGAGTTGATGCACGTGTACCTGGCGACCGGCCTGACAGCCGGCGAGGCGACCCCGGAAGAAGACGAGTACATCAAGGTAGAGGCCGTGCCTTTCGTGAGGGCCATGGGCATGATCCCCAGCGGTGAGATTGAGGACTGCAAGACTGTTGCTGCGCTTTTGCTGGCTGAAAAACGCCTGAATATCAAGGTTTAGCGCCCTCTAGAAGGTTTGTACAGGGGCTTTTGTGGTATAGTGTTGGGCGGTTTCCGATACTTCTAAGATTGGGAAGTGACTATGGCAGTGTATCAGCACGATGTAGTAGTGGTGGGCGCCGGCCTTGCGGGGATGCGCGCCACCCTGGCGGCTATCCAGAAGGGCGCCGACGTGGCGATGATCACCAAGGTCCATCCCGTGCGGAGCCACTCAAATGCCGCTCAGGGCGGCATCAATGCAGCCCTCACCAGCCGTGGCGATGACTGGGATGAACATGCCTATGAGACGGTGAAAGGCAGCGATTATCTGGGCGACCAGGATGCCATTGAGGTCATGTGCCAGGAAGCCGGGGCCGCTATCATTGAGCTGGAACACATGGGCGTCATCTTCAACCGTGACGAAGATGGACGCCTGGGGACCCGCCGCTTTGGCGGGCAGCAGCGGGCCCGCACCTTCCACGTGGCTGACATCACTGGCCAGGCTATGCTCCACGTCCTGTACGAGCAGATACTGAAAGTCAGGGCGCGGGTCTATGAGGAGTGGTTCGTTACTTCCCTGGTCTTAGATGATAACAAGGCCGTTCGCGGTGTCGTTGCCATTGAGCTGATGACGGGCCAGTTGCACCTCATCAAGGCCAAGGCGGTGATCCTCTGCACCGGCGGCACCGGCCGCGTTTACGAGCCTTCTACTAACGGCCTCATCGTCACCGCCGACGGCCAGGCCCTGGCCTATGCCGTGGGCGCTTCCGTCATGGACATGGAGATGGTCCAGTACCACCCTACGACCCTGATGGGCAATGGCGTGCTCATTACCGAGGCCGCCCGAGGTGAAGGGGCGTACCTTGTCAACAAAGACGGCGACCGCTTCATGCAGAAGTATGCGCCTAACTTTATGGAACTGGCCTCCCGCGACGTGGTCTCGCGCTCGGAGCAGACCGAGATCAACGAGGGTAGGGGTGTGGACGGCTGCGTGCTGTTGGACCTGCGCCATCTGGGGCGCGAGTTGATTGAGACCAAGCTCAGCTATATCAACGAAGTGGCCTTGGACTTTGCCAATGTGAATCTGGCGGAGCAGCCCCTCCCCATCCGTCCCGGCAATCACTATGAAATGGGGGGCATCAAGACCGATGTAAATGGCCGCACACCCGTCGCGGGCCTGTATGCCGCCGGAGAGTGCGCCTGCGTCAGCGTTCACGGCGGCAACCGCCTGGGGGCCAACTCCCTGCTGGATACCATTATCTTTGGCCGTAGGGCTGGTGACGCTGCAGCAGCCGATGCGAAAGAGACGGGGGAGGTCAAGGTAAGCGACTCGGTAATCTCCATAGACCGGGATGCTATCAAGAATCTCATGGATCGGAACCCCACGAGCGATACGCCTGCAAAGATACGCCTGGAGATGGGCAAGGCCATGAACGAAGGGGTGGCCGTTTTCCGGGACGAGGCGGGGATGCAGCGTGCTCTGCATACCGTTAGAGAGTTGCGAGAGCGGTTCACGGGGTTGGGTGTCCATGATAAGGGTCAGGTGTTCAATACCAACCTTATCTTCGCTCTGGAAGTGGGTTTCATGTTGGAAACCGCCGAGACCATTTGTATCGGCGCCATTGCCCGCAAGGAAAGCCGCGGCGCTCACTTCCGTACTGACTACCCCAACCGCGACGACGAGAATTTCCTGAAGCACACCGTGGTGACCAAAGGCCCCAGCGGCCCTGTCATCACCTATTCCCCGGTCACGGTCACAAAGTGGAAGCCTCAGGTAAGGAGCTACTAATGCGGGTTACGCTGGATATTGGCAGGTTCAATCCCGACGCCCCGAACGCTAAGCCCTACCGTCAGGAGTTCATCCTGGAGGTGGAAGAATATTACACGGTGTTGGACAGCCTGATTTACGTCCGAGAGTATGAAGACCCCACCCTGGCGGTGCGCTGCTCCTGCCGGGCCTCCATCTGCGGCTCTTGCGCCATGCGCGTCAACGGCCATGCCAGCTTGGGGTGCAAGACCAAACTCATCAGCGTCATGGACAAGGATGGCCGCGTACGGGTTGACCCCGTGGGGAACATGCCCCGGGTGAAGGACCTGGTGTGGGACATGAAGCCCTTTTGGGACAAGATCCGGGCTGTGGACCCCTTCCTGCAACCGGAAGGCCCGGAGCCCGAGGAGGAGTACATCGCCTCGCCGGAGTCTATGCTGCACCTGGTGGGAGTCATGGGCTGCATCATGTGCGGGGCCTGTGTCTCTGACTGTACGGTGCTGGAAGTGGACGAAAACTTCCTTGGCCCGGCAGCCCTGGCCAAAGCCTACCGCTTTACAGGCGACCCCAGGGACGGCAAGACGAAGGAGCGCCTGAAGGAGCTGAATGAGTACAGCGGCATCTGGGACTGCACCCGCTGCATGGAATGTGTCCAAGCCTGCCCGAAGGGAGTTGCCCCTATGGAGCGTATCATGGCCCTGCGTGATAAGACCATAGCTGCCGGCATCCGCAATACCAACGGTGCCCGCCATGCCGAGGCGGTCTCAGACTTCGTCAAGAAGTCTGGCAAGCTGGACGAGCTCCGGCTGGTACCCCGCACCTATGGCATGTTCAACCCCATGAGCTTGAACTCGCTGTTTGCCGCCATCCCGGTGGGCCTCCGGGCCCTAAGAAGGGGCAAGCTCCCGCCCATCATTCCTCATAAGGTTGAGGGGAAGGAAAACTTGCAAGCCGTGCGCCGTATCTTTGATAAAGTTGAGGGCAAAAAGTAATGAAAGTTGCCTTTTATCCAGGGTGTGTCTCTCGGGGCGGCTGTCCTGAGCTGTACCCCGCTACCATCAAGGTATGCCAGAAGCTGGGTATTGAGCTGGACGAGCTGACAGGCGCTGCCTGTACCGGCGCAGGGGTGTTACAAGAGAAGGACCGCAAACTCGGCGACACTCTGAACGCCCGCACTTTTGCCATGGCAGAGAAAAAAGGCCTGCCCATCATGACCATCTGCTCCACTTGCCAGGGGGTGATGTCCCAGGCCTATAAGCGCCTGATGGATGACGCCAAGTACCGGGAGGAGGTTAACGCCCTCCTCAAAGAAGAGGGCCTGGAGTTCAAGGGCACGGTGGTGATCAAGCACCTGCTGTGGATCATGGTGGAGGACATTGGAGTGGACAGGGTGAAGGCCCTGCTCACACGCCAGCTCCCTGACCTGCGCATCGCCCCCTTCTATGGCTGTTACATTGTCCGGCCTAGCTGGGCCCTGGGCTTTGCCGAGCACCCGGACCGCCAGCACTCACTGGAAGACCTGATTGAAGCGGTGGGAGCCACGGTGGTGGACTATGACGGCAAGACCAAGTGCTGCGGCCTGCCCATTCTGCTCATTAACGAAAAGAACTCGGTAGACATGGTGGCAAAGCACACGTCAACCGCCCAACACCTGGGGGCAAACGCTATGGTGACGCCATGTCCCCTGTGCCACCTGAACCTGGATGGCTACCAGCCCAAGGCGGCCAAACAGTCCGGCATAGGCATCCACATGCCCATCCTGCACCTGCCCCAGCTCATCGGCCTGGCCATGGGCTTCAGCCCGAAGGAGATGGGCATGGAGCGGCATATCGTCTCTACCAGAGAGGTGGAGGAGGCCATTGCCGGGCGCTCCGCGGTAGGGGCGGGGAGGCGTTAGCCTTGTGCCTATCGTTGGCGGTGGAGGTCGGCACAGCCGGGTAAGGGTGGGGCGTTTGTTATGCGCGCACTTGCCATGATACAGTCATACAAGAGGGGCTGGTTTCAAACCCGCCCCTCTTTCTGTCTAACGCTTAGGTGGATTGTTCCCCCGACCCGGTCCCGAAGGGTTGCCCGTCGTGCTCGGAAGGTTGGGAGCATTCCCGCCTTTCCCTCCACTTTTTCCACCGCCACCGCCTTTTCCGCCTTTATTTACTATTTGCATGCTCATTAGCCTCGCCTCCTCCTTGAATTGGTAACTTCGCGAAAATACTGGGGCGTCTATGGTGATTGGTGGCGAATCTCTTGTCAAGAGGCGATGTGCTGGTCACCTTACGGAGCGAGTATCCTTGCGTGACCTGGGGGCATCGGCTACACTAGGCCTCCCATGCAGACAAGCCGTCCTTTGGCCCCTGCATCGTCATCTACGGTACTACCGGTTCCGGCAAGACCACCCTCGGCCATCAACTTGGCCAGCGCCTGGGCCCGGCAAAAGGTAGGTCTTTGTATGTTCACTAAAGACGCCTGAGATAACAGATGTCACCAGCGGGAGCTGACATGGACGTCACCACTGGGCAACTCGGCTGGCGATTCTGGCGTCTGTGGACGCTGACATCAGTAGGAGGGGGCGCTATAGGAGGCCTGTTCGCCTACCTATTCTGGACCCTCAGGCCCTTTTCCTTCCTCTACCAGTTGATGTGGCCGCCTCTTCTGGGGAGTGTTGGATTCCCAAGTTGCTTCTTCTTTGAGTGTATGGTCCCTCTTGCGCTGGAAGGCTTTGCTGTGACCGGCGCCATCTTTACGTTAGTATTGAGCACAACCGGAGGTGTGGTAATCCAGCGGGCCCTTGGCCGGCCTTATTCATGGAGGGTGCTCCTTGCCCTGATGGGTGCAGCAGTAGGTGGAGCCCTGGTAGCCCAAACTTGGCTCATAATTGCCGCCGGATTCAGGGAACTTTCCGGGCCTTGGTTGTCAGTGCCCTTCCTGTCGCCATGGCTTATCCTCGGCGGAGGCATGGGATTCGGGCAGTGGCTTATCTTGAGACGGCACGGCTCCAGGTCTCTCTTCTGGCCGCTGGTGTGCAGCCTGGGCATAGTCGTGTTGTTGCCCATAGGGTATGCTTTTACCGTCTATGGGTTGGCGCCGGCTCATGCAACCTTTGGAACGCTGCTTTGGGACCTAGCACGGTTGACCCTGGGGAGCGCTATATCCGGACTGGCCTATGGAGCCATCACTGGCCTGGCCCTGCTGTGGATATTTAGAAACCCGCGTGTATTGCAAACCACCACAGAAGACAAATTCACCCATGAAGAATAGCCCCCAACTTGGCCCCCGCATCGCCATCTATGGCCCGACCGGCTCAGGCAAGACTACCCTGGGCCATCAGCTTGGCCAGCGCCTGGGCTTGCTTGTCATAGAGTTGGATACCCTCTTCTGGCTACCCAACTGGACACAGAAGCCCCGGGAGCAGTTCCAGGCCGATGTTCAGCAGGCCCTGGACGCCTGCCCCCAGGGCTGGGTCTCCATCGGCAACTACCATAGCCAGATTGGGGGCCTGGTGCTCTTCCAGGCAGATACGGTGCTCTGGCTGCAGCTGCCTTTCCGGGTAAGCTTCTGGCGGCTGTTCAAGCGTACCGTGGCCCGCGCCTGGACCAAGGAGCCGCTGTGGGAAGGCAACCCCAACACCGAGTCCTGGCGGCAGTCCTTCTTGAGCAAAAACTCCATCCTCCTGTATGCCATCACAAGCCGCAAGACCCACGTGCAGCGTACCCTGGCCAACCTGCAAAACACACCCCACCACGCCCAGGTGCTGGTACTGCGCAGCACCAGGGAAGTGCGGCGACTGATTGATGGGCTGTTGCGAAGCCCTGAGACGAGGGACAGAAGCTAAGTGGGCAGAGTTGCACTTCCCATGCTCGGATGTTAGGCGTAAGAAATGAAAGGGAGGACGGAGCATTGCTCCCTCCTCCCCGAACTTTCCTTGGCGTGATGAGCTCCGCAGGCTATCCAGAAGCCTTTTTCTTTTTCATCACGTCCACCAGTTCCTGTACGGCGCCGGCGGACTTCTTCAGCATGGCCTCCTCCTCGGCGGAGAGCTTGAGCTGGATAATCTCCTCCAGTCCCTTGGCCCCCAGCTTTACCGGCACCCCAATAAAGAGATTGTTCTGTCCGTATTCTCCCTTGAGCAAGACGGTGCAGGGGAGGATGCGCTTCTGGTCCAGAATGATAGAGTCCACCATCTCCGTTACGCCGGCGGAAGGAGCATAGTAGGCGCTGCCTGTCTTCAGCAGGTTGACAATTTCGCCGCCGCCGTCCCGGGTCCGCTGGACAATCTGGTCCAGGCGGGCTTTGGGTATGAGATTGCTGACAGGCACGCCGCCGACGGTGGTGTATCCCACGAGGGGGACCATGGTGTCACCGTGGCCGCCCAGGACGTAGGTGCTGATGTCTCGCACCGATACGTGCAGTTCCTGGGACAGGAATGTCCGGAAGCGGGCCGTGTCAAGGATGCCAGCCTGGCCAATGATACGCTCACGGGGGAAGCCGCTGGCGTCCAGGGCCGCATGGCACATGGCGTCCAGAGGGTTGGTGACCACGATGATAATGGAGGCTGGGGAATGACGCGCCACCTGCTTGGTGACGCCCTCAATGATGCCCATGTTGGTAAAGAGCAGGTCGTCGCGGCTCATGCCCGGGCGGCGGGCGATGCCGGAAGTGATAACAACTACATCGGAGCCTGCTGTCTCTTCATAGCTGTTGGTGCCAATGATATTAGCGTCGGAGCCAACGACTGGCCCGGACTCCAGCATATCCAGGGCCTTGCCCTGGGGCAGGCCTTCCACAATGTCCACGAGAACGACGTCCGCATAGCCGCGTTCATAGATACGCTGGGCTGCGGTTGCACCCACCTGGCCTGCTCCGACTATGGTAACCTTTTTGCGCATGAAGGGTTTACTCCTGTGTAGTGACTTCGGCGTTAAGTTTACGTATGTTGACCGTGGAAGAGGGATGCACCCCTACTTATTGGCGAAGACGTGCTCGTTCCAGCGGCGTTCCAGGGAGGTGTCCTGGACGGTGGCTACGAGGTACTCGCCGAACTCGCGGCTGGTTGCACCGGTGTTGCGGCCGGTCATGACCACTTTGCGCTCGTACTGGCCGCAGACGTCCAGGGCCATGTGGAGCTTTTTGCCCAGCTCAGGGAAGCCGATGTGCTCCAGCATCATGGCGCCTGCGCGGGCCACGGAGCTGGGGTCGGCATACTGGGCGCGGCCTTCCTTGACCATGCGGGGCGCGGTGCCGTGGATGGCCTCAAACATGGCGTACCGCATACCGATGTTGGCGCTGCCTGCGGTCCCGACACCCCCCTGGATTTGGGCCGCCTCGTCGGTGAGGATGTCGCCGTAGAGGTTGGGCAGCGCAAGGACTTGGAAGTCCTTCTGCCGTGCCTCATTGATGAGATTGGCAGTCATGATATCAATGTACCAACCGTCCCAGGTGATGCCAGGGTAGTTCTTTGCAATACGTCCTGCTACATCCAGGAACTTGCCGTCCGTGGTCTTGACGATGTTGGCCTTGGTGACGATGGACACCTTGGTCTTGCCCGTCTTCTTGGCATGGGTAAAGGCAGCCTCAATGATGCGCTCGGAGCCCTGGGTGGTGATGACACGGAAGTCTATGGCCAGGTCATCGGT
>JACQOP010000152.1 GCA_016202485.1 Chloroflexota bacterium | reverse complement strand
TTCCCCAGGGGACTGATCAAGGATCTGGGTGGCATAGCCGTTGCGCTCCGCCCAGCGCAAGTACATGCGCAGCAGCATCTCGGCCCAGTCCTGGGATTCGGTGCCGCCGGCGCCGGCGTGGACCGCCAGGAGGGCGGTGCGCTCATCATAGGGGCCGGTGAAGACCAGCTCCAGCTCCCGCTTGCGCAGCTCCTCCTCCAGAGCGGACCCCTCCTGCCGGATGTCCTTCTCCAGGGAGGAGTCTCCTTCGGCAATGGTCAGGTCCGCCAGCTCTGCGACCTCCGTGGCCCTAGCAAGCAAGCGCTGCCAGGTGTCCACCACAGCTTTTGTGTCGGCCAGGCGCTGCATCAGCTTGCGGGCCGCCTCTGGGTCGTCCCACAGGGCCGGGTCGGTGGACCGCTGCTCCAGGGCGGAGATTTCCTGCTCTTTGCTGGCGACGTCAAAGACGCACCATGATGCTTGAGATGCGCCGTACCAGGGTTTCGGCGTGTCCTTTTAGCTCTTGCACGTTATAGTTCCTTTGCTGTACTGCTGGGTTTCTTTTTGTAGGGGTGCAAGGTCGGAGACTCGCGATCTATCGGAGCATTGCGCCCCCACATTTTGGATGTCAGTCCTTCAGTTTCCCCGCCGCGGCAACATGGGCCAGGCGCGTCGGCTCCGGGATGCGGTAGCGGCTGCAGCACGCCAAGGTCCACCGAAGGGCCGTCGCCAGGTCTATCCGGTGGCCCACCGAGACATACAGCGGCCGGACTCCCTCCCGCGTCCGCAGCGCCGCCCCCACCACCTCCCCCTTGTCCTTCAGGGGCGACCATGCCCCCTTGTCCTGTCCCAGCTCGCCGTGCTTGCCGGTGAGGCGAGACTTGGCGCAGCCGATGGCCGGCAAGTCCGCCAGCACTCCCAGGTGGCACGCCAAGCCGAATCGGCGGGGGTGCGCCAGCCCCTGGCCGTCGCATAAGAGCAGGTCCGGGGTGTGCTCCAGGCGTTCCAGGGCCTCCAGCACCAGGGGGGCCTCCCGGAAGGACAGCAGCCCCGGGACATAGGGGAAGCCAGGCTTGCCTCTGGCCCGTTGCACCTCCACCACCTTCAGGGACGGGTGCTCCACCACCACCAGGCCGCACTGCACCAGGCCCGCCCCATCGGGAGGGGACAGGTCTGCCCCGGCGACGTAGCGCACCATTGCGGGCAAGCTGCTGTCCAGAGACACCTGGGCAGCCAGGCGGCGCTGGATGTCCACGGCTTCCTGGGGCGACACATCCCATGCATGCAATTGGCGGATGTTCACCGGCGCGCCGCCTTCCTCTTCATACCATCAGTGTATCTTATCAACGGCGCTAAGGCCAATTCAACGTGCACCATGCGTCGTTTTCCTTCTCAAGACCCGCCTTACTTCCGACGCGCCCTTATACCTACGGACACACCCCAATAGCCCCGGCAGGAAACACCGACCCTTTGCATCTTTCAGCAACTGCTAGAAACATGTCGTCGCCTCTTCCCTGGATGTCCTCACCGGACCCTCTGTTACCCCTCAGCACGAGAAACCATGCCCCGCTCCCTTAAAGTCGCGTCCGGAATCCCACGGCAGCGAGTTCATGAGGGTCCATAAGCGCCTCGTGTGCCAGAGCTGGAAGTATGCGGGTATCACGGAAATGCCCGTGCCGAGTCCTGTCACTCTAGCCCAGATACGGTTAAACCTATGTGCCGCTCAGAAGGTCATGGCGCATGGCGAAGAGCGTCGCCGCTGCTCGGGTAGACACACCAATCTTGTCGTAGATGTGCTGGACATGGTGATCAACAGTCTTCGCGGAGAGGTAAAGGGTCTGCGCCATTTGGCGGTTGGAGCGGCCTTTTGCGACGAGGCGGAGCACCTCTACCTCCCGGTCCGTGAGCCCTGCTGGCAGGCCAGACCTGGGCGGCATCCCAGGTTGTCCAGCGACGCTGAGCACGGCATCAGCGGCTTCCCTGTCTAGCCTTCCCGCTTGAACCTGCAGACGGGTTTCCTCAGCGGCCGCATCCGGGGGCAAATTAGGTCGGTGCGGCCGTGACTCCAATTTTGTGTGGAAAAAGTCGGCTGCAGCCAGAATGCGCGCGTCCATAGGCATTAGAGGAGCAGACACGCCTCGGTAATAGCCCGATCCATCAAGGCGCTCATGGTGCAACGCCGCCAGGGTCCCTAGAGAACCCAAGGCGCTGGACCGCGCCAGTACCCTTTCGGTGAGATAGGGGTGCATCCGCACGCGCTCCCACTCCGCCGGTGTTAACGGCCCCGGTTTGTCCCAGATACCACTAGGGATGCCAATGCGCCCTAGGTCGTGGAGCAGCCCCGCCCGTTGCACGGTGACCACTTCGGTGCTTGACAGGCCGAGTTTGCGGCCAGCGCCCTCTGCCAAACGTGCAACGCCAGTGGAGTGGGTCAGCGTGTAAGGCGACTTCACGTCGGCAAACTGTGCCATAGCGCGAGCGACCCTGTCCAGTTGCCCTTCATTGAGCCATTGGTGAGGAGCTGGCTCCGCCCCAAGGACCACGTCCCAAACAGAGTCCCCTTCAGTCTCCATCAATAGCTGAGAGGCGTGCTTACAAAAGAGCTGAGCAATCTGCGGGTCATAGATTCGGCCTGCACGTTGGCGGACTGCACTCACCGCTGTGTCAATGCCTTCCAAACGATAAAAGAGGATGGCGTCGCCCGCAAGGTGGGCTATGCGGGACGGCAAGGCCTTTTGCTCACCTTTAAGGTGGAACGGCTCTCCGCTCCCGTCCCAGTGCTCGTGCATTTGTCCAAGCGCCTCTCGGATGGAAGGTTCAAACCCCAGGAGCTCGCCGAACGTCTTGCAGATTTCGTGGCAGGCGACCGACGACCGGTGCGCCTCGTGCTTGGCCACTGCCAGCGCACCCACAACCTTGCTGGCACGTCTCAGTGGCGGGTCGCCTCGGCCGACATGGCCAATCAGAAACCTGGCCCCAGAGATGGACTTAGTGGGGTCTACCGTCGCCGCCTCACGTGCTGCCTCTATCTCATCGGTGAACCACGGGCTGAACTCCTGCAACTTGACCGTGCAACCGACCGAGCAGATGAGTGCGACGTAGTAGACGCTTCTGAGGTCAACTTCGCTCAAGCCAAGCGTTCTACCCATCCGCACCGCCAGCAGACATCTGCGGAGGGCATGTTCCATCGGCTGCCCCATCCCTAGGTCCGTCGCCAGGGAAAGGGAAGCGATCATTTCGGCGAGGCGAACACCCGAATCCCTTGAGTCGGCAATCATGCTGCTCCGTCACCGTCCGAAAGTCCACAACAAGGCCAACCCGTAGCAAGCGGCCCTTGCCATTATCCCATAACGCACGCCCTTGTTCACAAGAGAAGGGTAGGGCTGCGCGATGTGTAGCCCGACCCTCTCTGTCTTGGACTGTGGCTTGTGGAGTTGTGCCTCCTTCCGGCGCCCGTTCCGTGCTGACGGAAGATGAAGCGCCGGGGCAGCAAAATGGGGTAAACGCCCGATGTTTGTCATCCAATAGAAGTCTACGATGGTGCCACCATAAAAAGGAGGAAACCATGGGAAAGGTGCTCCTGGCTGCCATCACCGCGGGACTGCTGGCCTTGGCCACTCTGGGTATCGCCTTCGCCGGACCAACGGAGAACACCGGACACGTGACCATCCCCGTTGTAGCGAAAGACTCCGACAGCCCAGCATGCACGGGCACTGATGCCGACCCCTGCTCAGGCATGGGTGCCTCGTTTGAAGGTCGCACGACGGCCAACGGCGCCATTCCAGGTCCGTAGACATCCATAGGGTAGTTCTCAATCAGCCCAAACCTGACCAAGTTACGGAGAGCAGACGGAGGCCGATGAGAAGAGCTTCTAGCACTTCCCATCCCCTCCGCCAACACCAAACAGTCCCATACAACGTGCGCACGAGCACAGGGAGTTAAGCATGGTGGACACAACTGGGTCACGGGTCTCCCACCGCCTGCCCCTTGGGCTGATTGTCCTCCTTTTCTTTGCAGGAGCCTGCGCTCCGCCCACCCCAACAGCGCCGCTGCCTGTGCCCAACGAGTGGAAAGAGCAGACCACTACTACCAACTCCTATAGGATCGTCCTCCGTATCGGTCCGCCTGTGGCCATGACCGCCATGCAACCCGGCGCAATGATGGCGGTAGTAGACCAAGGCCAACAGGTCAACCATCACCTGGAAATCTACGTCTTTGATAGGCTCAGCAATGCAGAGGTAAGGACGCATACCCCCATCGTTACCATTGCCGACCAAGCACGAGGAATCCCCCGAGGGCTGCCAGACGTGCGGGCGTGCCTGCTGGCGAATCACCGCGTCACAGAACCGCACTTCGGCGACAACCTGTACCTCGCCGATGGTGCCTACACCATAACCGTCGGCGTCGGCTCCGAGACCGCCGTTGTAGAAGATGTGCTAGTGGCGTCCCCAGCCGAGGCCGTGAGTGACCAGCTTCCTGTCAGCGGCACGCCTATTGACAGTGGTGGTACTGGCGACTACCCCCTGCCCATGCTTGAACCCATGTCCACCCCCACTCCTATTGCCAGAGAGACACCGACGCCCACTTCAGCACGCACCGAGGTGCCCGCGCCAACGGCAACTCCTGCCCCAACCCTCACACCCATCCCAGTTCTAGCGCCTGCGTCTAACCCAACACCAACACCAGCGCCTACCCCTACCCCTACCGTCGTATTCACCCCTATTCCAACCCCGACGCCGGTGCCTACTCCCTCCCCCCCTCCAGCCCCGGATGCTCCGCAAGCCGGCATCACTAACA